>JBQCEN010000053.1:0-22668 GCA_051960215.1 Pararhizobium sp.
GTTCTCGCCCAGCAGCGCATGAATCTCGCCGGGACGGATGCCGAGATCGATCGCGTCGCACGCCTTGAACGTGCCGAAGGCCTTCGTCAGGCCTGCGACGCGCAGAAGCGTCTCCGTCTCCCCTGGCATTTCGTGCGGCGGGCTCGCGGCCACTTCATCCCCTGCAACGGCACTGGTCACACGCGGCACGACCGGTCGCCATTATTCGCCCCCACGCAGCACCGCCATGTCAAGCTTCATCATATCGCGCGGGAAATTCAAGGCTTAAGCAGCGTCGTCCCCGTGGTTTTCCTTGCTTCGAGGTCGGCGTGCGCCTGCACGGCGTCGGCAAGCCGGTAGGTCTGGTTGATCTTGACCTCGAGGTCGCCCGACGCGACCGCCGCAAACAGGCGGGAGGAGGAAAGCTGCAGATCGGCGCGCGAGGCGATGTAGGTGAACAGTGTCGGGCGCGTCGCATAGAGCGAGCCCTTGCGCGACAGGACGCCCATGTCGAACGGCTGGATGCTGCCGGACGATTGCCCGAAGCTGACCCACAATCCGCGCGGCCTCAGGCAGTCGAGCGAGCCGGGGAACGTGTCCTTGCCGACCGAATCGTAGACGACGTCGACGCCCTTGCCGCCGGTGATCTCCTGCACCCGTGCGACGAAATCGTCGCGATGGTAGTCGATCACATGGTCGTAGCCGTGGGCGCGCGCGAGTGCGACCTTCTCCGGAGAGCCGGCGGTGCCGATCACGGTGGCGCCGAGGCGCTTCGCCCACTGACCGGCGATCAGACCGACGCCGCCGGCGGCGGCAGGGAAAAGGATCGTGTCGCCGGCCTTGACCGGGAAGGTGCGATGGAGGAGGTATTCGGCTGTCATGCCCTTCAGCATGATTGCCGCGGCGACGTCGGTCGAGATGTCCTCCGGCAGCCGGACGAGCCTGTCGGCGGCGATCACCCTCTCATCGGCATAGGAGCCGATCGGTCCGACATAGGCGACGCGGTCGCCGGCCTTGACCTCGCTGACGCCCTCACCGACGGCAAGAACGACGCCCGCGCCCTCGTTGCCGGGCACGAGCGGCAGGCCGTCGGGCGCAGGGTAGAGCCCCGTCCGGTAATAGACGTCGATGAAATTCAGCCCCACGGCCTCATGGCGCACCAGCGCCTGCCCCGGCCCCGGCTGGCCGGCGGGATGCTCGCCGTATTCCAGAACATCCGGCCCGCCATGGGCCTTGACGACGATCGCCTTCGACATTTTCTCCTCCGTCTTCGTCCGTCACCTCTGCCCGAGCCGCGGGAAGGCCTGCAGCACCGCGCCGATGAAATAGAGATAGAGGCCGGCGGCGATCACGCCCCACTCGACCCAGCGCGGGCTCTCGAAATTCATGAGGAGCGCCGCGACGCTCAGAAGCGACCAGATGCCGAATATCGTGAGGTTGAGGTGGCGCAGCCTGACGACGCGGACCGGATGCAGGAAATGGATCGGCAGGAACGTCAGGATGACCGAAATCAGGATCGCGCCGAAGGCCACCTCCTCCGACGGATGCACCACGAAGAGGGTAAAGATGACCATGTTCCAAGCGACGGGGAAGCCAGAGAAGAAGTTCTCCGCCGTCTTCATGCCTGTATCGGCGTAGTAGATCGCGCTCGACATGACGATCAGGCCGGCTGCCGCAAACGACATCGGCCGCCCGATCATGCCGCTCTCGTAAAGCGCGAAGGCAGGCAGCAGCACATAGGTCACGTAGTCGATGACATTGTCGAGCATGACGCCCGACCAGTTCGGGAGGACCGCCTGCACATCCACCTTGCGCGCGATCGGCCCGTCGATGCCGTCCACGAGAAGGGCCGCCCCCAGCCACCAGAACATCGGCACGAACCGGTGCTCGGCCGCGGCGACGAGCGCGAGGAACGCGAGAAAAGAGCCGGATGCGGTCAGAATGTGCACCGAGAAAGCACGGATTTCCGCGTAAGGCACGCGTCTATAATTGAATATCCGCACGGGCAGCAACCTGTCCTTGGCTGGGGCCGCCGGAGGAAAGCATGTTCTCCGGACGCAACATCGTGATCTAAAATCCGCGACACCGCTACCAGACAACCGGGCGTCGATCCAGTTCGCTTTCGCTTTACGCGCGGCTGGCAAGCGGGATGCTTCTGTTCTAAATCGGAAAAGGTCGGAAACCCTTGCTGGAGAGAACGGTGGAGAACGATCGGGACGCCCAGGAATTCGACGTCGTGGTGGTCGGTGCCGGTCTAGCGGGGGCTGCGGCCGCACTGGCGCTTGGGCGCATGGGCCTCGCGGTCGGCTTCGTCGCCCCGCCGGCCGAACGGCCTGACCACCGGACGACGGCGCTCCTGATGCCCTCGATCCGCTTCCTGAATGAGATCGACGTCTGGGACAGCCTGGCCGATCGGGCCGCCGCGCTTGCCACCATGCGGCTTGTCGACGGGACGCGCCGTCTGCTGCGTGCGCCGACGGTGACATTCCATGCAGGAGAAATCGGCGCCGAGGCTTTCGGCTACAATATCGCGAATGCCGACCTCGTCGCGGCCCTGCTGACGCAAGTATCGCGCCTGCCGGACATCACGACTTTTCCCGTTCCGGCAACCGGCGCGCGCCAGGATGCCAACGGCGTCACGGTCGACCTTGCGGACGGCACCGCAATCGCGGCACGACTGGCGGTCGCTGCGGACGGCCGCAACTCCGTCCTGCGCCAGGCGGCCCGGATCGGCGCCCGGACATGGCGCTACCGACAGGCGGCGATCGTCACGACGTTCAAGCACCGGTTTCCCCACGAGAACATCTCGACGGAATTCCACACGGAGGATGGCCCTTTCACGCAGGTACCGCTTCCCGGCGACCGGTCGAGCCTCGTCTGGGTCATGCAGCCGCGGGATGCGCGGATCCTCGCCGACCTCGGGGCGGAGAACCTCTCGCGGGCGATCGAGGAACGCATGCAGTCAATGCTCGGTGCGGTGACGGTCGACGGGCCGCTGCAGCAGTTCCCGATCACCGGAATGATCGCCCATGCCTTCGCCACCGGCCGAACCGTACTCGTCGGAGAAGCCGGACACGTCATCGCCCCGATCGGCGCGCAAGGGCTCAATCTCGGCCTCCGCGACGTCGCTGCACTCGCCCATGCGGCCGAAGCTGCCGGCAACGCGCTGGAGACCGTCCCCGGCAGTTACGGCCGGGCGCGGCGCCTCGACGTGACGAGCCGCACGATTGGCGTCGATGCCCTGAACCGAAGCCTGCTCAGCGATTTCCTGCCGGTGCATCTTGCGCGGGCGGCCGGGCTTTCGGCCCTGATGCGCGTCACGCCGCTGCGGCGCTTCCTGATGCGCGAAGGAATGGAACCGGGATCGAGCCTGCGCGCTCTTGCCCCTTTTGAACCGTTCTCTGCGCTGCGCAACCGGCTCCGCGAAAGCCGAAATTCCACACGAGATTGATTTTTCGCCGCACCTTATCCAAGTAAGCAGGATGAGGTACGAGCATGAAGGCGCGTAACGCCAAGTTCCAGATCGGACAGGTCGTCCGCCACCGGGTCTACCCGTTCCGGGGCGTCATCTTCGACGTCGATCCTGAATATGACAACACCGAGGAGTGGTGGAACGCGATTCCGGAAGAGGTGCGTCCGCGCAAGGACCAGCCGTTCTACCACCTCTTCGCCGAAAACGACGAGACGGAATACGTGGCCTACGTGTCGGAGCAGAATCTCGTCGCCGACGACAGCGGCCGTCCGGTGCGCCACCCGCAGGTCCGCGAGCTATTCGAGGGCGTCGAAGCCGGCCTCTACCGGCCGCGCGAGCGCCTCGGCCATTGATCGGTGGCGTCGCCGCGCCCGTAACCTGAATGAAAGACGGCCCGGAACGATGCCGGGCCGTTTGCATATGGGATTCGCGAAGCTTCGGTTACTTGGACTTGGCGGCGTCCTGCGCGGCTTCGAGCTTCTTGCGCGCCGCGTCGGCCTTCTTCTGCATCTCTTCCTGCAGGAGCTTCTGGCGCTGCTCGAGTTCGGACTGCTTCATCGGCTGGCCGTCGAACGCGTCCGTGAAGCCCTTGAGCGAGACCTTGATCGGGTTTGCCGCGCCCTGGAAGTTCACCGAGGTGAAGGTGACATTGCTGCCCTTCTTGAAGCTTGCAACCATCGCATCGGTGAGCGGTACCGAGGCGACGCAATCCTCGGGCATGCAGACGCCGTAGTCGAGGCGGGCCTTCTGGCCGTCGTCGATCTGCATCGACACGCCCGGCTGGATGCGGCGCGCGCTCGGGACGGAAACCTGCAGGAGCTTGCGGTTGACCTTGCCGGTCACGGTGATGAGGCCGATTGCCGTGACGAGCTGCCCGCTCGGCGCCGTCACGATGTTCTGAACGACGCAGACGTCGTTGTCCTCCTGCTTGGTGCAGGCCTTGAACCAGCCCTTCGGCGGCATGCCTTTGCCGGCGGCCTGCGCCGGCGTCTTGGCAGGGGCGGCCTGCGCGAAGGCGGCAGCCGGCGCGAGCAAGGAGAGACCGCTTGCAAGCAGAACCGCGGACTTGAGCGCGCGCGCGGCGGGTTTCGTCTTCAAGATCATAATGATGTCCGTCTCCTGATGTCGCGTCCGGGGCATGGTGGGGCACGATTCGACGCCCCCGGGCATCCGGCGGTGCCTCTCCGTCGCCAGAAAATGAGGCATTTGCAAGGCCCGAAATCCGCTTCCTGTTACACAAGAACAGCGCCGTGATCCAGCCTTGCAAGGCGATTCATGCGCGCCATGCCAAGCTTCGCCCAACATTGCCGGCTTAGATCGCCGGCGTGCTACGAATCGGGTGAATCAGTCGAACGGGACGCCTCGCATCATGCGCTTCATCACGCTGGCCGCCGCCCTGGCGGCCCTCTTCCTGCCGTGCGGATCCGCATCGGCGGCCGCCGTCGGCGCGATCGCCATGCACGGTGCGCCGGCCCTTCCCGCCGATTTCGACCATCTCCCCTATGCCAATCCCGACGCTCCGAAGGGCGGTTCGGTGACCTACGGCGTCGTCGGCACCTTCGACAGCCTCAATCCCTTCATCCTGAAGAGCATGCGCACGACGGCCCGCGGCCTCTGGGACCCGGAGTTCGGCAACCTCGTCTACGAGAGCCTGATGCAGCGCTCCGCCGACGAGCCGTTCACGCTCTACGGCCTGCTTGCGAAGAGCGTCGAGTGGGACGACGACCGCACCTTCATCCAGTTCAACATCAATCCGCAGGCGCGGTGGTCGGACGGCGCGCCGGTGACAGCCGACGACGTCATCTTCTCCTTCAAACTTCTGCAGAAGGAGGGCCGCCCGCCCTACAGCAATCGGCTTGACGGCGTCTCGAGCATCACGAAGGTCGGCGCCATGAGCGTCCGCTTCGGCCTCAAGAAGGAGGCGGGGCGCGAGCTGCCGATGATCCTCGCGATGTCGCCGATCCTGCCGAAGCACGCGATCGACGTCGCGACCTTCGACCGCTCGACCCTCAAGACGCCGATAGGCTCCGGCCCCTATCGCGTCGCCCGCGTCGTTCCCGGGCGCCGCATCGTGTTCGAGAGAAATGCGGATTACTGGGCGAAGAACCTGCCGGTCAAACGCGGCTTCGACAACTACGACCGCATCACGGTCGAGTACTTCCTTTCCGACAGCTCCGCCTTCGAGGCCTTCAAGGCCGGCGCCTTCGACGTCATGGCCGAGGGCAACCCGACGAAATGGGCCCGTTCCTACGACTTTCCCGCCGTGCGCGACGGCCGTGTCGTCAAGGACACGTTTCCAAGCCACCTGCCCTCCGGCATGTACGGCTTCGTCTTCAACACGCGCCGGCCGATCTTCGCGGACCGGCGGGTGCGCCATGCGCTGGCGCTCGTCTTCGACTTCGAGTGGGCGAACCGGAACCTCTTCGACGGCGCCTACGAGCGGACGGAGGACTACTGGCAGGGTTCCGACCTCTCCTGCTTCCAAGTGGCGGCCGATGCCGAGGAGCAGCGGCTGCTCGCGCCCTTCCCCGATGCCGTGACGCCGGACGTGATGAACGGCAGCTACAGGCTCCCCGTCACCGACGGCTCGGGTCGCGACCGGCACGTGCTCCGCAAGGCGCTCGACCTGCTCAACGCCGCCGGCTACACGATCCGCGACGGCCGGCTCGTCGACGAGAGCGGCCGGCAGCTCGCCTTCGAGGTGATGACGCAGGACGCGGGGCAGGAGAAGCTGGCGCTCGCCTACCAGCGGATGCTCTCCGCGCTCGGCATCGCGCTTTCGGTGCGCACGGTCGACGATTCGCAATACCAGCAGCGGACCATGACCTTCGACTACGACATGATCCTGAAGTCCTACCCCTCCTCCCTCTCGCCGGGGAGCGAGCAGATCGGGCGCTGGGCCTCGTCGACCCGCGACGTGCAGGGGAGCTTCAACTTCGCCGGCGCGTCCGATCCGGCGATCGACGCGATGATCAAGGCGATGCTGGCGGCGCGCTCGACCAAGGAGTTCCGCGACGCGGTGCGGGCGCTCGACCGCGTGCTCGTCTCGGGTTACTACGTGGTGCCGCTCTACCACGTCGATGCGCAATGGGTCGCGCACTGGAAGCACCTCCAGCGCCCGGAGACGACGCCGCTCTACGGTTATCAGTTGCCGACAGGGTGGAACGCGCGGGCAAGGGATTCCAAGACGTTGGCGGAGCATGCGGAGAACTGAGATGACCACGATATCCGTCGACGTCGTATCCGATGTCGTCTGTCCCTGGTGCTATATCGGCCGGAGGCGGCTGGAAAAGGCGATCACCGAGCTGAAGGGCCGCGTCGCGGTCGACGTCCGCTGGCGGCCGTTCCAGCTCGATCCGACGATCCCGGCAGGCGGCAGCGACCGCAAGGCCTAGATGGAGATGAAATTCGGCGGCCCCGACGGCGCGGCCCGGGCGAACGAGCCCGTGCGGCAGGCCGGCGCCGAGGAAGGTATTCCCTTCGACTTCGATGCGATCAAAGTCTCGCCGAACACGCTCGACGCGCACCGCGTCATCCGCTGGGCGTCGGCTGCCGGACTGGGCGTCCAGGACCGGCTCGTCGGCATCCTGTTCCGCATGTACTTCACGCAAGGCCGCAACATCGGCGACGCCGCAGTCCTTCTCGAGGCCGCACGCGAAGCCGGCATGGACGCAGCGGTCGTCGATCCGCTACTGAAGGGCGGTGCCGACCGTGCCGAAGTGCGGCACGAGATCGAGACGGCGCAGAAGATGGGCGTCACCGGCGTGCCATGCTTCATCCTCGACGGCCGCTACGCCATCATGGGCGCCCAGCCGGTGACGGCGCTGGTGCGGACGATCGACGGTCTTGCGACGCAGAAGGAGAAGGACGCGGCAAGCGCCGGATAAGCCGGCCGCTTCGTCGCGCCGTCCTTCGCCGTCTCCCCCTGATACTCAGGCCGCTGTGGCGATGTCCGCAAGCCGGGTCATGATGACCGCCGCGCCGCCGAGGCGCTTCAGGGGCGTCGGCAGGTCACGCGTGAAGACGATGCTCTGGTCGGGGCGGATCTTCGCCATCGTTCCCTGCTTGCCGATGAGATCGACGAGGCCGGCGGGGTTCGGGAACTCCTTGTTGCGGAACTGGACGACGACGCCCTTTGGTCCGGCATCGAGCTTCTCGACGTTTGCCTGGCGGCACAGCGCCTTGATGTAGACGACCTTGAGCAGGTGCTCGACTTCGGACGGCATCGGGCCGAAGCGGTCGATGAGCTCGGCTCCGAAGGCGTCGATCTCGCCCGCCTCGTGGAGCTCGGCCAAACGCCGGTAGAGGCTCATGCGCAGGTTGAGGTCCGGTACGTAACTCTCGGGAATCATGACCGGAGCGCCAAGCGTGATCTGCGGCGCCCAGCCTGTGTCGATCGCCTCCTCAGTCCCCTTCAGCTCGGCGATCGCCTCCTCCAGCATGTGCTGGTAGAGCTCGAAGCCGACTTCCTTGATGTGGCCGGACTGCTCCTCGCCGAGCAGGTTGCCGGCGCCACGGATGTCGAGGTCGTGGCTCGCGAGCTGGAACCCGGCGCCGAGCGTGTCGAGCGATTGCAGCACCTTCAGGCGCCGGTCGGCGGTCGCCGTCAGCATCCGGTTCGCCGGCAGCGTCAGCAGCGCGAAGGCGCGCACCCTCGACCGGCCGACGCGGCCGCGGAGCTGGTAGAGCTGTGCGAGGCCGAACATGTCGGCGCGATGGACGACAAGCGTGTTCGCCGTCGGGACGTCGAGGCCCGATTCGACGATCGTCGTGGAGAGCAGCACGTCGTACTGCCCGTCGTAGAAGGCGTTCATGATGTCGTCGAGTTCGCCGGGCGGCATCTGGCCGTGCGCGACGGCGACCTTCAGCTCCGGCACTTCGGAGCGAAGGAACGCCTCGATCTCCGGCAGGTCCGAGACGCGGGGGCAGACGTAGAAGCTCTGGCCGCCGCGATAGTGCTCGCGCAGCAGCGTCTCGCGGATGACGAGGCCGTCGAAGGGCGAGACGAAGGTGCGGACCGCCATGCGGTCGACGGGCGGCGTCGTGATCAGCGACAGCTCTCGTACGCCCGTCATCGCGAGTTGCAGGGTACGCGGGATCGGGGTGGCCGAAAGCGTCAGGACGTGGATATCCGACTTCAGTTCCTTCAGCCGCTCCTTGTGCTTGACGCCGAAGTGCTGCTCCTCATCGATGATGAGAAGGCCGAGATTGGCGAACTTGATGGAGGTGCCGAGAAGCGCGTGCGTGCCTATGACGATGTCCGTCTTGCCGTCGGCGACTTCCTTCTTCGTCTGCGCCAGCTCCTTGCTACCGACCAATCGCGAGGCCTGGGCGATGCGAATCGGGAGACCGCGGAATCTGTCGACGAAGGTCTTGTAGTGCTGGCGGGCAAGCAGCGTCGTGGGGACGACAACGGCGACCTGCGCCCCGTTCATGGCCGCAGCGAAAGCCGCCCGCAGCGCGACTTCCGTCTTGCCGAAGCCGACGTCGCCGCAGATCAGCCGGTCCATCGGCCGTCCGGCCGCGAGATCCTCGCGCACCGCTTCGATGGCGTTCAGCTGGTCGTCCGTCTCGTCATACGGGAAGCGCGCGGCGAACTCGTCGTAGACGCCTTCCGGGGTCGTCAGGACAGTGGCGTGGCGGGTCATCCGCTCCGCCGCGATGCGGATGAGGCCGGAGGCCATGTCGAGCAGGCGCTTCTTGAGCTTCGCCTTGCGCGATTGCCAGGCGACGCCGCCGAGCTTGTCGAGCTGCGCCTCGGCCGTTTCCGATCCGTAGCGCGAGAGAAGCTCGATATTCTCGACGGGCAGGAAGAGCTTGGCCTCGTCGGCATAAAGCAACTCGAGGCAGGCATGCGGGGCGCCGGCGGCCTCGATCGTGCGCAGGCCGAGGAACTTGCCGATGCCGTGCTCGGCATGGACGACGATGGAGCCTTCGTCGAGGCCGGCGACCTCCGCGATGAAGTCGGCGCCACGGCGCTTGCGCCGGCTGCGGCGGACCATGCGGTCGCCGAGGATGTCCTGCTCGCCGATGACGGCGAGGTTGCCCGTCTCGAAGCCGTTTTCGAGGCTGAGGACGGCGGCGCCGACCTCTCCCTTGGAAAGCCTGTCGAGATCGGGGAGATGCTCGACCGTCCGGACGCGCTCCAACCCATGCTCGGCGAGCACCTGCAGCATCCGGTCGAGCGCGCCTTCCGACCACGCCGTGACAAGCACGCGGCCCGAGCCAGAGCGCTTTTCGCCGATATGCGCGACGACCTTGTCGAAGACGTTGACGCGCTCTGTTTCGCTTCCCTCGATCTGCGCGCGGGCCCAGCGCGGCCCCGGCCGCGCCTCGAGCGTCACGACGCGACGCGCCTCGCCTTCCGGATGGAGAAACGGCGAAAGACGCAGCGCATTGCGTTCTTCCAGCGCGGAAGCGAAGGCATCTGCCTGAAGGTAGAGCCGCTCCGGCGGCACCGGCTTATAGGGCGTGCCCTGCCCGGCGGCCTTCTGACCCTCCCCCAGAGACGCGCGGCGGGCCTCGGAGTGATCGAGGATCTGCTTGTGGCGCTCATGAGCGGCCTCGACGGCCAGGTGGTCCGTGACGAGCGCGAAGCCGTCGAGATAATCGAAGGTCGTCTCGAGCGTCTCGTAGAAGAGCGGCAGCCAGTGCTCCATCCCCGCATAGCGCCGCCCCTCGCTCACCGCCTGGTAAAGCGCATCGTCACGCGTCGCCGCACCGAAGAGCGCCAAATAGTTCGTGCGGAATCGGCTGATCGTCTCGGGCGTCAGCGTCACCTCGCTCATCGGGTTGAGCGAGAGCGTGTGGCCCTGGCTGATCGTGCGCTGCGTCTGCGGGTCGAAGCTGCGCACCGTCTCCAGCGTGTCGCCGAAGAAATCGAGCCGCAGCGGCTCCTCGCTTCCCGGAACGAAGACATCGAGGATGCCGCCGCGTACGGCATATTCGCCGACCTCGCGCACCGTCGACGTCCGCTCGAAGCCGTTCCGCTCGAGCCGCGCGACAATGTCTTCCATGGCGACGCGGTTGCCGGCGCGCACCGAGAAGGCAAGGCTCTCGATGACAGCGCGGGGCGGCAGCTTCTGTAGGAATGCGTTGGCCGAGACGAGGACGATCGCGCCGTGCGGGTTCTTCGTATGGGCGACGAGCGCAGCGAGGGCGGAGAGCCGGCGGGCCGCCGCATCGGCGCTCGGCGAGACGCGGTCATAGGGCAGGCAGTCCCAGGCGGGCAGGGTCAGGACGGGGATTCCGGGCGCGACGAAGCCGAGCATCTGCTCCAGGTCGCCCATCTTCTGCCCGTCGGACATGACATAGGCGACCGGCCGCCCGGTGCGGGCCATCTCGGCGAGCAGCAGGGGCTCCATCCCCGGCGGCACATTGGCGAGCGTCGTCGGTACCGAGGCCTTGGTGAAGAGATCGGGAGCGAAGCATTCGATCATCGGGAGGACGCTCCGCTTGCGGCGATCGGTGCGAAATCCGGCCGATAGGCAGCGATCCGCCGGAAGAGCGGCGTGTCGAAGGCCTCCGGCACGGAGCGCTCGCCGGTCACCCACTTGAGGAGCTCGCCGTCGGACTGGTCCATGATGGTTTCCAGTGCGTCGAGCTCCGCGCCGGTCAGAGCCGCGATCTCGGCGTCGCAGAATGATCCGAGGACGAGGTCCATCTCCCGGATGCCGCGGTGCCAGGCGCGAAACAGGATGCGGCGGCGCCTCGGATCGAGTCCGGCGCTCGTGCGTGTCGTCCCTGTCATCGAAAACCTTCCTGTTGATGCGCCTCTATATCCAAGGTGGCCTCTGTTGTCAGCCTTGCCATGCCTTCGATGGCCGACGCATTGTCCGGCGATGCGTCCGATAGCACTCGAACCTCTCTTCAAGCCCGTCTCGACGCTTTCCGGCGTCGGCCCGAAGGTTGCCGCCCTCTTCGCCCGCCTCACCGGACGGGAGGGCGCAGACGAGACGCGCATCGTCGACCTTCTGTTCCTTCCGCCGCATGCGCTGATCGACCGGCGTCGGCAACCGGGCATCGCGCACGCGCCGAACGGAGCGATCGTGACGCTGACCGTGCGCGTCGACCGGCACCAGCCGGCTCCGCGCAGCCGCGGCAATGGTCCCTACCGCGTCTTCGTGCAGGACGAGACCGGAGAGATGGCATTGACCTTCTTCCATTCCAAGGCCGCCTGGCTGGAAAAGCAGCTTCCGGTCGGCGAGACCGTGATCGTCAGCGGCCGGGCGGAATGGTTCAACGGCCGGCCGTCGATGGTCCATCCGGACCACGTGGTGAGCCTCGCAGAGCGGCAGAACCTGCCACTCGTGGAGCCGGTCTATCCCTCGACCGCGGGGCTGTCGCCGAAGGTGCACGCACGCGCCCTCGCTTCCGCACTCGCCGCGCTGCCCGACCTCGATGACTGGGGTGACGCGGCCTTCCTCGCAAGGAGCGCGCTTCCGGCCTTTGCCGACGCCGTGCGCGCCGTTCACCGGCCACAGGAGGAAGCAGACCTCGATCCGCAATCGCCGGGGCGCCGCAGGCTGGCCTATGACGAATTTCTCGCGGGCCAGCTTTCGCTCGCCCTCGTGCGCCAGCGCGTTCGGCGGCTTCCCGGCCGGCCGGTCGCGGCGACCGGCACGTTGCAGTCGATGATCCGCGACCGGCTGCCTTTCTCCCTGACGCCGAGCCAGGCAGCCGCGATCGCCGAGATTCTCGCCGATCTCGCCAGGGAGGAGCGGATGCTACGCCTCCTGCAGGGCGATGTCGGTTCCGGCAAGACCGTCGTCGCGCTGATGGCGATGGCGGCGGTCGCCGAGGCCGGAGGGCAGTCGGTCCTGATGGCCCCGACGGAGATCCTCGCCCGGCAACACGGGGCGACGCTGAGCGCCATGGCTGAGCCGGCGGGGCTGAGGGTCGTGCTGCTGACGGGCCGCATGAAAGGCCCGGAACGCGCCGCCATCCTGGAGCAGATCGCGAACGGCGCGGCGCATATCGTCGTCGGCACGCACGCGCTCTTCCAGGACGACGTCGCCTATCACGATCTCAGGCTCGCGGTCGTCGACGAGCAGCACCGATTCGGCGTTCACCAGCGCCTCCGCCTGACGGCGAAGGGAATGGCGCCGCACATGCTCGTCATGACCGCGACGCCGATCCCGCGCACGCTCGTGCTCGCTGCCTTCGGCGATATGGACGTCTCCAAGCTCACGGAGAAGCCTGCAGGCCGCAAGCCGATTTCAACCGTTGTCGTGCCGACCGAGCGAACCGGCGAGATCATCGACCGATTGAAGACGGCGCTCGCCGAAGGCCGCAAGGCCTATTGGATCTGTCCCCTCGTCGAGGAGTCGGAGGTTTCCGATGCGATGTCGGCGGAAGAGCGCCACGCAGCGCTCGTGCCGGTCTTCGGCAGGGCCGTCGGCATCATCCACGGCCGCATGAGCGGACCGGAGAAGGAGGCGGCGATGGCAGCCTTCAAGTCCGGCGAGACGCGGCTCCTCGTGGCGACCACAGTGGTCGAGGTGGGCGTCGACGTGCCCGACGCATCGATCCTCGTGGTCGAGCATGCGGAACGGTTCGGGCTGGCGCAGCTTCACCAGCTGCGCGGCCGCGTCGGGCGCGGCGACGAAGCTTCGAGCTGCATCCTGCTCTACAAGGGGCCGCTCGGCGAGACAGCGAAGGCGCGGCTTTCGATCATGCGCGAGACCGAGGATGGCTTCCGCATCGCGGAGGAGGACCTGAAACTGCGAGGCGAAGGCGAGCTTCTCGGCACCCGCCAATCGGGCACGCCGGGCTTCCGGCTGGCAAGCCTCGAAGCCCACGGCGATCTCCTTGAGACCGCGCGGCGGGATGCGCGCTACGTGCTGGAGACGGACCCGGAGCTCACGAGCCGGCGCGGCGAAGCGCTGCGGATGCTGCTTTACCTCTTCCGCCGCGACGAGGCGATTCGCTTCCTGCGCGCCGGCTGAAGCGTCTCAGGCCGGGGTCACGTCGATGACCGTTGCGCCGATCGCGTCGCGGAGAAGCGCGGGCGCGACACTGAAGACGCTGTCCGGCCGGCCTGCGGCGCACCAGACGACGGGAAAGGACAGAAGCGTGCCGTCCATGTAGACCGACGGAGCGCTCAGATGGCCGATGGGCGCGACGCCGCCGATCGCAAATCCGGTCTCGTCGCGGACGCGGCGCGCATCCGCCCGCTCGAGCCGGAGGCCTTGGGTGGCGGCGACGAAATCCGTGTCGACGGTGTGCCGGCCCGAGACCAGCAGGAGGACAAGACGGGCGCTCTCCGCGTCGGTGAAAACGAGAGACTTGACGATCTGCCCGACATCACAGCCGCAGGCCTGAGCCGCCTCTTCGGCCGTCCGCGTCGACTGGACCATCGTCCGGATCTCGATCGGCAGGCCGAGCGTCTCCGCTTCCCTCCTGACCCTCTCCAGGCTGGACGAGCCGTTGCCGCTCACAGCGTCACCTCCCTCTCGAACGACAGCAGGTCGTAGGCCGGCTCGACGTGCGGCGGGGTCTCGGCCATCACCGTCCGGTAGTCGAGCGGCGTGTGCATGTGCGTCAGATAGGTGTGCCGCGGCTTGAGGCGGTCGATCCAGCCGAGCGCCTCGGACAACGACAGGTGGCTCGGATGCGGCTTGTACTGGAGCGCGTCGACGATCAGGACATCGAGACCACCCAGTTCATCGACCGTCTTCGGCGGGAAATCGCTGACATCGCAGCAATAGGCGACGTCGCCGATGCGGTAGCCCAAAGACATGATGTCGCCGTGGACCTGCGGCAGCGGCAGGAACGGGATCTTGCCCCCTGCCCCGTCGATCTCGATAAGCCGGCCGTCGAGCACGATCTCGTTCGCGGCGACGATGGGCGGGTATCCGCTGCCTTCGGGCGTCTCGAAGCAGTAGCGGAAGGCCTCGCGCAGGCGGGCGAGCGTGTTCGGCTCGGCATGGACCGGCACCTGGTCGTGCGATTCCAGGGCAAAGCCCCTGAGGTCGTCGATGCCGTGGATATGATCGGCGTGCGGATGGGTGAAGAGTACCGCATCGAGCTTAGAGACACGAGCGGCGATCATCTGCTCGCGGAAATCGGGCCCGGTGTCGATGGCGACCGTCGTGCGGCCGCCGTCCTCGCCGAACTGCTCGACGAGGAAGGCGGCGCGGCTGCGGCGGTTGCGCGGCTCCTCCGGATCGCAGGCGCCCCAGTCGCCGGTGATCCGCGGTACGCCCGGCGACGACGAGCAGCCGAGGATGGTGAAACGGCGGCGGACCCTCATGCGGCCGGACGCGGCATCTTGGAGAAGACGCGGAAGACGTTCTCGCTGGTCAGCCGGGCAAGGTCGTCGAGGTCCATCTCGAGCGTCTCGGCCAGGACGCGCGCCGTGTCGGCCACGAAGGCCGGCTCGTTGCGCTTGCCGCGGTGCGGCACCGGCGCGAGGTAGGGCGCGTCGGTCTCGACGAGGAGGCGGTCGCGCGGCAGCGTCCGGGCGATGGCGCGGATGTCCTCCGAATTCCGGAAGGTCAGGATGCCGGAGAACGAGACGTATCCGCCGAGCCGGATGCCGGTTTCGGCAAGCGCGCGGCCGGCTGAAAAGCAATGCAGGATAAAGGGAAAGGCGCCCTTCCTCGATTCTTCTTCGAGGATCGCGATCATGTCGTCATCGGCGCTGCGCGAATGGATGACGAGCGGAAGCCCGGTCTCGCGCGCCGCTCCGATATGCCGCCGGAAGCCGGTCGCCTGCGCCTCCCGCGGCGCGTTGTCGTAATGGTAGTCGAGCCCCGCCTCGCCAATCGCGACCACCTTCGGGTGCTCGCTCAGCCGGATCAGGTCGTCAGTCCCGACATCGAGTTCCTCGTCCGCATTGTGCGGATGCGTCCCGACCGAGCAGTAGACGTCGTCGTAGCTTTCGGCGACGGCGAGCACCTTCTCGAAGGCCTTCACCCGTGTCGAGATCGTCACCATCCGGCGGATACCGGCAGCCCGGGCGCGCTCGACGATCGCGTCCCTCTCCGTCTCGAAATCCGGGAAATCCAGATGGCAATGGCTGTCGACAAGCATCGATGAAACTCAGGCCTTCCGGCTTTCCTTCTCCGTCTCCTCGATGTAACGCGGGAAGACCGGCTCGGGTTTGGGCAGCGGCGCGCCGGCCGAGAGCCGTCCGGCTTCGCCGAGGGCGGCGAAATCGCGGGCGTTCGCGGCGATGCCGAGCACGTCGAGCAGCTTTTCGGCGGACGCCGGCATGAAGGGCTGGCAGAGCACCGCCACCTGCCGCACGACCTCGGCGGTCACGTAGAGCACCGTCTCCATGCGCGCCGGATCGCTCTTGCGAAGCGCCCAGGGCTCCTGGCCTGCGAAATAGCGATTGGCCTCGGCGACGACGGCGAAGATCGCTCCAAGCGCGGCATGCGGCGCCTGGCGGTCCATCGCCTCGCGTGCCGTCGGCAGAAGTGCGTCGGTCTGCGCGAGGATTACCCGATCGGCCTCCGAAAGCGCGCCGCAGGTCGGCACCTTGCCGTCGCAGTTCTTCGCGATCATCGACAGCGAGCGCTGCGCCAGATTTCCAAGATCGTTCGCGAGGTCGGCATTGATGCGCCCGACGATCGCCTCGTGGCTGTAGTTGCCGTCCTGCCCGAACGGAATCTCGCGAAGGAAGAAGTAGCGCACCTGGTCGACGCCGTAGGCCTCGATCAGGGAGAAGGGATCGACGACGTTGCCGACGGACTTCGACATCTTCTCCCCGCGGTTGAAGACGAAGCCGTGGGCGAAGACCCGCTTCGGCAGCGCGATGCCTGCCGACATCAGGAAGGCCGGCCAGTAGACGGAATGGAAGCGGATGATGTCCTTGCCGATGATGTGGACGTTGGCCGGCCAGAACGCCCAGAGCGGGTTGCTCTCGTCGGGAAAGCCGAGGCCGGTGATGTAGTTCGTCAGCGCGTCGACCCAGACATACATGACGTGCTTGTCGTCGCCCGGCACCTTGATGCCCCAGTCGAAGGTCGTGCGCGACATCGACAGGTCCTTCAATCCCGAGCGGACGAAGGAGACGACCTCGTTGCGCCGCTCCGCCGGACCAATGAAATCGGGATTGTCCTCGTAATGCTTCAGCAGCCGGTCCTGGAAGGCTGAGAGGCGGAAGAAGTAGCTCTCTTCCTCGACCCACTCGACCGGCGTGCCCTGCGGCCCGTAGCGCACACCGTCATCGCGGAGCTCCGTCTCG
This sequence comes from Pararhizobium sp., assembly GCA_051960215.1. Taxonomy (GTDB): domain Bacteria; phylum Pseudomonadota; class Alphaproteobacteria; order Rhizobiales; family Rhizobiaceae; genus Pararhizobium_B. The sequence goes on from JBQCEN010000053.1 coordinate 16,647, forward strand.
GCCTCCTGGTAATAAGCTTCGTCGCGGACGGAATACCAGCCGGCATAGGTGTCCTTGTAGATGTCGCCGGCGGCCTCCATGCGCCGCCAGATCTCGCGGCTCGCCTCGTGGTGCCGCTCTTCGCTGGTGCGGACGAAATCGTCGTTCGTCGCATTCAGGGCAGCGGCCATGCGCTTGAATTCGGCCGAATTTCTATCCGCAAGCTCCTTCGCCGTCGTGCCGGCGCGCCGCGCCGTCTGCAGCATCTTCTGGCCGTGCTCGTCGGTGCCCGTCAGGAAGTAGACGTTTCTGCCGTCGAGCCGCTGGAAACGCGCCAGCGCGTCCGTGGCGATCACCTCGTAGCCATAGCCGATATGCGGGCTGGCATTGGGATAAGCGATGGCGGTGGTGATGTAATAGCGGGACTGGGCGGTCATGCGGGTCTTGCCTTGCGAACTCGTCGGCACGCCCTGCGGGCGTCTCGCCGGCTCTCTTAGGGCAAAACGTCTGCCGACGCTACCTGCGCCGCGCCGGCGTCGAAGAGCGACGAGAAGACGCCGAGGATGGCCTGCTTGCGGTCGAGGTTGTAGGCCGCCGACGTCGCCCAGGTCTCCTCGATCTCGGACGAGAGCGCCGCAAGCCGATCGGCCGCGGCGAGGTCCCCCGCCTCGGCCGCCGCACGGGCGCGTGCAAGCAGCCAGTCGCCGAGCTGCGCCTGGAAGAAATCGAACGCCGCCTCGCGATCCTTTCCGGTCAGGGCGTCGGCGAGCCTGTGCACGTCGCCGCGCGAGGCGGATGGGCCCTTCGCCATGATCGCTTCGAAGGCACGGGCGATGTCGACGCCGCCGTAGCGCAGCAGCATGATCGCACGGCGCATGCTCCCCTCCGAGCGGCGGATGATCTCCTCCGTCGGCCACTCCGCCGTGCCGGCCAGGCGAAGATGCTGCAGCGCCTGCGCCATGGCGGCATCGTCGAGCGGGTGCAGCCGCAGCGGCAGGCAGCGCGAGCGGATCGTCGGCAGCAGCTTTCCCGGTGCGTGCGAGACGACGAGGAAGAGCGCGCGGCGCGGCGGCTCCTCGAGGATCTTGAGGATCGCGTTGGCGGCGGCGCGGTTGAGATCGTCGGCGGGGTCGACGATGACGATGCGCCAGTTGCCGGTGCCGGAGGTCTGGGCGAGGAACCGCCCGGCGCGGCGGACCTCGTCGACGGTGATCGCGGAGCGGACGCGGCCGGTCTTCTCGTCGATCGGGCGTGTCAGGTGGAGGATATGATGCGACGCGCCGGCTGCCGTCTGCCGGAAGACCGAAGACGCCGGATCGGGAGCGGCGATCGCCTCCGGCGCCGATGCCGGATCCGGGTGCGCCAGCACATGGTTGGCGAATCGGAAGGCGAGCGTCGCCTTGCCGATCCCTTCCGGCCCTTCGAGCAGCACGGCATGGTGAATGCGCCCCGAACGATAGGCACGGCCAAGGAAGGCAAGCGCCTCGTCGTGACCGAAGAGCGCCGTCGCCTCGAAGGGAGCCGGCGCGCCGTCGAGCTCGGCAGCCGGATTCATCGCGTGCGGCGTCCTGCCCTGCGCTTTGCGCGCGGCGCGCTGGTCTCGCCCAAAACGCCCTTCGCGGCGGCGAGCACGTCGGCGAAGACCTCGTTCTCCGGCCGGTCGGCGGAAATGACGCGGATGCGCTCCGACTCGCGCGCCGCAAGCTCGAGATAGGCGTCACGCCGGCTCGCGTGGGTCTTCACGTCGTCCTTCTCGAAACGGTCCGGCTCGTAGCCGTCAGGCCCCTTCCCCGAGCGCTTCCGGATCCGCTCGAGCCCCACTTCGACAGGCAGGTCGAGGAGCAGCGTCAGATCGGGCGTCATGCCATCGATGGCGAGCCGCTCGAGCGCCTGGACGAAGGCCGGCTCCAGATTGCCGGTCACGCCCTGATAGACGCGGGTCGAATCCATGAAGCGATCGCAGAGCACGATGCGGCCCGCACGGACCGCCGGGCGGATCAGCTGCTCGACATGGTCGTTGCGCGCCGCGGCGAAGAGCAGCGCTTCCATGCGCACGCCGAATTCCTCCGCTGCCCCGGAAAGAAGCACGTGGCGCACCGCCTCCGCACCCGGAGAGCCGCCCGGCTCGCGCGTCTCGACGACATCGTGGCCGCTCTCCCGCAAGGCGGACGCGAGGCGGCGGATCTGCGTGGACTTGCCGGCCCCCTCGCCGCCTTCGAACGTGATGAAGCGGCCCGGTGTCCTCTGCCCTGTCACGCTTCGTCCTTTCGATGATGATCGCGCGGCGGTCTGCGAAGACCTGATAGCGGATGCCGCCCGGCGCGACAATCGTGGCGGCATGCGCTGCCGCCGCTCTCAATGCATCCAGGAGAGGGACAGTTCCTCGAAGGCGTCGAGCGCCTGTTTGTAGAGCGGGCCCTTCGGCACGGACTGCGCCGCGTAGAGCGGCGTGACCTGGCTCAGCGTGTCGCCGATATAGACCTTGAGCTCCGCGACCTTGGCCCCCTCCTCGACCGGCGCCATGATCGGCCAGTGATAGACGATCCGCGCCTTCAGGCCGTCCGGGTTGGCGCTCGGAAGGAAGATGTCGATCGGACCCTTGGCCTTCAGCGGAAGCGCCGTTTGCGCGCCGCCGTAGACGCTTGCCTGGCCGACGATGGCGCCCTCGGCAAAGAGGTTCTTCTTCTCGAAGGCGCGCATCCCCCACTCAATGAGCTTGCGTGCCTCCTCGGAACGCTCCCGGTCGCTCGACATGCCGCTCATCGCCAAGTAGAGCCGCCGCCCGTCCTGCTGCAGCGAGCCCACGACGGCGTAACCCGAATCCTCGATGTAGCCGGTCTTCAGGCCGTCGGCTCCGATCCCGGCGCCGATCAGGGGATTGCGGTTGCGCTGGCGGATGCCGTTCCAGGTGAATGAGTCTTCGGCGAAGTAGTGGTAGAGGTCGGGATAGGTGTCGTGGATGTGGCGGGCGAGCAGCGCCATCTCGCGCATCGTCACCTTGTTCTTCGGGTCGGGCAGCCCGGTCGCGTTGCCGAAGCTCATGTCGTTCAGGCCGAGTTCGTGCGCCCGGTTCGTCATCATCTGCGCGAAGGCGGCTTCGGATCCCGCCATCCCTTCGGCGACCGCGATGCAGGCGTCGTTCGCCGACTGCACGACGATACCCTGGATCAGCGCCTCGACCGGCACGGACGAATGGACTTTGGCGAACATCGTCGAGCCGCCGGAGGCCGCGCCGCCGTCGCGCCAGGCATGTTCGGAGATCTGGAACGTATCGGTGAGCGACAGCCGGCCGGACTTGATGGCGCCGAAGAGGAGCTCGATCGTCATCAGCTTGGCGAGCGACGCCGGCGGCACCGGCTTGTCCTCGTTCTTCGCGAAGAGGACGGTCCCGGTGGCGCCGTCCATCAGGAAGGCTTCCTTGGCCTTCGTCTCGAAGAGCTGCGCACGGGCGGCAGACCCGCAGGCCACGGTCAGGGCGGCCGCGACGACAACACCCGCAAGCCTACGCAAAACAGGATTCACGGACGTCCCCTCCCAGCCGGTCAACGATCAGGCAAAAGGGTAACAAACCGTGATTGCCGGCGCAACGACTTCACGCCGGCATTTGATGCGCCACGAGAGGAAGTCCTTGCCGCTCAGTACCTTGCGGCTGCGTCCTTATTCCAGGCTGCAACGATCGCATCGCGGCTGAGCTCGCGGTTGCCGAGGACCTGGCGGAACGCATCGGAGGCTTCGGCGACACGGCTCTCGGCATAGGCGGAGGCGACACCGGCGGGACGGCTTGCGGGCAGGACGATCGTCGCCGGATCGGTCGGCCGGTCAGCCGGCACGGGACCGACATCGGGCAGCGACATCGCCTGCTGGATGCTCTGCTGCGCCGGCGAGAGCTTCGGCTGCTCGACAAGCGCGGCTGCCGTCGCGGCCACCGGGACCGCCGCCGCCGCAACGCGGGTGGGCACGCCCTGAGCCGGCTCGCCGGCGGATGCCGTCGTGACACCCGGAAGCGATGCGGTTCCGGCGGAAGCGTCAGGCGCGGGCGCCTCGTTCATCGCGAGCAGCGTTCCGGACGCACCCGTATCCGTTGCCGGCTCGCCGTCACCCGGATGATACGAGGCCATCAGGAACGAGTTGTCGTCGCCTTCGAGCGGCGCCATCCCGACGAACTGGACACGGACCTTCGCGACGCCGGCCCGCTTCATGTGCAGGAGGCCGGCCGCTTCGGCGGACAGGTCGATGATCCGATTGGAGGCGAAGGGACCGCGGTCGTTGATCCGGACGATGACCGAATCGCCGTTGACCTCGTTGGTCACCCGCGCATAGCTCGGCAGGGGAAGCGTCGGGTGCGCGGCCGTCAGGCCGTATTCGTTGTAGATCTCGCCGTTGGCGGTCAGCCTGCCATGGAAGTTCGGCCCGTACCAGGACGCAAGGCCAACCTTGTCGTAGCTCTTGTTCTTCTTCGGCATGTACCATCGGCCGGCGATCTTGTAGGCGTCGCCGAGCTGATAGCGCCCGCCACCCGGCCGCACGGTCTTCTCCGTCGTCACCCGCGGACTGGCATCGACGCCATAATCCGCCGAGGCGAACTTCGTCTGGTTGTTGATCTCGGCCTTGGCGGCCTGATTGCCACCGCCCTCGGTCTGACACGCTGCCAGACCGACGCAAACCAGAGGCACGGATGCTATACGCCCGACTCGCACTGCCAGCGCAGCGCGCTTTTTCCCCGTCAATGTCCCCACCCCGCCTGTTCAGCGTTTTGGCTTATGGCGACCGCGCCCGCCCTTCCGGCGCGGTGTCCCCGCTTGCTTCACATCAAATCACTTATAGGATTCTTAATCTGGCCAGCAAAGTGGCGAAAATGCGAACGGGGTGGGCAAATCAGTCGCCGATGCGGGCTTTGCCGACCTTGCCGTCGTCGCGCAGCCATTTGACCTCGTTCGGCCCGATCTTCTCGATCGTGAAGCAGGTCGTCCGGCCGTGATACCAGGTCGGCCACTTCTGACAGAGGTTGCTGCCCTTCACCCACCAATGGCCGGTCTCGGTCGGTGCCATGAAGCGGCCAAGGCCAAGCGCCGTACCGTCTCCGGAAACCTCCCCGTTCGGGCGATAGTGAAGGGGGAACTCGCCGCCGAACGGCGTCTGGATATAGATGCGCTTGCCGGAGACGAGCGCCTTCAGCGCCTGTCCCTTCAGGGGAGCCGCCTGCGCCCCGGCAAGGCCGATGCCGAGTGCCGCGAGAAGTGCAGCAGCGAAAGTCGTGACACGCATGGCGGCACCTCCTTCTTCTTCGCCTGCCGTCCAATACGTCAGGAAGAACGGAATGGTTCACCAGTCGAAGCGCACGGGGTCGACCGATTTCTCGCGCAGGGCGAGCGCGCGCCGGTGCCACCTGGCCGCACACGGCTGTCCGCGTCCCGCCGGCAGCTTGGCCTTGTCTGCCGGAACAGCTGCGGAAGAGCGATCCAAGGCGAACGTCAATGTGACGCTCTCCTACGGACATCGTCTACATCATCAACGGACGATAAATCGCGGAGGCCGGCACCAGTCGGCAGGTTCGATCGGTACCGGTTCCAGGAGCGGGAGGCACCGTCGCCCGGGACAAACAAAATGCCCGCCGCGTCCGACACGCGGCGGGCTCCTTTTTGACGTCAAGGATTACTTGATGATCTTGACGACCGTATGCTGCTCCGGATCGACGATCACGCGCTCGTGGTTCACGATCGCGTAGGCGTATTTCGGGTGGTCCGGAATCGGAGTGACCACGACGTCCGCGGGAAGCGCCGACCCCACCGCGATGTTCTCGTGGACCACCGTGACGTCCGAGGGAGCGGGCTGCTCCTGGACATAGGTGACGACCTCGTTCGGCGGATCGGCGATGGCACCGGTGATGGCGCCCGCCACGCCGCCCACGGCGGCGCCGACCGGGCCGCCGACGACGGCACCCGTTGCTGCGCCACCGATCGCTCCAGCCGTTGCGCCGCCACCGGCGAAGGCATAGCCCGGAATAGAGGCCGCAATCACAGTCGCAGCGACAAGTAGTGTCTTG
>JBQCEN010000054.1:0-9511 GCA_051960215.1 Pararhizobium sp.
GTTCTCGCCGTTCTCCTGGCTGCGACGGGCTCGGCGCCCGCCTTCGCGCTCGAGGCGGTCAAGATCACCAGCAGCGACAGGGCGGTCGACCTGACGCCGGCGACGGAGATCTTCAACCGGCGCGGCGACGTGTTCCAGGTCTCCACCGCTCCGGGCGCCGACGGCATCGTGCGGCGCATCGAGGTCCGGGCCAACTCGCCGAAGCACTCGGGCGACTGGGCGGTCTTCGCGCTCGCCAACGTCTCCGACGAGCAGATCGACCGGCTGATCGTGGCGCCGCATTTCCGGCTCGCGGGCTCCGGTCTCGTCTGGCCGGACCTCGGCTCGCAGCGCATCGCCTCGATCACGCCGAGCGAGGGCTTTGCGCTCGACCGCGAGGTGAGCAACGACGCCGACGTCTTCCACATCACGCTGAATCCCGGCTCCGTCGTCACCTTCGTCGCCGAGATGACCTCGCCGACGCTGCCACGCCTCTATCTCTGGTCGCCGGACGCCTACAAGGACACGGTCAACTCGCTGACGCTCTACCGGGGCATCGTGCTCGGGATCGCCGGCCTGCTCGCCGTGTTCCTGACGATCCTCTTCGTCGTCAAGGGCACGTCCATGCTGCCCGCCACCGCCGCGCTCGCCTGGGCGGTGCTCGCCTATATCTGCGTCGACTTCGGCTTCCTCTCGAAGCTGGTCGCGATCACGCCGGGCGACGAGCGCATATGGCGGGCCGGCACGGAGGTCTTCCTCGCCGTCGGCCTCGTCGTCTTCCTCTTCACCTATCTCAATCTCAATCGCTGGCACGCGAACCTCACCTATGTGACGCTTGCCTGGATCCTCGGGCTCGGCGGGCTCTTCGCGCTGGCGCTCTACGATCCGGCGATGGCGGCGGGCATCGCCCGCTTCTCCTTCGCGGGCACGGCCGGTGCCGGCATCTTCCTGATCGCCTATCTCGGCTTCCGCCGCTACGACCGGGCGATCATGCTGATCCCGACCTGGGTGCTGATCCTGTTCTGGCTCGTCGGCGCCTGGATGACCGTCACCGGGCAGCTCTCGAACGACATCATCCAGCCGGCGCTGGGCGGCGGGCTGGTCCTGATCGTGCTCCTCATCGGCTTCACCGTGATGCAGCACGCCTTTGCCGGCGGTTCCTACCAACAAGGGCTTTTCTCCGATCTCGAACGCCAGTCGCTGGCGCTGACGGGGTCGGGCGACATCGTCTGGGACTGGGACGTCGCGCGCGACCGGGTGACGACAATCCCCGACGCGGCAGCCGCGCTCGGCCTTTCGCCGGGCTCCTTCCACGGGGCGGCGCGAAACTGGCTGCCGCGCCTGCATCCCGACGACCGCGACCCTTTCCGCACCACCCTCGACGTGATCCTCGAGCACCGCAAGGGCCGGCTCCACCACCATTTTCGCGTCCGCGCGGAAGACGGGCACTACCACTGGCTCCTGCTCCGCGCGCGCCCCGTCCTCGGCTCCAATCGCGAGGTGATCCGCTGCGTCGGCACGATCATCGACGTGACCGAGCAGAAGAATTCCGAAGAGCGGCTGCTGCACGATGCCGTCCACGACAACCTGACGGGCCTGCCGAACCGCGAGCTCTTCCTCGACCGCCTCGACGCCATCCTGGCCCTCGCCGGCAGCCAGCCGGGCATGCGCCCGACGGTCTTCATGATCGACATCGACCGCTTCAAGCAGGTCAACGACAGCCTCGGCATGTCGGCCGGCGACACGATCCTGCTCGCGCTGACGCGGCGGCTGAAGCGCCTGCTGAAGCCCCAGGACACGCTGGCGCGCATCAGCGGCGACCAGTTCGGGCTGATCCTGCTTTCCGAGCAGGACGCCGGCAAGGTCGCCGCCTTCGCCGAGGCGATCACCCGCGCCGTCATCGCGCCGATCACCTTCGCGCAGCGCGAGATCATCCTGACCGCCTCGGTCGGCCTAGTCACCTGGGTGAGCCAGCAGGGCTCGGCGCTCGAGCTCTTCAAGGATGCGGAACTCGCCATGTACCAGGCGAAACGCTACGGCGGGAACCGGATCGAGCCGTTTCGCCCGGCCTTCCGCACGATCGGGACGGACCGGCTGCAGCTCGAATCCGACCTCCGCCGCGCGCTGGAACGCCAGGAGATGACGCTCGCCTACCAGCCGATCGTCCGGCTTTCCGACAGCGAGATCGTCGGCTTCGAGGCGCTGATGCGCTGGGATCATCCGAAGCGCGGCAAGATTCCGCCTTCGGAGTTCATCCCGATCGCCGAAAGCTCCGACCTCATCACCCAGCTCGGCATGTTCGCGCTCAAGACGGCTGCCGGCGACCTCGGCGAATGGCAGCAGGGGGTCGGCGACGTACCGATCTTCATGTCGGTCAACCTGTCGAGCGCCCAGCTCCTCAAGAACGACCTCGACGACGACATCCGTTCGGTCCTCTCGCAGACCCGCTGCAAGGCGCACAACCTGAAGCTGGAGCTCACCGAATCGGTCGTCATGGACAATCCGGAGCAGGCCGCCATCATCCTGAAGCGCCTCAAGGACATCGGCATCTCGCTGGCGCTCGACGATTTCGGAACCGGCCACTCCTCCCTCTCCTACCTGACGCGCTTCCCCTTCGACACGCTGAAGATCGACAAGGCATTGGTGCGCGACACGAGCGACAAGCGGCTGGCGCTGCTGCGCTCGATCGTGTCGATGGCGCGTGACCTCGGCATGCTGATCGTCGCGGAAGGGATCGAGCGCGAGGCGGATGCGCAGGAGCTTTCTGAGATGGGCTGCGACTACGGGCAGAGCTATCTCTTCGGCCCGCCGATCAGCGCGGAGGCGTCGCTGCGCCTGCTGCGGGAGCGTTTCCCGCTGGCGCGCACCGCCTGAAGACAAGCAATAATCGTGAAGGTTCGTCAGGCGTGGCCGGCAACGCCGGAGAGCATCGCAGGATTGATGCCCATCGAGGCAAGCACCCGGTCGTATTTGCCGGCGAGATTGCGGTCGAAGATCAAATCGTCGCTTGCCGGGCACGTCAGCCAGCCGTTGCGGGCGATCTCGTCCTCGAGCTGGCCCGGCGCCCAGCTCGCATAGCCGAGCATCATCGTGGCGCGCTCGGGGCCCTTGCCGCCCGACATCGCCCGCAGGATGTCGGTCGTCGCCGTCAGGCACAGCTCGTCACTGACGGGAATCGTCGAATCGGCGAGGTAGTCGTGGGAGTGGAGGACGAAACCACGGCCGGTATCGACGGGGCCGCCGGCCTGCACCGGCAGGTCGCGCGTCGACGACGGCAGGCGGATCGCCTCGTCGCGTTCGATCAGGTTGAGCTGGACGAGCAGGTCGCAGAAGCTCATCTCGCGCGCGCGGTTCAGGATGAAGCCCATGGCGCCGTCGGCGGAATGGGCGCAGACATAGATGACGGTCCGCTCGAAGTTGGTATCGAGCATTCCCGGCATGGCAAGCAGAAGCTGGCCATCGAGATAGCCACGCTTGCCTTCTTTCGCCTTGAGTTCCGGCACCATCATTCCCATGAAGGTATCAATTCGCCGCGCAATGAAAAGGGGGGAATGCTTGCATTGGTTCCGGCCCTCGACGCCACGCCGGCAGATATTTTGGCGGCGAAGCGGCGTCACGCGGAAATGATGATGCGGTGCATGGCGTTACTGGAAAGCGGGCTTGGTGGTGCCTAAGGTCCGGCCATGATCACGACTTTCAATGCCATTCGCCGGCCTCGTCTGCTGCGGCTCCGCGCCGCCCTCGCCTTCTGCCTTGCGCTCGCCGCCTGCGCCCTTTCGGCAAGCCCCGCCGCGGCGGCGCACAGCGACTGGGTGACGACCGACGGTGGGCGGATCAGGGTGATCGCTGCGCCGGCGGCACCTGACGGCACGATCCGCGCCGCGCTCGACATCGACCTTTCGCCCGGCTGGACGACCTATTGGCGCAATCCCGGCGCGGCCGGCATCCCGCCCTCGCTCACCACGGCCGGCAGCGACAACCTCGCGAGCCTGACAATGGACTTCCCGGCGCCGGTCGCGCTCGACGAAGGCGGCGTCGCAGCGATCGGCTACGACCGGCCGGTCGCCTTCCCGCTGACGATCCGCCAGAAGGAGGCGGGCAAGCCGACGACGCTGTCGCTGCAGGCCTTCCTCGGCGTTTGCCGCGAGATCTGCGTGCCCGTCGACGCGCGGTTCCGCGTGAGCGTGCCGGCGGCTTCCACGGAGAGCAGCCCGGACGCCATCGCGGTCGCGGCTGCCTTTTTCATGCTGCCGAAGCAGCCGTCGGGTGATTTCGACGTGGACGCGGTCCGCGTCTCCGAGAATGGGAAGGCGCTCGCCGTCAGCGTGCGACTGCCCGCCGGCGACGGCGGCGCCACGCCGGCGCTCTTCGTCGCCGGCCCTCCCGGATTTGCCTTCGACGCGGGCCGGCTGACGGCGCGGCGGAACGGCCTGGCGAAGTTCATCGTGCCGGTCGCCGACAGGCCGGAGAAGCGGAGCCTGGCGGGCACGCCGCTCCACATCGTCGTCCGCAATGGCCTTCGCAGCATCGAGACCGTCGCGACCATCCCTTGATCGATGCGCGAAAGCCGTCTCGACACCAGCCCTCAAGCGGCTATGGTGCGCGCCATCATGCCGGCGGCAGCCGGTGCCTTTGACCAGAAGGAGCAGACCGTGACGATCTCAGTGGGCGACAAGCTTCCCGAAGCGACCTTCAAGGAAAAGACATCCGACGGGATGAACGAGGTGAAGGCCTCGGAAATCTTTCCCGGCAAGACGGTCGTGCTCTTCGCCGTTCCCGGCGCCTTCACGCCGACCTGCCACCTCAACCACCTGCCCGGCTATCTGGAGAACCGCGACGCGATCCTCGCCAAGGGGGTCGACGAGATCGCGGTCGTCGCCGTCAACGACGCCTTCGTCATGGGCGCCTGGGCGCAGGCCTCGGGCGGCGAAGGCAAGATCCGCTACCTCTCCGACTGGGACGCCGCCTTCACCAAGGCGATCGGCATGGAGATCGACCTGTCCGGCGGCACGCTCGGCACGCGCTCGAAGCGCTATTCGATGATCGTCAAGGATGGAGTCGTGACGGCGCTGAACATCGAGGAGACGCCGGGGACGGCCGTCAAGTCCGGCGCCGCCGCGCTGCTGGAGCAGCTCTGAGCGAGGCTCGCGCGGGTCGGCATCAGGCCGGGCCCGCGCGCCGTTTCCTCTTGAACGGCGCCATGGCGAGGCGGGCGAGCTCGTCCGCCCGTTCGTTCTCCGGATGGCCGGCGTGGCCCTTCACCCAGTGCCATTCGATCGTATGGCGCGCGCGGGCCGCGTCCAGCGCCTGCCAGAGCTCCGCATTCTTGACCGGCTTCTTCGCCGCCGTCATCCAGCCGTTCCTCTTCCACCCCTCGATCCAGCCGCGGATGCCGTCGCGGACATAGTTGGAGTCGGTATAGAGGTCGACCTTGCAGGGCCCCTTCAGCGCCGAAAGCGCCTCGATCGCCGCCGTCAGCTCCATGCGGTTGTTGGTCGTCAGCGCCTCGCCGCCGGAAAGCTCCTTCTCGACGCCATTGTAGCGCAGGATCGCTCCCCAGCCGCCGGGGCCGGGATTTCCCGAGCAGGCGCCGTCGGTGAAGATCTCGACACCCTTCACGCCTCGGCCCTCCCCTCTTCGCGAAGGCCGTATTCGCTCGCCGCCGCGATCTTCCGGTGGAAGCGCAGCCGGCGCATGTATTCCATCGGGTCCTTCTTCACGACCAGCGCGCCGGGGGGCGTCGTCAGCCAGTCGTAGAGCCGCGTCAGGAAGAAGCGCAGCGCCGCACCGCGCGACAAGAGCGGCAGCGCCGCGCGCTCCGCTTCGGAGAGCGGCCGCACCGAGCCGTAGCCGTCGAGCAGCGCCATGCCCTTGGTCATGTTGTAGGCGCCGTCCTTCTCGAAGCACCAGGCATTGAGGCAGACGGCGACATCGTAGGCGAAGAGGTCGTTGCAGGCGAAGTAGAAGTCGATCAGCCCGGACAGCCGGTCGCCGAGGAAGAAGACGTTGTCCGGGAAGAGGTCGGCGTGGATGACGCCGGCGGGAAGCGCCTTCGGCCAGCAACTCTCGAGCACATCGAGCTCGGTCTCGACCTCATCGACGAGACCGCGCTCCACCGTCTCCGCCTCGTCGCGCGACATCAGCCAGAGCGGGCGCCAGTCCTCGACGGTCAGGGCGTTCCGCCGCGTGCGCGCGAAATCGGCGCCCGCGAGATGCATCTCGGCGAGCGCCCGGCCGACCGCGCGGCAGTGCACGGGGCGCGGGCGCCTGAGCCACATGCCCTCGAGGAAGGAGATCATGGCGGCTGGCCGGCCGGCGAGGTCGCCGAGCATCTCGCCGTCGCGGCGATGCACCGGCAGCGGGCAGGAGATGCCTTTCTCCGCCAGATGCTCCATCAGCCCGAGGAAGAACGGCAGGTCGCCGCGGGCGACGCGCTTCTCGTAGAGCGTCAGGATGTAGTTGCCGTCCGAGAGGTGCAGCAGGAAGTTCGAGTTCTCCACGCCCTCGGCAATGCCCTTGTAGGACATCAGCCGGCCGACGTCGTAGCCGGCAAGGAAGCCCGCCAGATCATCCTCGGTGATATCGGTATAGACAGCCACGGCTCAGGCGGCCCCGGTGACGAAGGCCATGTCGCCGGCCGTCAGTTCCATGTCGCGCAGTTCGCGGCTGACGAGGAAGGTCTCGTCTTCCTGCACCGTCTCGGCGAGCGTGATCGTCACGTCGAAGCGCTCGCGGAACCACTCGACGATGGCGCTGACGATCGCCTCCGGCGCCGAAGCCCCGGCCGAAAGGCCGACGGTCGCGACGCTGTTCATCGTCTCCCGGCCGATCTCGTCCGCCTGCCGCACGAGCAGCGCGCGCCTGGCTCCGGCGCGGGCCGCGACCTCGACGAGGCGACGCGAATTGGACGAGTTCGGTGCGCCGACGACCAGGAAAAGGTCGCAGCCCGGCGCCGCCTGCTTCACCGCGTCCTGGCGATTTGTCGTCGCGTAGCAGATCGATTCAGCCGATGGGGGCACAAGGGCGGGGAAGCGCTCCGACAGCGCGGCCACCACGCCGGCCGTATCGTCGACCGAGAGCGTGGTCTGCGTGACATAGCCGAGAGCCTCGCCGTCCGGGGCGCGGTAGGTCTCGGCGTCGGCGATGGTCTCGACCAGGGAGGCTGCGCCCTGCGGCAACTGACCGAGCGTGCCGACCACTTCGGGATGGCCGGCATGGCCGATCAGGATCACGTGCCGGCCGAGGCGATGGTGGCGTATCGCCTGCTTGTGCACCTTCGAGACGAGCGGGCACGTCGCGTCGAGATAGAAGAGGTTGCGGTCGAGCGCGTCGGCCGGCACCGACTTCGGCACGCCGTGAGCGGAGAAGATCACCGGCTGGCTGCGATGCGCGGCGGGAATCTCGTCGAGCTCTTCGACGAAGATCGCGCCCTTCGCTTCCAGCGCCTCGACGACGAAGCGGTTGTGCACGATCTCGTGGCGCACATAGACCGGAGCGCCGAATTTCTTCAGCGCCAGCACGACGATCTGGATGGCCCGTTCGACGCCGGCGCAGAAGCCGCGGGGAGCGCACAGGCGGATTGTCAGAGGCGGTTTCGTCATCGTCTCGGCGGAAGCTCGGGCGTTCGAAGTTTTGGCGTATAGACAAAGCGCGACGGGGCGCTGTCAAGGCGCAAGAGGGGCGAAGATCGCCTTCATCCGGAGCGTCTGCGCCGATAGTAGGAGCCGATCGTGACGGCAGCGAGGACGAGCGCCAGGCCGTACCAGGTCAATGCGTATTGCAGGTGGTCGTTCGGCAGGTCGACAACCGTGACCCCGCCGATCGGCAGCGCCTTGGAGTTCGGGTCGCGGTCGGCGTCGATGAAGAAGGGAACGAGCTGCGCCTGACCGAGGCCGACGCTCGCCGCCATGGTCTTCAGGTCTTTCCAGTAGAAGACGTCCTTGGCAACGTCGTTGTCGGGAACGATGAAGGACGGCTTGCTCGAGGGCGCGCTGCGGGCGAGGCCGGTCAGCGTCACATGGCCCGCCGGCTGGCTTCCCGGCCGCGTCGCCGGGTCCTTTCTGTCATAGGGTACGAAGCCTCGGTTGACGAAGACGACCTGGCCGCTGTCCGTCTCGAGCGGCGTATAGACGAAGAAGCCCGACTGGCCCTTGAAGGTCGCGAAGAAGTGACGCTCCTTCGTATTGTCGAAGGTGCCCGACACGCGGACGCGATAGTACTCGATATCCTTGCCGGCCGCCTGCATCGCCTCGATCTCGGCAAGCGGGCCCGGGGCGGCATGCATCCGCTCGGCGATCTCGGCGAGCAGCCCTTCCTTCCAGTGCAGCCGCCTGACCTGCCAGGTGCCGAGGCCGACGAGCAGGCAGAAGGCCAGAAGGATCAGGATCGGCGTGACGATCCGGGCGGCCCGGCCGCGCGGGCGGTCCAAGCTCTCTTCATGCATCATCCAAGCTCGCCCTGTCGCGCCTTGTCCTTGTACTGCAGCGCGATCATCAGGCCCTTCAGCGGGCGCAGCGCGGCGAGGCAAAGCACGATCGCGAGCGGCACCCACAGGATGAAGTGGACCCAGAGCGGCGGCGAAAGCGTCACCTCCATCCAGAGCGCAAGCCCGACCACCACGAAGCCGATGATCATGATGACGAAGACCGCAGGCCCATCGCCGGCGTCGGCGAAGCCGTAGTCCAGCCCGCAACGGGCGCAGCGGGACTGGAGCGCAAGAAAGCCCTGAAAGAGGCGGCCTTCGCCGCAGCGCGGGCAGAAGCCCTTCAAGCCGACCGAGACCGGATCGACCGAGGCGTATTGCGCCTTGTCCTCGCTCACCGCTGCGTCTTCCTCAAATGCCTGTCCTTCAGATGCGCGAAGGGCGATCGCCGAAGCGACCGCCCCCTTTTTCGTCTCTCGAAGCCTCCGCTGCTTCGAGCCGGATGTCACTCCGCGAAGATCGGCGCGCCCCAGCCGCCCCACACATAGATGCAGAAGAAGAGGAACAGCCATACGACGTCGACGAAGTGCCAGTACCAGGCGGCGGCCTCGAAGCCGAAGTGATGCTCCGGAGAGAACTGGCCCTTTATCGCGCGGATCAGGCAGACGAGCAGGAAGACCGTCCCGATCATCACGTGGAAGCCGTGGAAGCCCGTCGCCATGAAGAAGGTGGCGCCGTAGATGGAGTTCTTGAAGGCGAAGGGCGCGTGCGCGTATTCCCAGGCCTGGACGCAGGAGAACAGGACACCGAGGACGACGGTCAGCGCCAGCCCGGTGATCAGCCCCTTGCGGTCCTTGTGGAGCAGCGAATGGTGCGCCCAGGTGACCGTCGTGCCCGAGAGCAGCAGGATGATCGTGTTGTAGAGCGGCAGGTGCAGCGGATCGAGGATGTCGATGCCCTTCGGCGGCCACTGCCCGCCGAGGAAGGCGGCACGCGCCACCTGGTGCGCCTCGTTCGGGAAAAGCGCTGCGTCGAAGAAGGCCCAGAACCACGCGACGAAGAACATCACCTCCGAGGCGATGAACATGATCATGCCGTAGCGCAGGTGCA
>JBQCEN010000055.1:0-7628 GCA_051960215.1 Pararhizobium sp.
CGTCAACATGGCGGCGACGATCCTGACGGCGCTGGTTCCCCTCGTCGTCTACTTCGTTTCCGGCCGCTGGTTCGTGCGCGGCATCGCCGCTGGCGCTGTGAAAGGATGATGCCGATGGATGCTTCCGTCTCCGTCAGGGACCTCGTCATCAGCTATGGCTCGCTCGACGTCATCAAGGACCTCCACCTCGACGTCGCGCAGGGCGAGTTCCTGGTGCTCCTCGGGCCGTCCGGCTGCGGGAAATCGACGCTGCTCAACGCGGTCGCCGGCCTCCTCGACATCTCCGTCGGCGAGATCTGGATTTCCGGCAAGAACGTCACCTGGGCGGAGCCGAAGGATCGCGGCATCGGCATGGTCTTCCAGTCCTATGCGCTCTACCCGCAGATGTCGGTGGAGCGGAACCTCTCCTTCGGCCTTCGCGTCGCCGGCCATAAGAAGGACGACATCGAAAGGCGCGTGCAGCGGGCCTCCGAAATCCTGCAGATCGAGCCGCTCCTGAAGCGCAAGCCGGCGCATCTTTCAGGCGGCCAGCGCCAGCGCGTGGCAATCGGCCGGGCGCTGGTGCGCGATGTCGACGTCTTCCTCTTCGACGAGCCGCTCTCCAATCTCGACGCCAAACTGCGCGTCGATCTGCGCGTCGAGATCAAGCGGCTGCACCAGCGCCTCGGCGCGACGATGGTCTATGTCACCCACGACCAGATCGAGGCGCTGACGCTCGCCGACCGGATCGCCGTCATGAAGGGCGGCATCATCCAGCAGCTCGACGAGCCGCTGACGATCTACAATCGGCCGAAGAACCTCTTCGTCGCGGGCTTCATCGGCTCGCCGTCGATGAACTTCATCACCGGCCGGCTCGGGCGCGCGGGCGAGGGCATCACCTTCCGCGGGCAGGGTATCGAGGTCGCGACGACTGGCTACGACGGGACGCTCGACGCCGACCGCGACGTCATCCTCGGCGTCCGCCCGGAGCACACCCGCATCGACGACGAGGGACCGGAGGCGCCGCTGGGCCTCGAGGGTACGGTCGAGCTGGAAGAGCCGATGGGCGCGGACAGCCTTGTCTGGGTCAAGGTCGGCGAGACCTCGCTCTCGGTGCGCTGCCCCTCCGGCAAGCGGTATCGCGCCGGCGAGCGGATGCGGTTGGTCTTCGACATGGCGATGGCGTCGATCTTCGACGCGGCGAGCGAGTCCCGGCTCTGACGCGGACATGGGTTCAGGAGGTGGCCGAGCGCCAACGGCGCGAGCCGCAAACGGAAAATCGGTGACGACATGACAGCGCACGATCTCGACGGCGTCTGCGACCTTGCGGGCGAGTGGCGGCTGGAGGAGGTGGACGGCGACCACGCCGCGGCGATCAGGCTGCCCGGCGACGTCCACAGCGCGCTTCAGGCCGCCGGCGTCATTCCCGACCCCTATGAGGGCCGCAACGAATACGACGTGCGGTGGGTTGCCGAACGCGACTGGCGGATCAGCCGGGACTTCCGCCTCGATGATCCGGCGCCCGCCGATGCTTCCTGGTATCTCGATGTCGACGGGCTCGACACCGTCGCCGAGATCAGCATCAACGGCACGGTCGTGCTTTCTGCGGCGAATGCCTTCCGACGCTACCGGCCGAAGGTCGTCCATGCGCTCAAATCCGGCGAGAACCGTATCGAGATCCTGATCCGTTCGAGCCTCGCGGCGGGCGCCGAGCGGCAGGCGCGCCTGCCCTTTCCGGTCCCCTACAGCACGGCGAACTCACCGCTGCCGAACGGCAACATGCTGCGCAAGCCGCAATGCCATTTCGGCTGGGACTGGAACATCGCGCTTGCACCCCTCGGGCTCTACGGCACGATCGCGCTGAAGCGGCTCGACCTCGCCCGCATCGAGCATGTGACGACGCGCCAGCGCCATGACCGCGAGGCGCAGACGGCGGAACTGACCGTCGAGGTGACGTTCTTCGCCGAGGAGGCGGGGACGATCCCGCTCCGGATCGACCTCGACGGCCATGTCCGCGACATCGCCTGCGCCATGCAGCCGGGCGAGACGCGCGTCAGCGAGACGCTGACGATCCAAGGCCCGCGCCTCTGGTGGCCGGCGGGGTCGGGCGACCAGGCGCTCTACACGCTGACGCTCGACACGCCTTCGGAGCGCCTGTCGCGGACGATCGGGCTCCGCGAGATCGAACTCCTGACGGACCCGGACGAGGCCGGCAGCCGCTTCGCCTTCCGCGTCAACGGCGTCGAGATCTTCTGCCGCGGCGCGAACTGGATTCCGGCCGACGCCCTCTTCTCGCGGGTGACGCAGGAGGGCGTGGCGGATCTGCTGACCTCAGCCGTCGAGGCCCACATGAACATGATCCGCGTCTGGGGCGGGGGCTTCTACGAGCCGGACTGGTTCTACGACCTCTGCGACCGGCTCGGCCTCCTGGTCTGGCAGGACTTCATGTTCGCCTGCAATCTCTATCCCTCGACGCCCGACTTCCTGTGCGAGGTCGAGGCGGAGGTCGACGATCAGGCGCGGCGCCTGTCCACCCATCCGTCGATCGCGCTCTTCTGCGGCGACAACGAACTCGTCGGCGCGCTCACCTGGTTCGAGGAATCGCGCAAGGACCGCGACCGCTACCTCGTGAGCTACGACAGGCTGAACCGGACGATCGAGACGGCGCTGAAGCGCGCCGTGCCGGACGCGCTCTGGTGGCCGTCGAGCCCGGCTTCCGGGCCGCTCGATTTCGGCGACGCCTGGCACAAGGACGGCTCCGGCGACATGCACTACTGGTCCGTCTGGCATGAGGGGAAGTCGTTCGACAACTACCGGACGGTTCGTCCGCGCTTCTGCTCCGAGTTCGGCTTCCAGTCCTTCCCGTCGATGCCGGTGATCCGCACCTTCGCCGGGCCCGGCGACATGAACATCGCCTCGCCGGTCATGGAATCGCACCAGAAGAACGCCGGCGGCAATGCCCGCATCGCCGAGACGATGTTTCGCTACTTCCGCTTCCCGCGCGATTTCGCTGATTTCGTCTATCTCAGCCAGATCCAGCAGGGGCTGGCGATCCGTACGGCGGTCGACGCCTGGCGATCGCTGAAGCCGCATTGCATGGGCACGATCTACTGGCAGCTGAACGACACCTGGCCCGTCGCCTCCTGGGCGAGCCTCGACTATGGCGGCGGCTGGAAGGCGCTGCATCACATGGCGCGGCGTTTCTTCCAGCCGGTCAACGTCGTGCTGATCGCGAGCCCGGACAGTTCGGCCTTCTCGCTTTCCGCCGTCAACGACACGCGCGAGCCCGTCGGCCTCGAATTCGAGTTGTTCGCGCTGTCGCGGGCGGGCGAGCGGCGGCGGCTCGCCAGCGGCGGGTCCTCCGCCTGTCCGACCGACCGGGCGGTGCACCTCGCTACGATCGAGGCGGCCGCGGTGCCTGCCGGGCATCTGCTCGTCTGGCGCTGGCATGCGGCGAACGGCATGAGCGGCGGCGAGCACCTCGCGCCCACGGCCTACAAGGCGCTCGATCTCGATCCGGCAGGGTCGGAAGTCGCAGTTGCCGCGGAGGCGGAGGGCTCGAGCCTTCTCACGATCGAAGCCGCCCGCCCGGCCTTCTTCGTCATGGTCGAGGCGGACGTGCCGGGACGGTTTTCCGACAATGCCTTCGATGTGCTACCGGGTGAGCCGCGCACCGTCCGCTTCACGCCGAAGGCGTCGGGCGAGCGGCCGCGCTTCCGCCTCCATGACCTGCAATCGAGCTTCGGGCGCGCCGAGGCGCCGCACGAGGAAAGGGACTTCCAATGAAACGCTCCGCCGTCAATGAGATCATCCGGGAAAGCGACCGGTTCATCAAATCCTTCGGCTACATCCTGCCGCCTTTCGCCTACTGGACGCCCGACGAGATGAAGTCGCGCGCCGTGGTCGACGCGGCGGCGATCCGCGACGCCCGGCTCGGCTGGGACATCACCGACTACGGCCAGGGGAAATTCGCCGATCTCGGCCTCTTCCTCTTCACCGTCCGCAACGGCTCGATGACCGACCTGGAGAGCGGCCGCGGCATGCTCTACGCCGAGAAGATCATGATCACGCGCGAGAACCAGCTCTCGCCGATGCATCGCCACGTGATCAAGGCCGAGGACATCATCAACCGCGGCGGCGGGACGCTGACGCTCGAGCTCTTCAACTCGCTGCCGGACGGCTCGGTCGACGAAAAGTCCGAGGTAAAGCTCGCGACCGACGGCGTGATCCGCACGGTCGAGGCGGGTGGGCACCTGAAGCTTTCGCCCGGCGAGAGCGTCACGCTGATGCCCGGCATCTGGCATGGCTTCTGGGCCGAGGGCGGCGACGTCCTGATCGGCGAGGTCTCGACCGTCAACGACGATGTCACCGACAACATCTTCCGCGAGGAGATCGGCCGCTTCTCCGAGGTCGAGGAGGACGAGGCGCCGCTTCACCTGCTCGTCTCCGACTACGATACCTGGCTCGTCTGAGGGAGCCGTTCCAAGAGGAGGAATTCATGACCGACTTTTCCTACCAGCTCTACAGCTCGCGTGAGTTCCCGCCGCTGTCGGAGACGCTGCGGATGCTCGGCTCGGCCGGCTACAAGACGGTCGAGGGCTACGGCGCGCTCTATGCGGGGCTCGACGAGGCGGGGCTTTCGCGGTTCCGCCGCGGCCTCGACGAGAACGGGCTCTCGATGCCGACGGCGCATTTCGGGCTGGATATGCTGGAGGGAGAGCCGGAGCGTTCGGTCTCGATCGCCAGGACGCTTGGCATCGAGACGATCTATTGCCCCTTCCTGATGCCGGACGCCCGGCCGAAGGACGCGGAAGGATGGACCGCATTCGGCCGCCGGCTGCAAAAGGCCGGCGCGCCGATGCGCGACGCCGGCCTTTCCTTCGGCTGGCACAACCACGCCTTCGAGTTCGAGGCGCTGCCGGACGGGTCGATGCCGATCGAGCGCCTGTTCGAGGGCGGCCCCGATCTGGAATGGGAGGCGGACATCGCCTGGGTCGCACGCGGCGGGGCCGATCCGTTCGACTGGATCGACCGTCTGGGAGATCGGCTCACCGCCGTCCACGTCAAGGACATCGCCGCCGACGGCGAGAATGCCGACGAGGACGGCTGGGCCGACGTGGGGCAGGGGACGCTGCCGTGGCGGAAGCTGATGGAGCGGCTGCGCAGGACGAAGGCGAAGCACTTCGTCATGGAGCACGACAAGCCCGCGGACGACCGGCGCTTCGCGCGCCGCTCGATCGAGGCGGCCAAGGCGTTCTGAGCGGAAGGACAGGGAGAAGACCATGAGCACGGAACTCGGCGTCGGCGTCATCGGCTGCGGCAACATCTCGGTGACCTACCTGAAGTATGCGCCGCTCTTCAAAGGGCTGCGGATCGTCGCCTGCGCCGACATCGACCCGGCGGCCGCCAAGGCGCGCGCCGCCGAATTCGACGTCGAGGCCGAGAGTGTCGAGGCGCTTCTTGCCAATCCGGCAGTCGACGTCGTCATCAACCTGACCATCCCGTCCGCCCATTTCGACGTGTCGCGGCGGGCGCTCGAAGCCGGCAAGCACGTCTACTCGGAAAAGCCGCTGGTGCTTTCGCTCGAGGACGGCGAGTCGCTCCGGGCGCTCGCCAGGGAGAAGGGCCTTGCCGTCGGCAGCGCGCCCGACACCTTCCTCGGCGGCGCCCACCAGCACGCGCGGCAGGCGGTCGACGACGGCGCCATCGGCCGGATCGTCGCCGGCACCTGCCATGTCATGAGCCACGGCATGGAGCACTGGCACCCGAATCCCGACTTCTTCTTCAAGCCGGGGGCGGGACCGATCCTCGACATCGGCCCCTACTATATCGCCAATCTCATCAACCTGATCGGCCCGGTGAAGCGCGTCGCGGCGCTGACCTCGATGGCGACGCCGACGCGCACGATCAGCTCGAAGCCGCGCGCCGGCGAGACGATCTCCGTGGAGACGCCGACGAACATCCACGCGCTGCTCGAGTTCGAGCAGGGGGCGACGGTGACGCTCTCGGCGAGCTGGGACGTCTGGGCGCACCGGCATGCGCCGATGGAGCTCTACGGCACGGAGGGCTCGCTCTTCCTGCCCGACCCCAACTTCTTCGGCGGCACGGTCGAAACGAGTGAGCTCGGCGGGCCGATCAAGCCGCTCGAATCGTGGGACCATCCGCTCGGCATTCCGAACCAGGAGCACAAGCAGGGCATGATGGCGAACTACCGCACCGCCGGCCTCGCCGACATGGCGCTGGCCCTCATCGAAGGCCGCGAGCCCCGTTGCTCCCTTGACCGGGCGCTCCATGGGGTGGATGTCATGACCTCCATCCTGAAATCGGGAGAGGAAAAGCGCTTCGTCGAACTTTCGACGACCTGCAGCCGGCCGGCCGCGCTCGACATCGAGGCGGCGCAGGCCCTGCTGAAGGACTGACAGCAAGGAGAGATCGCATGGCCTGGCAACCCGCCGACAACCGCTACGAGACGATGACCTACAACCGCTGCGGCCGCAGCGGCCTGAAGCTGCCGGCGATCTCGCTCGGGCTCTGGCATAATTTCGGCGGCGACGCCGAGCACGACCGCAAGCGGGCGATCTGCCGCACGGCCTTCGATCACGGCATCACCCACTTCGATCTCGCCAACAACTACGGCCCGCCGGCGGGCTCGGCCGAGGAGGCCTTCGGCCAGATCCTGAAGACCGACTTCGCCGGGTATCGCGACCAGCTCATCGTCTCTTCCAAGGCCGGGTACGGCATGTGGCCCGGGCCCTATGGCGAGTGGGGCAGCCGCAAGTACATGATCGCGAGCTGCGACCAGAGCCTCAAGCGGATGGGGCTCGACTATGTCGACATCTTCTACTCGCACCCGTTCGACCCCGACTCGCCGCTCGAGGAGACCATGGCGGCGCTCGACCATATCGTCCGCTCCGGCCGGGCGCTCTATGTCGGCATCTCCTCCTACAACTCGCAGCGCACCCGCGAGGCGGCGGCAATCCTCAAGGAGCTCGGCACCCCCTGTCTCATCCACCAGCCGAGCTATTCGATGATCAACCGCTGGGTGGAGGAAGACGGGCTGCTCGACACGCTCGAGGATCTCGGCATCGGTTCCATCGTCTTCTCGCCGCTCGCCCAGGGCATGCTCACCGGCAAGTACCTGAAAGGCATTCCGGACGACAGCCGGGCGGCCCAGGACAAGTCGCTGAACCGCGACTTCCTCAACGAGCGCAACATCGAGAACATCCGCGCGCTCAACCGCATCGCCGAGAAGCGCGGCCAGACGCTCGCGCAGATGGCGCTCGCCTGGGTGCTGCGTGGCGGCCGCGTGACGAGCGCGCTGATCGGCGCCAGCCGACCGGAGCAGGTCGTCGACTGCGTCAAGGCGCTGGAGAAGCCGGACTTTGCGGAGTCCGAGCTGGCGGAGATCGAAAGCTATGCCCGCGAGGCGGACATCAACCTCTGGGCCGCCTCGGCCGAACGAAAAGGGCCTCAGCGGAAGGTCATCCGGCGCTGATAGAAATTCTTCCGACGTTTCTTACATTCGCTCATGATATTTGAGGTCTTCGTGAGGAACGGAAGACGCGGCGGCGAGTTTACTGGGTGCGCTTCAATAACGAGGTCAAACACCATGCGTAAGCTGATTCTCGCCTCTGCCGTTGCTCTCGGTG
>JBQCEN010000056.1:0-3513 GCA_051960215.1 Pararhizobium sp.
GATCGCGATGTACAAGCAGGAGGCGAAAAGCGGCCACGGCCCGGTCGCGCAGTTCGCCGAGTCGACGGTGCCGACGCTGCAGAAGCACCTGAAGACGGCGAAGTCGCTCGCCGGCAAGTAGGGCTGACGCCGGTTAGCGGCGCGTGCGGGTTCAGCCGGCGAGCGCGGCAAATCGCGAGAGGTCGACGTTGCCGCCGCTGACGATGACGCCGACCCTTTTTCCTTCGAGATCAGCCGTCGCCCGTCGGGCGCCGGCGAAGCCGAGGCAGCCGGTCGGCTCGACGATCATCTTCATGCGGGACGCGAAGAACCGCATGCACTCGACCAGGTCCGCGTCGCTGACCGCAAGGATTCCGGCGGCGCGCCGGCGGATGATCTCGAAGGTGATCCGGCCGAGCGACAGTGTCTGCGCCCCGTCTGCGATCGTCTTCGGCGGCTCGATCCGGATGATGTGGCCGGCGTCGAGCGAGCGCCGCCCGTCGTCGCCAGCCTCCGGCTCGACGCCGTAGACGGCACAGTCCGGCGAAAGCGCTCCGGCGGAGAGCAGGGATCCCGCAAGCAGGCCACCGCCGCCGAGACAGACGAAGAGGACGTCGAGCGCGCCCACCTCCTCGAAGAGTTCCTTGGCCGTCGTGCCCTGCCCCGCGACGATGTCCGGATGATCGTAGGGCGGGATGAGCGTCATCCCCTTTTCCTCGGCCATGGCGCGACCGATGGCGTCGCGATCTTCCGTATAGCGGTCGTAGGTGACGATAGAGGCGCCGTAGGCGCGGGTTGCCGCGAGCTTCGACGTCGGCGCGTCCTGCGGCATGACGATCGTCGCGGCAATTCCGAGGAGGGCCGCAGCCCGCGCGATCGCCTGCGCGTGGTTGCCGGAGGAGAAGGTGACGACGCCATGCCGGCGCTGCGCCGCGTCGAAGCCGGAGAGCGCGTTGTAGGCGCCGCGGAACTTGAAGGCTCCGGTGCGCTGGAAGTTCTCGCACTTGAAGAAGAGCTTGCAGCCGAGCATCTCGTCGGCAAGCCGCGACGTCATCACCGGCGTGACGCGGGCAACCCCTGCGATACGCTCGGCCGCCGCCGCGATGTCGTCATAGGTCGGGATCTGCTGCATCGTTCCGGTTCCTGGAGCTAGATGACGAGCGCGGCGAGCGACAGCACGAGCAGGACGCCCATTGCGATGTTGAACCATTTGAGCCGGCCCGGATCGTCGAGATAGGCGCTGAGCGCCGTGCCGAATCCCGTCCAGGTCGGCGTGGCGATGAGGCCGGAGAGCGCGAAGCTGGCGATGACGGCCAAGATCGACTGTGCGAGCGCGTCCGGCCGCGAATAGATCGCCACCGCCGACACGGCCATGACCCAGCCCTTCGGATTGATCCATTGGAAGGCCGCCGCCTGAAGGACGTTGAGCGGCCGGGACGCACCCGTGGCGGACACCATCGTCCGCGTGGTCGCGATACGCCAGGCGATATAGACGAGGTAGAGCGCCCCAGCGATCTTGAGGGCCGTGTCGAGCATCGGCATCGCCGTCAGCAGGGCGCCGAGACCGAGTCCGACGGCAGCGATCAGCGAAACGAAGCCGATCTCGATGCCGACCATGTGCGGCAGCGTCCGCCGGAAACCGAAATTCGCGACGGAGGCGAGCAGCATCACGTTGTTCGGCCCCGGCGTGATCGAGGCGACGAAGGCGAAGACGAAGAGCGCGATCAGCGTGTCGAAGGGCATGGTGATGATGTCCCGAGCATACATTCCGCAGATGCCCCGATTTTGGCACCCGGTCCAATACGGATTCGTGACCTGTCCTTCAGCGATCCTTATCAAACGAGGCGCGTCAGGGACGGTGGACCGTCAACCAGCAGGATTTCACGCAGCACCGCCCTCACCTTCGTGAGCACGTCCGGCGGCGCCTCCTCGATCAAACGGAAGCCCCGTTCTTGTCGATGGACCGAACGAGGCTGATCGGCAAGCACCGCCACGGGTTTTCATCCCCTGCGGAAGGATGACCTTCGTCGGCCAAGCCACCAGGTTATTGGTGATCGGGCACACGATCGACCGCTGATCACGGGAGTTGAAGGCTTCTCCCGTCAGCACGAGACACGGCCGACGTCCCGCCTGCTCCGTGTCTACGACCGGATCAAGAGCGATCCACGCAATATCACCCGCCTTGGGAATCCGGCTCAACGATCAGCCCCCGCGCATAGTCGTCGTCAATGATTTCAGAGCCGACATCCGGCCCCCACTCCACCGTCTCCGGTTCGTTTTCCGGACCGAGACGATCCATCTCCGAGACGATCCACTCGAGAGTGACGACGTCGGGCCGCGCCGGCTCGATGAACGCCCGGCCGTCCTTCAAGGTCAGATTGACCTTGGATCCCCAGCGCCTCGAGCCCCGCCTTCGGCAGCCGGATCGCGGCGCTGATGCCCCATTTGGAAACCGGGACCTCGCTCATGGCCTGCCTCAACGGTTGGATATCCTTCGGATATACATTTGCGGCCGGCTGGCTCCAAGCGCTGCCTCTTACATTCCGTCGGCGCCTCGGTTCATCGCGGCGACGCCGGTGCGGCAGACCTCGACGAGTCCGAGCGGCTTCATGATCGCGATGAACTGCTCGATCTTCGAGACCCGACCGGTGATCTCGAAGATGAAGTGCTCGGTGTTGGCGTCGATCACCTGCGCCCGGAAGGCGTCGGCAAGCCGCAGCGCCTCGACGCGGTCGTCGCCCGAACCGCGCACCTTCAGCATCGCGAGCTCGCGCTCGAGCGGCTTCTCGTGGCCGAGTTCGACGGCCCGCACCGTCAGGTCGACGACGCGGTGCACCGGCACGATCCGCTCGAGCTGCGCCTTGATCTGCTCGAGCACATGCGGCGTCCCCCGCGTCACGATCGTGATCCGGGAGAGATGCGCCGCGTGCTCCGTCTCCGAGACCGTCAGGCTCTCGATGTTGTAGCCCCGGCCGGAGAAGAGCCCGATGACGCGGGCGAGCACGCCCGGCTCGTTGTCGACGAGAACCGAAAGCGTATGGGTTTCGGCTGCCTCCGTCTCGCGGGAGATGAAATAGGCCGATCCGGTCGGCTGAAGTTGCGCGTTCATTCCACTCTGTCCTCTTCCCGCTGCCCGTCAGACGAGCTGGCGCCCTTCGGCGTCGATTGCGTTCGCCACAGCCTCGTCGCTCGCCTCGTCCGGCAGCAGCATCTCGTTGTGCGCCTTGCCCGACGGGATCATCGGGAAGCAGTTCGCAAGGTTCGCGACGCGGCAGTCGAAGAGCACGGGCTTGTTCACGCTGATCATCTCGCGGATCGCGTCGTCGAGCTCGGCCGGCTTCTCCGCCCGGATGCCGACGCCGCCATAGGCCTCGGCGAGCTTGACGAAGTCCGGCAGCGCCTCCGTGTAGGAATGCGCCAGCCGGTTGCCGTGGAGCAGCTGCTGCCACTGCCGCACCATGCCCATGTACTGGTTGTTCATGATGAAGATCTTGATCGGCGCCTCGTGCTGCACGGCCGCCGACATCTCCTGCA
>JBQCEN010000057.1:0-9458 GCA_051960215.1 Pararhizobium sp.
TAGCCGCCGTCACCGACATCGCCCGGCGGGACCGGCCCGCCATAGGCATCGCGGCGATCGCCGTAGCGGTCGTAGCCGTCGCGGGATCCGTCAGAGTAACGGCCGCGGCCGGCACGGGCATAGCCATCGCCCTCCCGCGGCGGCCAGGGTTCCGTGGCGACGGCATCGGGCGGGGCCGCGCCGCGCTGCGGCTGCACCGAACCGTAGCGGTTCCCGTCGTAGCCGGAGCCGTCTTGCCCCTCGTAGACGGGTTGCGGCTGTCTTCCGTATCCCGGCTGCGCCGGAACGGCCGCCGGCACGACCGGCTGGCCGGGCGCGGCCTCGGCGACCGGGCTTCCGACGTCGGCAGGCGGCGTAGCCCCGGGCTGGCCCTCGTTCGGCACCGTCATCGGGACGGGAACGTCCGAATAGGGCAAGGGCGCCGGCGTCAGGCCCTCATGCGCCTTCGCCATGAACTGGTGCCACATCTTCGCCGGGACGGTACCGCCGGTCACGCCGCGCATCGGCGTGCCGTCGTCATTGCCGAACCAGATGCCGGCGACGAGGTTCGCCGTGAAGCCGACGAAGAGCGCGTCGCGCGAGTTCTGCGTGGTGCCCGTCTTGCCGCCCATCTGCCAGTTGTCGAGGCGGGCGGCGCGGCCGGTGCCGATCTTGACGACGCTTTCGAGCATCGAATCCATCTCGGCGATGATTTCCGGCTTCAGCACCTGCTTCGGCTGCGCCTCCGGGCGCTGATAGAGCACCTTGCCGTCCGTCGTCGTCACCTTCGAGATGACGTAGGGGGGCGCCTTGTAGCCGCCGTTCATGAAGGGGGCGTAGGCCGAGGTCAGCTCGAGCAGCGACACCTCCGAGGTGCCGAGCGCGATCGAGGCGTTGGGCTGGATGTCCGAATTGATGCCGAGCCGGTGCGCCGTGTCGACCACCGTCTTCGGGCCGACCTCCATCACGAGCTGCGCGGCCACCGTGTTGATCGAATGCGCGAGCGCCTGGTTCAGCGTCACCGGGCCTTCATACGTGCCCTCGTAGTTCTCGGGCGTCCAGTTGCCGATCTTGATCGGCGCATCGTTGCGCACCGACATCGGCGTGCGGCCCATTTCCATGGCGGCCGTATAGACGAAGGGCTTGAACGATGAACCGGGCTGACGCCTGGCGTCGGCGGCGCGGTTATACTGGCTTTCGGAGTAGTCCCGCCCGCCGACGAGCGCCCGCACCGCGCCGGTACCGTCGAGGGCGACGAGCGCGCCCTGACCGATCCTGAGCTTCTTGCCGTACTTGTCGATGCCCTGGTCGATCGCCTCGGCGGCATCGTGCTGCAATTGCGCGTCGATCGTCGTGTCGACGATGATGTCCTGCTTGACCTCGCCGCCGAGCAGCCCCGGGAGCTGCTTCATCACCATGTCGGCGACATAGTTCTGCGAACCGGTCCACAGGCTCTTCGACTTCGGCGCCGTCTTCTTCGGCTTGGCCGCAAGCGCGTCGTCGATGTCGGCCTGGGTGATGAAACCGCTCTCCTTCATCGCCTCGAGGACGACCTTGGCGCGCTCGTGCGCGGCCTTCGGGTCGTTGAGCGGCGAGAGCCGCGACGGCGCCTTGACGAGGCCGGCGAGAAGCGCCGCCTGCTCCAGCGTCAGGTCCTTCGCATCCTCATGGAAGTATTTCTCCGCCGCCGCCTGAACGCCATAGGCGCCCGAACCGAAGTAGACCCGGTTCAGGTACATGTCGAGGATCTGGTCCTTGGTGAACTTGTGCTCCAGCCAGAGCGCGAGCAGCACTTCCTGCACCTTGCGCTCGAGCGTGCGCTCCGGCGAGAGGAAGAGGTTCTTGGCGAGCTGCTGGGTGATGGTCGAGCCGCCCTCGACCGTATGTCCGGCGGCGATGTCGGTGACGAGGGCGCGCGCGAGGCCGATCGGATCGACGCCGAAATGCGAATAGAAGCGCCGGTCCTCGATCGCGACCAGCGCCTTCGGCATATAGGGCGACATCTCGTCGAGCGGCACGGCGGCAGCGGTGCTTGCGCCGCGGCTCGCCATTTCCTCACCGCTGACGGAGACGATCTCGACATTCGGCGCCCGGGCTGGAATCGCCCAGGTGGAGGCGCTCGGCATCTGCGCCGCGTAATAGGCGACGATGCCGCCGACGCCGATGAAGCCCCAGATGCCGAGGACGAGGCACCAGTAGAAGCCGCGCCGCGCCCAGCCGAGGACGCCGAGGCGAGGCCGGCGCGCCCCCCGCCCGGAGCCGGAGCCGCCGCCTCTCGCGGCCTTCTTCCGGCCGGATGCTGCGGGCTTGCGTTTCGCCACCGATGCGTTCTCCCCGACCGTGACCCGATCGCCCGCCTCGATCCGCGGGCCATCCTCCGCGCCGGCGCGCTTCTCGGGCTCGAAGCTCGGCTCGATCCTGCCGTCCGTCTCTCTGTTGCCTGCCATCCGATTCCGCCAGCCGTCGCCTCTGCCTCGGAGCGCGTGTCTCCGGCCGGTGCGTTGAACTTTAAATGCGGCGATTTAACGGGACCCTAACCAGCGGCCACCGCCGGAGCGCCGAAGGCTCCCGCCTCAAGGGGAACATCGCCTCTCCGGGGCTGTTCGGAAGCCGGCGCGACGGGCCGCCGCCGGCGGCTCGGCCGTCCGAATCCTGAACAATCTTGGAGCAATACGATGTCAGTCTTGAAGCATGCCTCCGTCGCGGTGGCACTCCTTCTCGGAACATCGCTCGGTGCCTATGCGCAATCGAACGATACGACGGGCACAATGTCGAACGGGCAGTCCAACACCATGAACTGCAAGTCCACGGACGCCAACTGCAAGATGCCGGGCGCTACGGGCAGTTCGAAGACGATGAACAGCGGCAATGGCGGCCAAAGCGGCAGCCATACCGGCACCATGGGCAACAACGGCCAGTCGGGCGGCATGAACGGCGGCGCGACGGGCAGCACCGGAAGCGGCGCGGGCGGCACGTCGGGCAGCGGCGCGGGCGGTTCCTCCGGCAGTGGCGGTCAGTAAGCCGCGGCTGCTTGCCATCCCAAGCACATCAAGGGCCGGTGCGGAAATGCACCGGCCCTTGATGTGCTGTGGCTCGAGGTCCCACTCAGCGGCCCGCTTCGAGCGCGGACAGGATGCGGATCCAGGAGCGGATGCCCTTGTGGAAGGAGGTCAGCTCGTACTTCTCGTTCGGCGAATGGATGCGGTCGTCTGAGAGGCCGAAGCCGACGAGCAACGAGTCCATGCCGAGGCGCGACTGGAAATCGCCGACGATCGGGATCGATCCGCCCATGCCGATCGTCACCGCCGGCTTCGGCCATTCGTCGGAAAGAGCCGTCTTCGCCGTCGTCAGCAGCGGGGAATCATATGGCAGGTGGATCGCCGGCGAGCCGCCGTGCTCGTGGAACTCGACGGAGCAGTCGGCGGGAATGCGTTCTTCCACGAACTGGCGGAACGCGCGGCGGATCCTCGCCGGGTCCTGCTGCCCCACCAGCCGGAACGAGACCTTCGCCGTCGCCGTCGACGGGATGACGGTCTTGAAGCCTTCGCCCGTATAGCCGCCCTTGATGCCGTTCACCTCCGCCGTCGGGCGCGCCCAGGTGAGCTCCAGGACCGACCGCCCCTTCTCGCCCGACGGGATGGAGAGGCCCACCGTACCGAGGAAGCGCTCGTCGCTCTGGCCGAGTGCCGCCCAACTCGCCTTGACGTTTTCCGGCGTCTCCTCGACGCCGTCATAGAAGCCGGAAAGGGTGACGCGGCCGGTGTCGTCATGGAGATCGGCGAGTACCTTCGCGAGGACGTGGATCGGATTCGCCGCCGCCCCGCCGAAATAGCCCGAGTGCAGGTCGCGGTCGGCCGCCCTCACCGTCACCTGCTCGCCGACGAGGCCGCGCAGGCCCGCCGAGATCGCCGGCGTCTCGGCATCCCACATGCTGGTGTCGCAGATGAGGGCGAAATCCGCCTTCAATTCCGCGGCGTTGGCCTCGAGGAAGGGCTTCAACGAGGGCGAGCCCGACTCCTCCTCGCCCTCGAAGAGGATCGTGATGCGGCAGGGCAGGCCGCCTCTCTCGTCGCGGTACGCCCGGCAAGCCTCGACGAAGGTCATCAGCTGGCCCTTGTCGTCGGCGGCGCCGCGGCCGGTGATGACCTTGCGGCCGGACGGCCCCTGCCTGACCTCGGGCGCGAAGGGATCGCTCGTCCACTCCTCGAGCGGATCGACCGGCTGGACGTCGTAATGGCCGTAGAAGAGGACGTGCGGGGCATCGGCCGCGGCGGCCGGCGCATGCGCCACCACCATCGGATGGCCCGGCGTGTCGCGGACGCTCGCCTCGAAGCCGAGCTCCGCCAGCGTCGCCGCCAGCCACTCCGCCGCCTTCCGGCAGTCCTTCGCATAGGCCGGATCGGTCGAGATCGACGGGATACGGAGCAGGGCGAAGAGGCGCTCTAGGCTCGAATCGAGGTTGGCATCGGCGCGGGCGAGCACGGAACTGACGTCGGACATGAGGGCTGCCTTCAATTTCATCGGACGGAAAGACCGCGGAGACTACAGCGGCCGGGCGAAAAGAAAAGGCATGGTGCGGCGACCGCTCGGGCAGCTGTTGCGCCGCGACCACAACCGCCGCGCTTCGGCGCGTTCGCACCACGAGGACACTGCCGCAAAGCCGGCGGCGGGCGTATGCTCACCGGTGATTCGGGGTGAGGCCTTATCAGGGGACAGGCATGCGCTTCCATCGGATCGCCCTCATGGGCGCAGCCATTCTGGCTCTCGGAACCACCGCCGCCTCAGCGCAGGGCGGTTCCGGCTTCCTCGGCGGCATCAAGGTCGGCAAGAACGCCGCGAAGTGGGAGCTACGGCTCGGCGCCTCAGCCTACGACACCGGCGCCTTCTCGTCACAGGCGGCAGGCGGCTTCAATATCAACGGAGAGGTGCTCGCGCCCTCGCCCGACTTCCTCTCCGGGCTCGGCGCACCGCGGCCCTATATCGGCACGGACATCGCCGTCTCCGACCATCCGATCGACATGTTCTATTCGGGGCTGAACTGGGAAGCCTATCTGACCCGGCAGTTCTATCTCGGCTTCAGCCTCGGCGGCGCGCTCGATACGAAGACGCGCTTCGTCACCGACGGTGGCAAGGTGAAGGACCTCGGCTCGCACCTGCTCTTCCACCTGCAGGCAAGCGCCGGCTTCGACCTGACGCAGAACATCACGGCGCAGGTCTACTACAACCACTTCTCCAACGCGCGGCTGTCGCCGGCCGATGCCGGGCTGGAATCGGTCGGTGCCCGGATCGGCGTGCGCTTCTGAGGGCGTGCGCTTCTGAGACGGCGGGAAGAGCATCGGACATAGAAAAGCCGTCGTGGTTGGAGGGGATAACCACGACGGCATCTTCTACGGGGAGAGAAGGTCCGGAGAGGGGGGAAGACCTTTCTCCCTATCCGGCAAAGGCGGGGGACGAGCCTCTTACCGGACGGCGGCATAATGTTGCCGTCCCGCTAGAAATGGTCGTCCGAATGTGGCGATTCAAGGACTGAAACGGCGGTGCCGGATTACAAATCGGTAACGTCGCGGTGATGGTCGGGGCGGCCCTTCGCGGAGGATGGAGCGGCTTCGCACGACCCCCAGGAACCGCGCGCGACCGCCGCCCGTGTAGACCTTCTTCCGCGCCCGCGCTATGGCATTCGCCATGAAAAACGGTGACCATCTCTTCCTCGTCGACGGCTCCGGCTACATCTTCCGCGCCTATCACGCGCTGCCGCCGCTGACGCGCAAGTCCGACGGACTTCCGGTCGGCGCCGTCGCCGGCTTCTGCAACATGCTGTGGAAGCTGGTCTGCGACGCGCGCGACACGTCGATCGGGGTGACGCCGACGCATTTCGCGGTGATCTTCGACCACTCGGCCAAGACCTTCCGAAACGACCTCTTCGACGGCTACAAGGCGAACCGCTCGGCGCCGCCGGACGACCTGATCCCGCAGTTCGGGCTGATCCGGGAGGCGACCCGGGCCTTCAACCTGCCCTGCATCGAAAAGCAGGGCTACGAGGCCGACGACATCATCGCGACCTATGCACGGCTTGCCGAGGAGGCGGGCGGCGACGTCACCATCATCTCCTCCGACAAGGACCTGATGCAGCTCGTCACGCAGCGCGTGGCGATGTACGATTCCATGAAGGACAAGCAGATCGGCATCGCCGACGTCGTCGAGAAGTGGGGCGTCCCGCCGGAGCAGATGATCGACCTGCAGGCGCTGACCGGCGATTCGACCGACAACGTGCCGGGCATCCCCGGGATCGGACCGAAGACGGCGGCCCAGCTCCTCACCGAATATGGCGACCTCGACACGCTGCTCGAACGCGCTTCGGAGATCAGGCAGGCGAAACGGCGCGAGAACATCGAGACCTTCGCCGACCAGGCGCGGCTGTCGCGCGAGCTTGTGCGGCTGAGGACCGACGCGCCGCTCGACCTCGGCCTCGACGCGCTCCAGCTCGAACCGCAGGACGGGCCGCGGCTCGTCGCCTTCCTCAAGGGCCTCGAGTTCACGACGCTGACCCGCCGCGTCGCCGAGGCGACGGAAACGGACGCGAGCGCCATAGACCCGGCCGAGATCCTGACGGAGAAGGCCGGCGAGGCGCACGGCCCGGACCTCGACACCGGTCCCTCACAGGCGGGAGCCGGCACCCGGGGCTCGCGGCAGACCCGTTCAGGCAAGGCCGAGGTCCTGGCATGGGAGCCGGAAGAGTTCGCGCGCGCCCGCGCCGCGACGGCCGGCCGGAGCCGCTTCGACCACGCCCGCTACCAGACGATCTCCGACATCGACACGCTGAAGGCCTGGGCGGGGCTCGCCCGCGAGACGGGTCTCGTCGCCTTCGGCGCCGAGACGACGTCCCTCGATCCGATGCAGGCCGAACTCATCGGGGTCTCGCTGGCGATCGCCGGCAGCGACGGTGAGAGCCGCATGTCGGGCACGGCGGCGGCCTACCTGCCGCTCGCCCACCGCAACGGCGACGACGACCTGCTCGGCGGCGGGATGCAAGCCGGCCAGATCGCCTTTCCGGAGGCGCTCGAGATCCTGCGCGAGGTCTTCGAGGACCCTTCGGTCCTGAAGGTCGCGCAGAACGTCAAGTACGACTGGCTGATGATGAAGCGCTACGGCATCACCGTCACCGCCTTCGACGACACGATGCTGATGTCCTACGTGGTCGACGCCGGCCGCGGCAGCCACGTCATGGATGCGCTGGCGGAGCGCTGGCTCGGCCACAAGCCGATCGCCTACAAGGACGTCTGCGGCACCGGCAAGGCGGCCGTCACCTTCGATCGCGTCGACATCGCCCGGGCGACCGCCTATGCGGCCGAGCGCGCCGAGGTGGTGCTGCGGCTCTGGCTGGCGCTGAAGCCGCGGCTCGTCGCCGACGGGCTCGTCTCCGTCTACGAGCGGCTGGAGCGGCCGCTCGTCCCGGTGCTGGCGCTGATGGAGGAGCGCGGCATCTCCATCGACCGGCAGATCCTGTCGCGGCTCTCCGGCGAACTCGCGCAAGGGGCGGCAGCACTCGAAGCGGAAATCCAGGCGCTCGCCGGCGAGAGCTTCAACATCGGCTCGACGAAGCAGCTCGGCGACATCCTCTTCGGCAAGCTCGGGCTGCCCGGCGGGGCGAAGACGAAGGGCGGCCAGTGGTCGACCTCGGCGCAGGTGCTGGAAGACCTGGCTGCCGCCGGCCACGAGCTGCCGCGCAAGATCGTCGACTGGCGCCAGCTCACCAAGCTGAAGTCGACCTACACGGACGCGCTGCCGACCTACATCCATCCGCAGACGAAGCGCGTCCACACGGCCTATGCGCTCGCCG
The DNA here is from genome assembly GCA_051960215.1 of Pararhizobium sp. GTDB lineage: Bacteria > Pseudomonadota > Alphaproteobacteria > Rhizobiales > Rhizobiaceae > Pararhizobium_B. The sequence goes on from JBQCEN010000057.1 coordinate 7,817, forward strand.
CGACGACGACCGGCCGGCTCTCCTCCTCCGAGCCGAACCTGCAGAACATCCCGGTGCGCACCGCCGAGGGCCGGCGCATCCGCACCGCCTTCATCTCCGAGCCCGGCCACCAGCTCGTCTCGGCCGACTACAGCCAGATCGAGCTTCGCGTCCTCGCCCATGTCGCCGACATCCCGCAGCTGCGCCAGGCCTTTGCCGACGGCATCGACATCCATGCGATGACGGCGTCGGAGATGTTCGGCGTGCCGGTCGCCGACATGCCGGCCGAGGTGCGCCGGCGGGCCAAGGCGATCAACTTCGGCATCATCTACGGCATCTCCTCCTTCGGCCTCGCCAACCAGCTGGCGATCGAGCGCTCGGAAGCGGGCGACTACATCCGCCGCTATTTCGAGCGCTTCCCCGGTATCCGCGACTACATGGAGGCGACGAAGGCGCTCGCCCGCGACAAGGGTTATGTCGAGACGATCTTCGGCCGGCGGGCGCACTATCCGGAAATCCGCGCCTCGAACCCGCAGATCCGCGCCTTCAACGAGCGCGCCGCCATCAACGCGCCGATCCAGGGCTCGGCCGCCGACATCATCCGCCGGGCGATGATCGGCATCGAGCCGGCGCTCGCCGAGGGCGGCCTTTCGGCGCGCATGCTGCTGCAGGTCCACGACGAGCTGATCTTCGAGGTGCCTGACGTCGAGGTCGAGGGGACGATCCGGCTCGTGACACGGGTGATGGAGCAGGCGGCGATGCCGGCCGTGTCGATGCGCGTGCCGCTCAAGGTCGACGCCCGCGCCGCCCGAAACTGGGACGAGGCGCATTAGATCTTTGGTTGCCGCGTTTCCGGACGGAAAACCGGTATCCACTTTCCTGGAAACGCATTAGCACGCGGAGGCGCCGCCCGGCGCTTGCAGACGAAAAGACCGGTTCTTATATACGCCGCATCGCCGCGGCGGCCGTCGCGGCACCTGAAAAACCATTGTTCCCGCTAGGGGTTGTCAGACGGAATGCCTGACCGGGTCCGGACAGCTCGCTTCAAGGAGAGATAAGCATGGCTAAAGTTATCGGTATCGACCTCGGAACGACGAATTCCTGCGTCGCCGTGATGGACGGCAAGGACGCCAAGGTCATCGAGAATGCCGAGGGCGCGCGCACCACGCCTTCCATGGTCGCCTTCACCGACGACGGCGAGCGCCTCGTCGGCCAGCCTGCCAAGCGCCAGGCGGTGACCAATCCGGAGAACACCCTTTTCGCGATCAAGCGCCTGATCGGCCGTCCCTTCGACGACCCGACGACCCAGAAGGACAAGGGCATGGTGCCCTATTCCATCGTGCGCGCCAACAATGGCGACGCCTGGGTCGAGGCCGGCGGCACGAAGTACTCGCCCTCGCAGATTTCCGCGATGGTCCTTCAGAAGATGAAGGAGACGGCCGAATCCTATCTCGGCGAGAAGGTCGACAAGGCCGTCATAACGGTTCCCGCCTACTTCAACGACGCCCAGCGGCAGGCCACCAAGGACGCCGGCAAGATCGCCGGCCTCGAGGTGCTGCGCATCATCAACGAGCCCACGGCAGCTTCTCTCGCCTACGGGCTCGACAAGCAGAAGGCCGAGACCATCCTGGTATGGGACCTGGGTGGCGGAACATTCGACGTG
>JBQCEN010000058.1:0-6286 GCA_051960215.1 Pararhizobium sp.
GTACGAAGGCGTGAACGCGACCTACACCTTCCCCACGACGAAGGACCCGGCCTGGGCCTATCACCAGTTCATGGACGTGCCTTTCACCATCATCCAATACACCGAGATGAACCAGACGCCGGAACAAGCCGCCATTCTCTACCCGAAGAAATGGGCGACGACCGACAAGATAGCGCCACAGGAATAAGCGGCGGGCAAACGGGGCATGGCCGGCCGGAGCGGTTGGCCATGCTGAACGGATCGGCATCCTCCGGCGAGAAACCCAAACGAAATCGGGCCTATGAGCTATTTCTTTCTTTTGTCCGTCAACGGCTTGGTCATCGGCCTGATCTACGCGCTCATCGCCGCGGGGCTGACACTGGTCTTCTCGGTGCTGAAGGTCGTCAATTTCGGCCACGGCACGCTTTATATGCTCGGCGGATACGCCTCCTACTACATCATTGAATGGCTGGGCGTTCCCCCGCTTCTCGGCGTCGTCGGCGCGATGGTCTTGCTGTTCCTCTTCGGGATCCTCTTCGAGCGGCTGGTGATCGCTCCGATGTATACGGACAAGGTCGAGCGCAAGGACGAATACGCCATCATCGTCACCTTCGGCCTGACGATCCTCCTGTCCAATCTCGGCCTCGTCGTCTTCGGCCCCTTCGCCAAGGCACCGCCCGCCTTCATGACCGGCGCGCTGATCGCCGGCCCGCTGGTGTTGCCCTATGATCGGCTGATCGCTGCCATCGTCGCAGTCGTACTGCTCCTCGGTCTGACGCTGTTCCTGAAGAAGAGCTCGCTCGGCCAGGCACTCGACGCGGTCAGCCAGAGCCGCGAATCGGCGGCGGTGATCGGCATCAATCCGCAACGCATGTACACGATCGCCTTCGGCCTCGGCTCCGCCCTTGCCGGCGGCGCCGGGGCCCTGATTGCGCCCATCTTCTCGCTGTCGCCATCGATGGGCGAACTGCCGGTCGTGCAGGCCTTCATCATCATCGTTATCGGCGGCATGGGCTCGGTCGGCGGCAGCATCGTCGGCGGCATCCTCCTCGGCCTCGTGCAGGGCCTCGGCGTCGGCTATCTGCCGGACCCGAACCGGGCGCTGGCCTATACCCAGGCCTTCGGCGCGCTGCTTCTCGTCGTGACGCTGCTCGTCCGGCCGACCGGCCTTTTCGGCCGCTCGCATCTCCGGCTCGAATGAGATCGCAACCGATGTTTCGTCTTTCTCCCTCGCACGCGATCCAGGCAGTGCTTCTGGTCATTGCGCTGCTGTTGCCCTTTGCCATCGGTCCATACTGGACCCATGTCGGCGCGATCGCTTGGTATTACGCGCTGCTCGCGGCAAGCTGGGCACTGCTCGCCGGCTATGCCGGGCAGTTCTCCTTTGCCCACATGGCCTTCGCCGCGCTCGGCGGCTATGCCTCGGCGCTGCTCGTCGGCAAGCTTGGTCTGCCGCTGATCCCCGCAATTGTCGCCAGCATTGCGCTGGCGATGGTGATGGGGGCGTTGATCGCCGCGCTCGTGCTCCGGCTCTCCGGTCCCTATCTGGCGCTCTTCACGCTGGCCATCTCGGAGATCTTCCGCCTCGTCCTGGTCGCCGAAGATGAGGTTACGCGCGGCATGCTCGGCCTCGAAGTTCCCGGCTTCTTTCCCGGCTCCTCGGACCGGCCCTACTACTATCTCGGCCTCGCCCTCGTCGTTTTCTCCGTATTGGGCATGAACCTGCTGCTTGCGACCCGAATCGGGCTTTTCCTGCGCGCGATCCGTGAGGATGAGGGCGCCGCACGGACGAGCGGCATCGACACGACGCGCTACAAGATCCTCGTCTTCGTCGTCACCAGCGGCATCGCGGCGCTCGCCGGAACCTATTACGGCCATTTCATCGGTATCCTGACGCCGAATATTGCCATCTTGCCCGAAATGGGGTTGGTGATCGCAATGGCCGTCATCGGCGGTATCGAGAGCCTGCCTGGCGCCGTGATCGGAGCGGTCGTCGTCTATCTGCTGTCGGAATCACTGCGCTCCTACGGCGAATGGCGCTTCGTGCTCCTCGGACTGGCGCTGATCCTCGTCCAGCGCTTCGCGCAGAACGGACTGTTCCCCCTCATCGAGCGCTTGAGCAACAGGACTCCGGCGCGCACGCCAATGCCAGCGCCCGCTGTGGCCAACTCCATGGAGGATGGCAATGCCGGGTGATCAAGGTTTTGTCTCCGTCGGCAGCCTCGCCAAACGCTTCGGCGGCATCCACGCCGTCGAGGGCCTTTCGTTCGAGCTCGCTCGCCGCGAGATCGTCGGGCTGATCGGCCCGAACGGCTCCGGCAAGACGACGACCATCAACATGCTCACCGGAGTACTGAAACCGGACGGTGGCACGATCGAGGTCGAGGGCACCGACATGGCCCGCTCGCCGGCGCACCATTTCGCCCGGTCCGGCATCGCCCGCACGTTCCAGGTGCCGCGGCTCTTCCGCCGCATGACGGTGATGGAGAATCTGATGGTACCGGCGCTTTCCGATCCGGCAGCAAGGAAGCCGGCGGCGGAAGCGCGCGCCCGCGAGGTGCTCGCCTTCCTGAAGCTCGGCCACATGGCGGGCGAATATGCGCGGGCACTCTCGGGCGGGCAGCAGAAGCTTCTGGAACTCGGCCGCGCGCTGATGCTCAAACCCCGCCTGCTGCTGCTCGACGAGCCCTTCGCCGGCGTCCATCCGCGGCTCCTGGAGCAGATCATCGACCACATCAAGAGCCTCAACCAAGAGGGCCACACCATCGTCGTGGTCGACCACAATCTCGAGGCGATCCAGTCGGTGGTCGCCCGCACGATCGTCATGACGCGAGGCCGCAAGATCGCCGACGGCGCCGTCGCCGACGTGCTGCAGGACCCGGAGGTCGTGCGCGCCTATACCGGCGCCCGGACAAAGCATTGAGGCCATGATGACCGAAGCCGAACTCGCGCCCCCTCCCCCGCGCTGGACCAAAACCTCGCCGCTTCTTGCCTGCGAACATCTGGTCGCCGGCTATACGGAAGACATCCACATCCTCCGTGACATCTCGGTCAAGGTCTGGCCCGGCCGCATTTCCTGCGTCGTCGGCCCGAACGGCACCGGCAAGTCGACATTGCTCAAGGCGCTCTTCGGATTCCTCAGGCCAAGCGGCGGCCATGTCCGCATAAGCGACAAGGACCTTACAGGAAGCGCACCGCACCGGATGCTCGGCCTCGGGGTCGCCTATCTGCCGCAGCGGCCGAGCCTGTTTCCCTATCTGTCGGTGGAATCGAACCTGAAACTCGGCCTTTGGCATGCCAAGCCAAAGAAGGCGACGGTGGGAGCAAAGCTGGAAGACGTCTACCAGCGCTTTCCGGTGATCCGCGAGAAGCGCGGCCAACAGGCGGGCCAACTCTCCGGCGGCCAACAACGTCAGGTCGAGATCGCCCGCAGCCTGATGACCGATCCGTCCGTCTACCTGATCGACGAGCCGACGGCGGGCGTCGATCCGCAAACGAGCGGCACGATCTACGAGATCGTCCAAAGCCTCGCCAAGGACCTCGGCAAGGCCGTGCTGCTGGTCGATCAGGACATCCGCGCCGCGCTCGCCATCACCGACTATGTCTATGTAGTGAAGACCGGCAGCGTCTTCTCCGAGGGCACGCGCGAAGATTTCGGCACCGACACCGATGCGCTTGTCGCCCGCTGGCTCTATGCGAGCGGCGAATAGGCCGAAGCGGCGTCGGCTACTCGAAGCCAGCCGGCGGCATGAAGAGGCCGCCACGATGACGTTCGAGCGCGCGGCCGATCCTCAGCGCCAGCGGATCATCGAAGCGGCGTACCGCAATCTGCAGCGCCGTCGGCAGGTCGTCCACGAGGCCGACGGGCACGCTGAGCGCTGCGATATCCATGAGATTGACGAAGCGGGTGAAGGTGCCGAGCGGCGTCATGTCTTCGTCGATGCCTTCGATCGGCGGCGCGGTGATCGGCGCCGTCGGCGTCAGCAGCGCATCGGCGCCGTCGAGGTACTGGTCGAATTCCGACTGCACGGCCCGGCGCTCTTCCATGAGATCGAGATAGGCGGCCACATCGATGTCGCGACCTTTGGAAACGCGGCCGCGGATCACCGGATCAACGACGCTTTCGGCATCATCCACATGACGCCGCAGATTGTGCCAGGCTTCCGCAGCCATGATGGCACCGGCATGCGCCATGTAAGCCTCGGGCGGCCTCGGCAGGGCCTTTTCGTCGATAGCAGCCCCAAGCGCCTCGAGATCGGCGACGGCCTTTCGAAAATCGCGGAGAACGGCAGGCTCGACCGCCTGCAAGTCGTGCGGCGACGGGACGAGCAGCCTGAGACCGGAGACGCCATCGCCCAGCCCCGCCAGCGGATCGGCTGGCTTGACGCCGAAGGTGGCCGGATCGTCCGGATCGCGCCCCTGCAGCGCGGCAAGCAGCAGTGCCGCGTCCTCGATCGAGCGGACCAACGGCCCGATAGTGTCGAAACTCGTGGCGAGCGGCAGCAGACCGCCGCGTCCGATCAGGCCGCGCGAGGTCTTGAGCCCGACCGTGCCGCACATCGAGGAGGGATTGCGAACCGAGCCGCCGGTGTCCGTGCCAAGCGCTGCCGGAACGAACCCAGCGGCAACCGCTACTCCGGACCCGCTCGACGAACCGCCGGGGACACGCGGCGTCCTTCGGTCGCGCGGATTGACCGGCGTGCCGCAGACCGGATTGGTGCCCCAGCCGCCGAAGGCGAATTCCACCGTCTGTGTCTTGCCGAGAACGATCATGCCTTGCGCGGTCAGCCGCTCGACCGCCGTTGCAGTACGAATGGCCTCGTCCGGATGAAGCACCTTCGAGCCGGCGGCCGTCGGATAGCCGGCAATGTCGAACAGATCTTTCACCGCAAAGGGAACGCCGTCGAGCGGTCCGCGGACGGCGCCCCGTTCCCGTCTCCTGTCGGCGTCGCGGGCCGCCGCCAACGCGCTCTCGCCAAACACGGCGACAAAGGCATGAAGCGCGCCGTCATGGGCGGCGATCCGCTCCAGCAGGCATTCGGTGATCTCCGCCGATTTCACCTCGCCGGCAGCAAGTGCGCGCCCGAGATCGCCCGCGGAAGAAAAGGCGATATCCGCCGCCAGGTCGGCTGCCATCATGTCCCCTCCAAATGTCCCGAGTCCGTCCGCGATTTTCGCCGGGTCGGTGCAAACGGCATAGCATGAGGGAGATGACGATCCATCGAAATCCCGCTGGAAGGAGATCGCACGTGAGTGAATTCACGCGTCCACCACTTTTGAACGAATCAAGTCTGTCGGCCGAACAGCAGGCAGTCTTTGATGCCATCCGTTCCGGCCCGCGCGGCCTCGTGGAGGGGCCGTTACGCGTCTGGCTGCAATCGGCGGAACTTGCGGACAGGGCGCAGGCGCTCGGCGCCTTCTGCCGCTATGGCACCTCCTTGCCACCGCGCCTGTCGGAACTGGCGATCCTCGTGACCGGCGCCTTCTGGAAAGCCGGTTTCGAATGGGCCGTCCATGCGCCGATCGCCGTCCGCAGCGGCCTCTCCGAAATGGTCGTTGAAGCGATAAGGACGGGCGCCAGGCCGGATTTCGCGCATGAAGACGAAGCAATCGTCTACAATTTCTCCAGCGAACTCCACCGCGACCGTGCCGTCAGCGACAGCACATATGGCCGCGCCTGCGCCGCCTTCGGTTGCAAGGCCGTTGTCGAACTCGTCGGCGTTCTCGGATACTACACGCTGATCTCGATGACGATCAACGCGTTCCGGGTTCCCCTGCCCGACGGAACGTCGGAACCCTTCGCTGAAGGAACGGCCCAAGGCTGAAACCGTCGGGGACGAGGAGCACGAACGGCCGGACCGTCGAACCGCCGGCGGGATTTGCCTGCCTGGATCGGCGAGGGTCATTTCAACTACACGGCGACCTGTAGGTCCGAAACTGGCTTCGGCTTCTCGGAATACCGAGGCCGGCGCCCTCCGCCCCTACATTCAATCGAATGACGCAACTACCCGCGTCGATGCCTGATCATATCACTCGCCCGTTCTGCAAGCGCGATGACCGTCGCATTGATGTTGCCGCTTACGGGCGTCGGCATGATACTGGCATCGACGACCCGGAGCCCCTCAAGGCCCTGTACTCGCAGGTCCGGGTCGACCACCGCTGCTGCATCGGTACCCATCCGGCAGGTGCCCATGGGATGAAAAACCGTCACAGCGTTGGCGCGTATGAATTTCTCCCAGTCGGCGTCGGTGACGACGTCATCCCCGGGCGTGACCTCACGAAGGATGTGAGCGGCGAGCGGATCGCA
>JBQCEN010000059.1:0-4525 GCA_051960215.1 Pararhizobium sp.
GTTTACCAAGGGGAGCTTCCTCTGCCGCGATTGATGAGAGAGCCCCGGACGCAAGCTTGCGTCCGGGGCTCTCTCATCAATCGCGGCAGAGGAAGCTCCCCTTGGTAAACATGCACGACGGAACGGGCGAACTGGCACCGCAAGCGCCCATACATCGCAAAACGGCCGTCGATCGGGTGCTCGACGGCATCGCCTGGCTCTGCATGATCGTCGCGGGCGTCTCTCTCGTCGTCATCATCGTCACCTTCGGCTGGCTCGTCTATGGCCGCTACGTCCTCAACAACACGCCGACCTGGGTCGAGCAGCTTTCGTTGCTGCTGGTGTCCTACATCACCTTCCTCGGCGCCGCCGTGGGCGTGCGCCGCAACACCCATCTCAGCATCGATTTCGTGCGCGAGAGCCTGCCGTGGCTGCCGCGCGAAGTGATGCGCTACACCGCCGATCTCTTCATCGTCGTCTTCGGCGCATTCATGGCCTGGCAGGGCTATGGGCTCATCCTCGGCAATCTCGACCGCATGATCCCGATGATCGACGTCGCCGAATCGTGGCGCGCCCTGCCGCTGGCCATCTGCGGCGTCCTCATGGTCGTCTTCGCCGGCAGCAACATCGTCACGCGCATCGCCCATCGCGGGCAGGATCAGGAGTAGCCCGCGCATGGGACTGACCATTCTCTTCGGGTTGTTCTTCCTGACCCTGATCGTCGGCGCGCCGGTGGCGTTCGCCCTCGGCATCGCCGCCCTCGGCGCTTTCATCTATGAGGGGATTCCGCTCTTCGTCGCCTTCCAGCGCATCCTGTCGGGGATTTCCGCCTATGCGCTGCTGGCGATTCCCTTCTTCATCTTCGCCGGTGAGTTGATGCTCCACGGCGGTATCGCCGGCCGACTGGTGCGCTTCGTCGCCGCCGCCGTCGGCAGCATGCGCGGCGGGCTCGGCGTCGTCGACGTCGGCGCCTCCATCCTCTTCGGCGGCATCTCCGGCTCGGCCGTCGCCGACACTTCGGCGCTAGGCTCCATCCTGATGCCCGTGATGAAGGAAAAGGGCTACGATCCGGACTACGCCGTCAACGTCACGGTGACGTCGTCGATCGCCGGCGTCGTCGTGCCGCCAAGCCACAACATCATCATTTACGCGGTTGAGGCCGGCGGTGGCGTTTCCGTTTCCAAGCTCTTCATCGGCGGGATCATTCCGGGCATCCTCATGTCTCTCTGCCTCGCGGTCGCCGCCTATGTCGTGGCGGTCCGTCGCGGCTATCCGGCCGAGAAATTCCCGGGCTGGAAGGCGCTGCTCATCAGTTTCGCTTCCTCCATTCCGGGTCTGCTGACAGCCGTCATCATCGTCGGCGGCACCCTTTCAGGGGTCATGACGGTGATCGAGGCCGGCGCGTTCGGTGCGATCTACGCCATCGTCATCACCGCACTCGTCTATCGTGAACTCGACTGGAAATCCTTCAAGGCGGCCGTCGCCAGCACCGTTCGCACGACCGCGATGGTCATGATGCTGATCGGCTGCGCCTCGGCCTTCGCCTACATGCTGGCGCTCTACCAGGTGCCGGATGCGCTTGCCGCAGCCGTCACCTCATTGACGAGCAACAAATTCGTCATCCTGCTGCTCATCAATCTCGTGCTGCTCGGCCTCGGCATGATCATGGACATGGCGCCGCTGATCCTGATCTGCACGCCGATCTTCTTGCCGGTCGTCAGGGACATCGGCATGGACCCGGTGCAGTTCGGCATCATCATGATGATTAAAATCGGTCTCGGCCTCTGCACCCCACCAGTCGGCGCCTGCCTTTTCGTCGGCTGTGCCATCGGCGAGGTGAAGATGGAGCACACGATGAAGACCATATGGCCCTTCTATGCCGCGGTTCTCGTCGCGCTGATGTTGACGACCTATGTCCCGGCAGTTTCGATGCTGCTGCCGAGCTTCGTGAATTGAGGACTGTCCATTGGTGAAGAAATTGCTTTTGACCGGTGCTGCCGGCGGGCTTGGGACATTGCTCCGCCCTCACCTCTCCGCTTTCGCCGAAAGGGTGGTCCTTTCCGACATCGCCGCGATCGACGACCTCGCCGGCCACGAATCCTTCACCGCCTGCGACCTCTCCGACCGAATGGCGGTGGATGGGCTTATGGGCGGTGTCGACGGCATCATCCATCTCGGCGGGGTCTCCGTCGAGAAGCCGTTCGACGTGATCCTCTCCGGCAACATCGTCGGCGCCTACAACCTCTTCGAGGCGGCGCGACACCACGGCCGCCCGCGCATCATCTTCGCCAGCTCGAACCACGCGATCGGCTTCTACCGTCGCGACGAGCGCCTCGACGCGACGGCCGTGCCGCGGCCGGACTCGCTCTACGGCGTTTCGAAGGTCTTCGGAGAGAGCCTCGCCAGCCTGTATTTCGACAAGTTCGGCCAGGAGTGCCTGTCGATCCGCATCGGCTCGTGCTTCGAGAAGCCGCGCAATCCGCGGATGCTCGCCACCTGGCTCGCCGTCGAAGACCTCGCCGACCTCTGCCGATGCGCCTTCGAGGCGCCGCGGCTCGGCAACACGATCGTCTACGGCGCCTCCGACAACGACGAGCAATGGTGGGACAACGGCAAGGCCGCCTTCCTCGGCTGGCGGCCAAAACATTCATCGGCGAAGTGGCGCACCGAGGTGCTGGCGCAGGCGCCGGCGGAGGATCCGGCCGATCCGGCCGTCATCTTCCAGGGCGGCGGCTTCGCCGCGGCGGGACATCCGGCCGACGGGGGTTGAAAGACGCGCCTCTTTCCCTCATGTCCGTCCGGAACAAAGATCGGAGACGCTTGCCATGACCATTCACCAGAACCTCATCGCCGGAGAGTGGATCGGTACCGACGCCGTGCCGAACATCAACCCATCGAACACGAACGATGTCGTCGGTGAATATGCCCGCGCCACCGCGGACGACGCCAGGCAGGCGATTGCTGCAGCCAAGGCCGCCGCGCATTCGTGGTCGCGCTCCGGCCTTCTCGAGCGCCACGCGGTGCTGAAGAAGACGGCCGACGAGATCATGGCGCGCAAGGAGGAACTCGGGCGGCTCCTGTCCCGCGAGGAAGGCAAGACGCTGGCCGAGGGCATCGGCGAGACGGTGCGCGCCGCCCAGATCTTCGACTTCTTCGCTGGCGAGGCGCTGCGGCTGACGGGCGAGACGGTGCCGTCTGTCCGGCCGGGCGTCGGCGTCGAGATGACGCGCGAGGCGATGGGCGTCGTCGGCATCATCACGCCGTGGAACTTCCCGATCGCGATTCCCGCCTGGAAGATCGCGCCGGCGCTCTGCTACGGCAACACGATCGTCTTCAAGCCGGCCGAGCTCGTTCCCGGGTGCTCGTGGGCGATCGTCGACATCCTGCATCGCGCCGGCCTGCCGAAGGGCGTCATGAACCTCGTCATGGGCAAGGGCTCGGTCGTCGGGCAAGCGATGCTCGACAGCCCCGACCTCGACGCGCTCACCTTCACGGGCTCGGTTGCGACCGGCAAGCGGGTGGCCGAGGCCTCCGTCCAGCACATGCGGAAGTTCCAGCTCGAGATGGGCGGCAAGAACCCGATGGTCGTCCTCGACGACGCGGACCTCTCGGTCGCCGTCGACGCCTCGGTCAACGGCGCCTTCTTCTCCACCGGCCAGCGCTGCACAGCGTCGTCGCGCCTGATCGTGACGGAGGGCATCCACGACCGCTTCGTCGACGCCGTGACGGAGAAGCTGAAGAGCCTCGTCGTCGACGACGCGCTGAAGCAGGGCACGCATATCGGCCCGGTCGTCGACGAGAAGCAGCTCGCGCAGGACGAGAAGTATCTCGGCATCGGCCGCGACGAAGGCGCCAACCTCGTCTTCGGCGGCGAGCGGCTGAACCGCGAGGCGCCCGGCTTCTATCTCCAGCCCGCCCTCTTCACCGAGGCGACGAACGCGATGCGCATCAGCCGCGAGGAAATCTTCGGCCCGGTCGCCTCGGTCATCCGCGTCAAGGACTACGAGGAGGCGCTCGCCGTCGCCAACGACACGCCGTTCGGCCTCTCCTCGGGCATCTGCACGACGTCGCTCAAGCATGCCTCGCACTTCAAGCGGAACGCCGAAGCGGGCATGGTCATGGTCAATCTGGCGACGGCCGGCGTCGATTTCCACGTGCCCTTCGGCGGGCGCAAGGGATCGAGCTTCGGCTCGCGCGAGCAGGGCCGCTATGCGGCGGAGTTCTACACGACCGTCAAGACGGCCTATACGCTCCCCTGATCGCGCTGCCCCGCCAAGGCTGCAGGACGGCCTCCAGACGCGACACCTGCGGCCCGGACGCCCGTTGACAGACGGGCGTCCGGGCTGTGACATGCGGGCCATCAACGACCGAGGAGCCGACCCATGAACGACATCGGAACAGGCACCGGAGCGGGCGCCGCGCTGTCCCATTCCGATCTGCTCGACCGGCTCGCCGACGGCGCCGTCGACGTCGGCGTCAATAAACAGGAAGGGCAGGACCAGCTGATAGCGGCCGACGTGACGATGGTGCCGCTCGGGCGGCGCCA
>JBQCEN010000060.1:0-17580 GCA_051960215.1 Pararhizobium sp.
GGAGACGCCCGTCACGGCGGTGAAGACTCCGAGCGGTATCGCCGCCGAGACGTTCTTCAGGTTGTTGCCGCGGGCGCCGACGACTTTGAGTTCCTTGCCCTTCTTCGGCTTGCGCCGAGCCTCCGGCAGGGCGACCTCCCGCGCGCCGGAGAGATACTGGCCGGTGAGCGAGTGGGGATTTGCCATGATCTCGGCCGGCGTGCCCTCGGCGATCACCTCGCCGCCGTGGATGCCGGCGGCCGGGCCGATGTCGACGACGTGGTCGGCGGTCAGGATCGCGTCCTCGTCATGCTCGACGACGATCACCGTATTGCCGATGTCGCGGAGCCGCTTAAGCGTTTCGAGGAGCCGCGCGTTTTCGCGCTGGTGCAGGCCGATCGACGGCTCGTCGAGAACGTAGAGCACGCCCGTCAGGCCCGAGCCGATCTGCGAGGCGAGCCGGATGCGCTGGCTCTCGCCGCCCGAGAGCGTGCCGGAGTTGCGCGACAGCGTCAGGTAGTCGAGGCCGACGTCGTTGAGGAACCGCAGCCGGTCGCGGATCTCCTTGAGGATGCGCACCGCGATCTCGTTCTGCTTCTCGTTCAGCGACACCGGCAATCCATCGAACCAGTCGCCCGCGGCGCGGATCGACATCTGCGTCACCTGGCCGATGTGACGTCCCGCGATCTTCACCGCCAGCGCCTCGGGCTTCAGCCGGAAGCCGTTGCAGGCGGGGCAGGGGGCGGCGGACATGTAGCGCTCGATCTCCTCGCGCGCCCAGGCCGAATCCGTCTCCTTCCACCGGCGCTCGAGGTTCGGCACGACGCCCTCGAAGGTCTTGGCGGTGTTGTAGGAACGCAGGCCGTCGTCGTAGTGGAAGGCGATCTTGTCCTTCGTCCCGTAGAGAATCGCCTGGCGCGCCTCCTCCGGAATCTCGTTCCAGCGCTGGCCGAGCTTGAAGCCGAAATGCTTGCCGAGGCCTTCGAGCGTCTGGGTGTAATAGGGCGACGCCGAGCGCGCCCAGGGCGCGATGGCCCCGTCGCGGAGCGTCCGCACGGGCTCCGGCACGATCAGCGCCGGATCGATCTTGCTTTGCGTCCCGAGACCGTCGCAGGTCGGGCAGGCGCCGAACGGATTGTTGAAGGAGAAGAGTCGTGGCTCGATCTCCGGAATCGTGAAGCCGGAGACAGGGCAGGCAAACTTCTCGGAGAAGACGATACGCTCGTGCGTCTCGTTCTTCGACTTGTTGGCAGCGCCGCCTTCGGCCGTTTCCGACTCGGGCAGCGGCCGTTCGGCAAACTCGGCGACGGCGATCCCGTCGGCGATCTTCAGTGCCGTCTCGATGCTGTCGGCGAGGCGCGCGGCCAGGTCGGCGCGCACGACGACGCGGTCGATGACGACGTCGATATCGTGCTTGTACTTCTTGTCGAGCGGCGGCACGTCGGCGATCTCGTAGTACTGGCCGTCGACCTTGACGCGCTGGAAGCCCTTCTTCATCAGCTCGGCAAGTTCCTTGCGGTACTCGCCCTTGCGGCCGCGCACGAGCGGCGCCAGCAGGTAGAGGCGCGTGCCCTCCTCGAGGGCGAGGATGCGGTCGACCATCTGCGTGACCGTCTGGCTCTCGATCGGCATGCCGGTCACCGGCGAATAGGGAATGCCGACCCGCGCGAAGAGCAGGCGCATGTAGTCGTAGATCTCGGTGACGGTGCCGACCGTCGAGCGCGGGTTCTTCGACGTCGTCTTCTGCTCGATCGAGATTGCCGGCGAGAGGCCGTCGATCTGGTCGACGTCGGGCTTCTGCATCATCTCGAGGAACTGCCGGGCGTAGGCCGACAAGCTCTCGACATAGCGCCGTTGCCCTTCGGCATAGATCGTGTCGAAGGCGAGCGACGACTTACCGGAGCCTGAAAGCCCGGTCATCACGATCAGCGCGTTGCGCGGCAGATCGAGGTCGATGCCCTTGAGGTTGTGTTCGCGCGCGCCGCGGATCGAAATGGTCTTCAGTTCGCTCATGAGAAAGCCGCAGATGTCAGGGAACGCACCGTGCGCCCCGCAGAGGTGCCCGCTCTTATGTAATTCGTCTCGGCGTCATGTCGAGGCGCCTTGACCGTGGCCGTTGCCGCGATCACCGATTCCGTTGACAGAGCCTATCAGGAGAAATAGAACAAATAAAGAACGAAAAGCTCCTGTGGATTTTCCGGGCACCGGCGACGGTTCCGGAGCGCATGGGATAGACTGCCCGCAGCGATGGCCGAGCCGACGATATGGTCGAGCGAGGCGCAAGAGAAAAGGTGGTGCATCATGGCGGGAAGCGTCAACAAGGTCATTCTGGTCGGCAACCTCGGGGCCGATCCGGAGATACGGCGCACGCAGGACGGACGACCGATCGCCAACCTGCGCGTGGCGACGTCCGAGACGTGGCGCGACCGCAATTCGGGTGAGCGCAAGGAGCGCACCGAATGGCACCGTGTCGTGATCTTCAGCGAGGGGCTCTGCAAGGTGGCGGAAAGCTATCTCCGCAAGGGCTCCAAGGTCTATATCGAGGGCCAGCTGCAGACCCGCAAGTGGCAGGACCAGAGCGGCCAGGAGCGTTATTCAACGGAGGTCGTGCTGCAGGGTTTCAACGCGACGCTGACCATGCTCGACGGGCGCGGCGAGGGTGGCCAGGACAGGGCGTCCGACTTTTCCGGCGGCGGCGACGACTATGATCGCGGGCCGAGCAGCGCGCCGTCGCGCGGCGGGGGCAGCCAGGGCGGCGGGTTCTCGCGCGACATGGACGACGACATCCCGTTCTGAGGCTTTGCGAACCGTCTGCCGCTCGTTATGGGCGGCAGTGGTCGGCGCGTCTCGATCGGCGGGCGGCGACGAGATTGCCCCAGCGCGCCGGTCTGTCCACGATCGTGTGCTCTATCCGCCAAAGCCGGCGCGGATGCCGTCCATCACGAACTGGACCGAGAGCGCAGCGAGGATGACGCCGAGCAGGCGCGTCAGGATCGTCCGCCCCGTCTCGCCGAGAAAGCGGTCGATGCGCTCGGCGATGACGAGGGCCGCAAGCAGCACGAGCAGGCACCCGACGAGTACGACGAGCAACTCGGCCTTCAGGATCGGCGCGTCGAAGGTGCCTGAAAGCAGGATCACGGCTGAGATCGCGCCGGGACCTGCGATCAGCGGGATGCCAAGCGGGAAGACCGCGGTGTTGCGGATGCGGTCCTGCGTCACGGCGCGCTCGGCGCTCTTCTCGTGCCGCTCCTGGCGCTTCTCGAAGATCATCTCGAAGGCGATCCAGAAGAGGAGCAGGCCGCCGGCAATCCGGAAGGCGGGCAGCGTGATGCCGAAGAGCTTGAGCAGAGCCGATCCGGCGAGCGCGAAGGCGATCAGCACCCCACCCCCGATGATGCAGGCCCGCAGCGCGACTTGAAAACGTTCCGCCCGGTTCATACCTGTGGTGAGCCCGAGAAAGATCGGCGCAAGACCCACCGGATCGATCGTGACGAGAATTGTGACGATCGCGTTGACCAGCATATCGTTGGCGTTCATCCGGGCTCCCGCGTTCGACCTCTTCGACTTCCTATCCGTGTCCTTGCGGAAATGACAGGGCTGCCCTTCCGCGGCGGCCGGCGGGTGTTGATAAGCGGCGCCTGCGGCCTCGCAAGAATTGGCGCCGGACGCGCGTTTCCGCTATGACCGACCCCGACCTCATGATTCCAACCGTTTTGATCGTGACCTGATTTGACAGACCTTACGACACCCGGCGGGCCCGGAGGGCCGGCCGGCCCCTCCGGCATCGAACCGATCTCCATCATCGAGGAGATGCAGCGCTCCTATCTCGATTACGCCATGAGCGTGATCGTCAGTCGTGCGCTGCCCGACGTGCGCGACGGGCTGAAGCCGGTGCACCGGCGCATCCTCTACGCGATGCACGAGAGCGGCTATCACTGGAACCGGAAGTACGTGAAGTCGTCGCGCATCGTCGGCGACGTCATGGGTAAATACCACCCGCACGGCGACAGCGCGATCTACGACGCGATGGTGCGCATGGCGCAGGACTGGTCGATGCGCGTGCCGCTGATCGACGGCCAGGGCAATTTCGGCTCGATCGACGGCGATCCGCCGGCGGCGATGCGCTACACCGAGGCGCGGCTCGCCAAGGTGGCGCACGAGCTCCTCGAGGACATCGACAAGGAAACCGTCGATTTCCAGGATACCTACGATTCCTCCGGCAGCGAACCGAAGGTCCTGCCCGCGCGCTTCCCGAACCTCCTCGTCAACGGCGCCGGCGGCATCGCGGTCGGCATGGCGACCAACATCCCGCCCCACAATCTCTCCGAGGTCGTCGATGCCTGCACGGCGTTGATCGACAATCCGTCGATGGACCTCATCGACCTCATGCACATCATCCCGGGCCCGGACTTCCCGACGGGCGGCCTGATCCTCGGGCGCGCCGGCGTGCGCAGCGCCTACGAGACGGGCCGCGGCTCGGTCATGATGCGCGGCAAGGTGCATTTCGAGACGATCCGCGGCGATCGCGAGGCGATCATCGTCACCGAGGTTCCCTACCAGGTGAACAAGGCGACGATGATCGAGAAGATGGCCGAGCTCGTGCGCGACAAGCGCGTCGAGGGCATCTCGGACCTCCGCGACGAATCCGACCGGCAGGGCTATCGCGTCGTCATCGAGCTGAAGCGCGACGCGAATGCCGACGTGGTGCTCAACCAGCTCTACCGCTACACGCCGCTGCAGACCTCCTTCGGCTGCAACATGGTGGCGCTCAACGGCGGCAAGCCCGAGCAGTTGACGCTCATCGACATGCTGAAGGCCTTCGTCTCCTTCCGCGAAGAGGTCGTCAGCCGGCGGACGAAGTATCTCCTGCGCAAGGCGCGCGATCGCGCCCATGTCCTCGTCGGCCTGGCGATCGCCGTCGCCAATATCGACGAGGTGATCCGCCTGATCCGCCACGCTCCGGACCCGCAGACGGCGCGCGAACAGCTGATGGAGCGGCGCTGGCCGGCCGCCGACGTCGAGGCGCTGATCCGGCTGATCGACGACCCGCGCCACCGCATCAACGAAGACGGCACCTATAACCTCTCCGAAGAGCAGGCGCGCGCCATCCTCGATCTCCGCCTGCAGCGCCTGACGGCGCTCGGGCGCGACGAGATCGGCGACGAGCTGAACAAGATCGGCGAGGAGATCCGCGACTACCTCGACATCCTCGGCTCCCGCCTGCGCATCCAGCAGATCGTCAAGGACGAGCTGACCGCCGTGAAGAACGAGTTCGGAACGCCGCGGCGGACCGAGATCGTCGAAGGCGGCGCGGACATGGACGACGAGGATCTGATCGCCCGCGAGGACATGGTCGTCACCGTCTCCCACCTCGGCTACATCAAGCGCGTCCCGCTCACGACCTATCGGGCGCAGCGGCGCGGCGGCAAGGGCCGCTCCGGCATGGCGACGCGCGACGAGGACTTCGTCACGCGGCTCTTCGTCGCGAACACGCACACGCCGGTGCTCTTCTTCTCCTCGCGCGGCATCGTCTACAAGGAGAAGGTCTGGCGCCTTCCGATCGGCACGCCGCAGTCGCGCGGCAAGGCTCTGATCAACCTGCTGCCGATCCAGCACGGCGACCGCATCACGGCGATAATGCCGCTGCCGGAGGACGAATCGACCTGGGAAAACCTCGACGTCATGTTCTGCACGACGCAGGGGACGGTCCGGCGCAACAAGCTGTCGGACTTCGTCCAGGTCAATCGCAACGGCAAGATCGCGATGAAGCTCGAGGACGAGAACGACGCGATCCTCGGCGTCGAGACCTGCACGGAGTTCAACGACGTGGTGCTGACCACGGCGCTCGGCCAGGCGATCCGGTTCCCGACGACCGACGTGCGCGTCTTCGCCGGCCGCAACTCGGTCGGCGTGCGCGGCATCAGCCTCGGGCATGACGATCGCGTGATCTCGATGGCCATTCTCTCACATGTCGAGGCGACGCCGCAGGAACGGACGACCTATCTGAAGCTTTCAACGGCCGAGCGCCGCAGCGCGGGGGTCGACGCTGAGGAAGTGACGCTCAGCGGCGCCGATGCGGCAGAAGAGACGGAGCTGTCGCCGGAGCGCTACGAGGAACTCAAGGCGCGCGAGCAGTTCATCCTGACGGTCAGCGAAAAGGGCTTCGGCAAGCGATCTTCGTCCTACGACTTCCGGATTTCCGGCCGTGGCGGCAAGGGCATCAAGGCGACCGACGTCACCAAGGTCGACGACATCGGCCAGCTCGTCGCCGCCTTTCCGATCGAGGAGGGCGATCAGATCATGCTCGTCTCCAACGGCGGCCAGTTGATCCGGGTGCCGGTCACCGGCATCCGTATCGCCAGCCGGGCGACGAAGGGCGTGACGATCTTCTCGACGTCACCGGGCGAGAAGGTCGTTTCGGTCGAGCGGATCAGCGAACCGGAGGAAGAAGAGACGATCGATACCGAGGCCACCGAAAACGCGGCTCAGGCGAATGGCGCCGATGGGCCGGGCGATCCGGGTGGGGCGGCCTGAGGCTCTGTCGCCCTATCTTCGGCCGAGCCGATCAGCGGCCGAAGCCACCTTCATCCGAAAGCTTCGCGCGGACCTTGGCGTGGGCGAGCTTGGCGTCCTCCGCGGAGGCGACCAGGGTGGCAGTCAGGAAGCTTGCGACGACAGCGGCGGCGAGCACGAGCACCGAAAGCATGGGCCTCTCCTGATACGGCCTCAGACGAGCTGAAACCGTTCCGTTGGCAGCGGGAGGAATCCGGTCGGAGCGTTCAGCGCCGGTAGATCGAGCGGCCGGCGGCGCGGCGATGGCGGTTGGCGACCACCTTGGCTTCGACCATTTCGGTGCGCAGTGCCGAGAAGGTTGCAGCAAGCATCGCGAAGAACATGAGGGTTGCGAGAAGCGTGATGAGCATGGTTCCAATCCTTTGCATCCACAACGCCGAAGATTCCAAAAGGTTTCACCCGATTACCATCAGCAAAGCGGGGTGCGACGGAAGGGACTGAGCCTCTTCCTCATCTTGTCTCGACGCCACCCGCTCTCCCGCCTTCTCCTTGCGCGCGCGGGGTGGCCGTGACAGAAGAGGCGCCAGCAAAAGGGCGCACATGACGACAGCCTTCTACCCCGGCTCCTTCGACCCGATGACGAACGGCCATCTCGACGTTCTCGTGCAGGCGCTCGCCGTTGCCGAGGCGGTCGTGGTCGGTATCGGCGTGCAGGGGGGCAAGACGCCGCTCTTCAGCTTCGACGAGCGCGCAAAGCTCATCCGCGATTCGCTTGCGGAGGTTCACCCGAAGGAGGCCGGCCGTGTTTCGGTCGTCGCCTTCGACGATCTCGCCGTCGATGCGGCCCGTCGCGCGGGCGCCTCGCTCCTCCTCAGGGGATTGAGGGACGGGACCGACCTCGACTACGAGATGCAGATGGCCGGGATGAACCGGCAGATGGCGCCGGACATCCAGACGCTGTTCCTGCCTGCCGGCGCCTCGTTCCGGCCGATTACCGCCACATTGGTCCGCCAGATCGCGGCGATGGGCGGAGATGTCAGCGCCTTCGTGCCGCGCGCCGTCCTCAACGCGCTGAAGGCCAAGAACAGGCGGTAGCGCATCCTGTCATCGACGGCGCAAAACAAACCTCACGGAGCTCCCATGAAACTGCCATCCATTCTCGCTGCCGCGGCCCTTTCGCTGCTCGTTGCCGCCGGTGCCGCCTCGGCGCAGTCCGGGCCGGCGAAGGACCGCCTGACGATCCAGCTCAAGGGCGGCGATGTCGTCATCCAGCTGATGCCCGACGTCGCGCCGAAGAGCGTCGAGCGCCTCGAGACGCTTGCGAAGAAGGGCGCCTATGACAACGTCGCCTTCCACCGCGTCATCGAAGGCTTCATGGCGCAGACGGGCGACGTGCAGTATGGCGACGTGAAGGACGGCTACGATCCGGAGCGCGTCGGCACCGGCGGCTCGGATCTTCCCGATCTGCCGGCGGAGTTCTCGAAAGTGCCGTTCGAACGCGGCACCGTCGGCATGGCGCGCGCACAGGACCCGAAGTCGGCGAACTCGCAGTTCTTCATCATGTTCGGCGACGGCTCGTTCCTGAACGGCCAGTACACCGTCGTCGGAAAGGTCATCAAGGGCATGGACCTCGTCGACAAGATCAAACGCGGAGATCCCTCGAACAACGGCGCCGTCACGGATCCGGATCGCATGATCAAGGTCACCGTCGGCGGCTGAGCCGCTTGCCATCCATTCATCAAGGAGAAGTTCAATGGCCGAGATCGCCGATCCGGAAAACACGATCATCATGGAGACGACGAAGGGCAGGGTGGTGATCAAGCTCCTCCCCGACGTCGCGCCGGCTCACGTGGCGCGGGTGAAGGAACTGGCGCGCGACAAGTTCTATGACGGCATAGTCTTCCACCGCGTCATCGACGGCTTCATGGCGCAGACCGGCGACCCGACGGGGACGGGCATGGGCGGCTCCGACAAGCCGGACCTCAAGGCCGAGTTCTCCAACATGAGCCATGTCCGCGGCACCTGCTCGATGGCCCGCAGCCAGAGCCCGAACTCTGCGAACTCGCAGTTCTTCATCTGCTTCGAGGATGCCCCGTGGCTCAACAAGCAATATTCGGTCTGGGGCCAGGTCATCGAGGGCATGGAGAACGTCGACAAGATCAAGCGCGGCGAGCCGGTGCGCGAGCCGGACTCGATCGTGAGCATGCGCGTCGCGGCGAATGTCTAGCGCCGGCGTGGTAGTGGATTTCTTGTGAGATGACCGCCCATCCTTCCGTCATTCCTGTTCTTGTCACGGGAATTCATACCGTTTCGTTTGCGCAACCGGGATGTTTTCGCTGGTACCCCCAAGCCGATATCGGAACGGAATGGACCCCTGTGACAAGCACAGGGGTGACGGAGTGGATAGTGGCTTCTCGCGCCTGGACTGCGTGCCGCGCAACATGCGGCTCTGCCGCAGCGGTGGGCTAGAGCCATGCGCGTCGATCTCTTCGACTTCGATCTTCCGGAAGACCGGATCGCGCTGCGCCCCGCCAACCCGCGTGACGCGGCGAAGATGCTCGTCGTCGATCCGACGAGCGGGCAGCCCTTGCGGGACGTCAGCGTGCGCGATCTGCCGTCGCTGCTTTCGCCCGGCGACGCGCTGGTCTTCAACGACACGAAGGTAATTCCGGCGCAGCTTGAGGGCACGCGCTATCGCGACGACGGCGGGGAGGCGCGCGTCTCCGCGACCCTGCACATGCGCGTGTCGGAGGAGAGCTGGAAGGCCTTCGTACGCCCGGCGAAGCGCGTCCAGGTCGGCGACCGGCTGAGCTTTGGCCACGAGGGTCGCGTCTGCCTGCTCGGAACTTTGAACGCCACTGTCGTCGAGAAGGGCGAGGCGGGCGAGGTGACGCTGCGCTTCGAATTCACGGGCCCGACCCTCGACGAGGCCATCATGATGGCGGGCCACGTTCCGCTGCCGCCCTATATCGCTTCGAAGCGGGCCGAGGACGAGCGGGACGAGACCGACTACCAGACGATCTATGCCCGGGAGGACGGCGCCGTCGCGGCACCGACCGCTGGCCTGCACTTCACCGAGGAGCTCTTCGGCCGGCTCGACGCCGCCGGGATCCGCCGGCATTTCGTGACGCTACATGTCGGCGCCGGCACCTTCCTTCCGGTCAAGGCGGAGGACACCGAGGATCACCGGATGCATTCGGAGATCGGTACTGTCTCCCAGGCGACGGCCGATGCGCTGAACGCCGTGAAGGCTGCCGGGGGGCGCATCGTCTCTGTCGGCACGACATCGCTGCGCCTGCTCGAAAGCGCCGCCGGCGCGGACGGCCGGCTTGCCGCCTGGTCGGGGCCGACGGATATCTTCATCACGCCGGGCTATCGCTTCCGCTTCGTCGACGTTCTGATGACGAACTTCCACCTGCCGCGCTCGACGCTGTTCATGCTCGTCTCCGCCTTCAGCGGCCTTGAGACGATGCGGCGGGCTTACGCCCACGCCATCGAAAGCGACTACCGCTTCTATTCCTACGGCGATTCTAGCCTCCTCTTCCGGACTCCCGAATGACCGACGATTTCCAGTTCCGGCTGCTCGCGACCGACGGAAAGGCGCGGCGCGGCGAGGTCCTGATGCCGCGCGGGACGGTGCGCACGCCGGCCTTCATGCCGGTCGGCACCGGCGGCACGGTCAAGGCCATGTATATGGACCAGGTGCGCGCGCTCGGTGCCGACGTCATCCTCGGCAACACCTACCACCTGATGCTGAGGCCCGGACCGGAACGGATGGCCCGGCTCGGCGGGCTGCACGAATTCGCGCGCTGGCCGGGGCCGATCCTGACGGATTCCGGCGGCTTCCAGGTGATGTCGCTCGCGGCCCTCCGCAAGCTCGACGAGAACGGCGTCGTCTTCCAGTCGCATGTCGACGGGACGCGCTACGAGATGAGCCCTGAGCGCTCGATCGAGATCCAGGGGATGCTCGATTCCGACATCCAGATGCAGCTCGACGAGTGCGTGCGGCTGCCGGCGGAGGCGAAGGATATCGAGCGCGCCATGGAGATGTCGCTGCGCTGGGCCGAACGGTGCAAGGCGGCCTTCGGCGACCAGCCCGGCAAGGCGATGTTCGGCATCGTCCAGGGCGGCGATGTTGCGAAGCTGCGCGAGCGGTCGGCGACGGCCTTGGCCGCGATGGGGCTGAAGGGCTATGCGATCGGCGGCCTTGCGGTCGGTGAGCCGCAGGCGGTCATGCTGGAGATGCTCGACGTCACCTGTCCGCTGCTGCCGACCGACAAGCCGCGCTACCTGATGGGCGTCGGTACGCCGCAGGACATCCTGCGTTCCGTCGCGCACGGGGTCGACATGTTCGACTGCGTGATGCCGACGCGGGCCGGGCGCCACGGGCTCGCCTATACCCGCCGCGGCAAGATCAACCTCAAGAACGCCCGCCACGCGGAGGACACGCGGCCGCTCGACGCCGAATCGGACTGCCCGGCGAGCCGCGACTATTCGCGCGCCTACCTTCATCACCTCGTCCGGTCGAACGAGTCTCTCGGTGGCATGCTGCTCACCTGGAACAATCTCGCCTATTACCAAAGCCTGATGGCCGGCATCCGCGCGGCGATCGAGGCCGGGCGTTACGCCGATTTCATGGCCGAGACCGAGGTGGAGTGGGAGCGCGGCGACATCGCGCCGCTCTGATCGCCGACGCGCCTCAGGCCGATGGCGGCGCCGACTTGATCATGTGCACGCCAGAGATCTTGAGCGAGCCGTCCGGCTGTCGCTGCATCATGTAGACCGCCGTCCAGTCGCTGCCATCGGGGGCGTGGATCAGCACCTCCTGCACCTCCATCCCCGTCGCCGGATCGGCCTTGAAGCGGCCGAAGGCATAGTTGCCGGGCCTAGAGACCGGCGCGTAGCCGCGCTTGACCATATCGAAGAAGATGCTCGGTGTCGGAAACATCGCCTTGATGCCCGGCGAGGCGAAGGAATAGGCCTTGTCCATGTCGTCGTGCAGGAAGGCGTCGATCTGCGACGAGATCACGGCCTGCGCCGCGCCCTCGTCGCCATCGGCCCGCGCTCCGGCCGTTCCAGCCAGGAGCGGGCCGAGCACGATCAGCAGAAGCGAAACGAAGCGGACCATCGCAGGCTCTCCCTCTCCGGATAATCCAACGACGATCGCCGGCGGAAAAAGTTTCGCCGCATGGCCGTCGCGTCCGAAGAACTTCAATTTCCGCACAACGGATGCGGCGATCGGATCATTGAATATCGCGTCGCGAGCGCGCAAGACTGCGCGTCACGACCAGAAAGAGGAGGATCGGCGATGAGCGAGCTCACGCATTTCATCGACGGCAAGCACGCCAAGGGCACGTCCGGACGCTTTGCCGACGTCACCAATCCGGCGACCGGCGAAGTCGAGAAGACGGTTCCGCTGGCAAGCGCTGGCGAGCTCGACGCGGCGGTCCGAAATGCCGCCGAGGCGCAGCCGCGATGGGCCGCGACGAACCCGCAGCGCCGCGCGCGCGTGATGATGAAGTTCGTCGACCTGGTTCACCGCGACATGGACAAGCTCGCGGAGGCGCTGTCGCGCGAACACGGCAAGACCATTCCCGACGCACGCGGCGACGTCCTGCGCGGCCTCGATGTGGCGGAATTCGCGATCGGTGCGCCGCATCTCCTGAAAGGCGAATTCAGCGACAGCGCCGGCACCGGCATCGACCTTTATTCGATGCGCCAGCCGCTCGGCGTCGTTGCCGGCATCACGCCGTTCAACTTCCCGGCGATGATCCCGATGTGGCAGTTCTGCCCGGCGATCGCCGCTGGCAACGCTTTCATCCTGAAGCCGTCGGAACGCGATCCGTCCGTGCCGCTGATGCTCGCCGAGCTGATGATCGAGGCGGGGCTGCCGGCGGGGATCCTCAATGTCGTCAACGGCGACAAGGAAGCCGTCGACGCGATCCTCGACCATCCGCTCATCCAGGCGATCGGCTTCGTCGGCTCGACGCCGATCGCCGAATACATCTACGGCCGCGGCTGCTCGAACGGAAAGCGCGTCCAGTGCTTCGGCGGCGCCAAGAACCACATGATCATCATGCCGGATGCCGACATGGACCAGGCCGTCAACGCGCTGGTCGGGGCGGGCTACGGCGCGGCCGGCGAGCGCTGCATGGCGATCTCGGTTGCCGTCCCCGTCGGCGAGCAGACGGCCGATCGCCTCGTCGAGCGGCTCGCGCCAAAGGTCGAGGCGCTCAAAATCGGTCCCTACACGGCCGGCGAGGACGTCGATTTCGGGCCGCTGGTCACGCGGGCGGCGCGCGAGCGCGTGCTCGGCCTCGTCAATTCCGGCGTGGAGCAGGGGGCCGAACTCGTCGTCGACGGCCGCGACTTCAAGCTGCAGGGCTACGAGAACGGCAACTTCATCGGCGGCTGCCTTTTCGACCGCGTCACCACGGACATGGACATCTACAAGCAGGAGATCTTCGGGCCGGTTCTGTCGGTCGTCCGCGCCAGGAATTATGAGGACGCGATCCGCATCCCCATGGAGAACGAGTACGGCAACGGCACGGCGATCTTCACCCGCGACGGCGACGCGGCGCGCGACTTCGTCAGCCGGATCAATGTCGGGATGGTCGGCGTCAACGTGCCGATCCCGGTGCCGCTCGCCTACCACACCTTCGGCGGCTGGAAGAAGTCCGGATTTGGCGACCTCAACCAGCACGGCCCCGATTCCTTCCGCTTCTACACGCGGACCAAGACCGTGACCTCGCGCTGGCCCTCGGGTATCAAGGAGGGCGCCGACTTCGTCATGCCGACGATGAACTGACGGTGATTGCGGCGGCGCCCGGCCGCCGCGTCCGTCGAGGGAGGAGCGGATGGATTTTGCGCTGAGCGAGGAGCAGCAGGCGATCTTCGACATGGCCAAGGCATTCGGCGCGGAGCAGATCGCGCCGAATGCCTATGCCTGGGAGGAGGCCGGCACGATCCCGCGGGAGGTGCTCGCCGCGGCCGGCGCGCTGGGACTCGGCGCCCTTTACGTCTCCGAGGAGAAGGGCGGGGCGGGGCTCAGCCGTCTCGACGGGACGCTCGTCTTCGAGGCGCTCGGGCAGGCCTGCCCCTCTGTGGCTTCCTTCATCTCCATCCACAACATGTGCGCCTGGATGATCGCGCGCTTCGCGACCGCGACGTTCCAGGAGAAGTGGCTGTCCCGGCTCGTCTCCATGGAGGCGATTGCCTCCTACTGCCTGACCGAGCCCGGCTCCGGCTCCGACGCCTCGGCGCTGCGGACGAGGGCCGAGCGGACGAACGAGGGCTACCGGCTCAGCGGCACGAAGTCCTTCATCTCCGGCGGCGGCTATTCCGACCTCTATATCGTCATGTGCCGGACGGGGGAGGAGGGGCCGCGCGGCATCTCGGCCATGGTCGTCGAGGACGGCTCGGAGGGCCTCGCCTTCGGTGCGCCGGAGCGGAAGATGGGTTGGCGCGCACAGCCGACGGCGGAAGTGCAGCTCGACGGGTGTCCGGTGCCGGCGGAGAACCTGCTTGGCGACGAGGGCGCCGGCTTCCGTTACGCGATGATGGGCCTCGGCGGCGGCCGCCTCAATATCGCCGCTGCCGCGCTCGGCGGCGCGCAGGCGAGCCTCGACAAGGCGCTTTCCTATATGCGCGAGCGGCGCGCCTTTGGAAAATCCCTCGACCAGTTCCAGGCGCTGCAGTTCCGGCTCGCCGACATGGAGACCGAGCTTCAGGCTGCGCGGTCGCTGCTCCGGCAGGCGGCCTGGAAGCTCGACACCGGCGCGCCGGATGCAACGAAGTTCTGCGCCATGGCGAAGCGCTTCGTCACCGACGCCGCCTCGAAGGTCGCCAACGACGCGCTGCAGCTTCATGGCGGCTACGGCTATCTCGCCGACTACGGAATCGAGAAGATCGTGCGCGACCTGCGCGTCCATCAGATCCTCGAGGGGACCAACGAGATCATGCGGCTGATCACGGCGCGCGCGCTGCTCGCCGAGTCGGCCGGATGAGCGTCGGAGTGTCGTCGCAGGACATCCTCATCCGTATCGAGGGGCGGGTCGGCCGGGTGACGCTCGACCGGCCGAAGTCCCTCAATGCGCTGACCTACGCCATGGCCACGGCGCTCGACGCTGCCTTGCGACGCTGGGCTGCGGATCCGGCCGTCTCCATGGTCGTGATCGAGGGCGCGGGCGAGCGCGCCTTCTGCGCCGGCGGTGACATCCAGGATCTCTACGAGACGGGATGCTCCGGTGACTTCGCCTATGGCCGGCGCTTCTGGGCCGACGAGTATCGCCTCAACGCGCTGATCGTCGGCTACCCGAAGCCCTACGTCGCACTCATGGACGGCATCGTCATGGGCGGCGGCGTCGGCATCTCGGCGCACGGTTCCTGCCGGATCGTGACAGAGCGCACCGTTCTGGCCATGCCCGAATGCGGCATCGGCCTCATCCCCGATGTCGGCGGCTCCTGGCTTCTGGCGCGCGCCCCGGGGCATCTCGGCGATTATGCCGGCCTGACCGGCGCCCGCCTTGGTCCGGCCGATGCCATCGGCTGCGGCTTCGCCGACCTTTTCGTCCGTTCGGAGCGCCTTGCCGATCTGCTCCAAGCCCTTGTGGAAACGGGGCGGCCCGATGTCGTCGCCGACTTCGCCGCGCCGCCACCGGACGGCGACCTCATCGGTCGCCGTCACGACATCGACCGGACCTTCGGAGCGGCCGATCTGGCCGATATCGTACGTGCGCTTGAAGACGAGGCAGCCGAATGGGCTGAAAAGGCGGTGGCCGCCTTGCGTCGCGCATCTCCATTGTCGCTCGCCTGCGCCTTCGAGGTCATTCGCCGGGGCCGTGGGCTGACGGCAATCGGGCAGGCACTGTCGCTCGAATACCGCTTTGCGTCGCGCTGCATGGAACATGGCGATTTCCTCGAGGGGGTCCGGGCGGCGATCATCGACAAGGATCGCAGGCCGCGCTGGCGTCACCGGAGCATCGAGGACGTAACGCGGGAGCACGTCGCCGCCATGCTTGGACCCGCCGAAGGCGGGGACATCGAATTTGAGGGAGGATTGTCATGAAGATCGGATTCATCGGGCTCGGCAATATGGGGGCGCCGATGGCGGCGAACCTGGTCGCGGCCGGGCATCATCTGACCGGCTTCGACGTTGCGGGCGTGACGGTCGAGGGGGCGCAGGCCGCCGCTTCGGCCATCGAGGCGGCGCGCGACCAGGATGTCGTGATCACCATGCTGCCGAACGGAGCGATCGTGCGCAGCGTCTTTGCCGAAATCGTGCCCGCCGCCCGGAAAGGCGCCTGCCTCGTCGACTGCTCGACAATCGACGTCGAGAGCGCGCGCGCCGCGCATGAGATGGCGGCGGAGGCGGGTCTCGTCTCTGTGGATGCACCGGTATCGGGGGGCGTCGGTGGCGCGACGGCCGGAACCCTCACCTTCATGGCCGGCGGCAGCGAAGCGGCCTTTGCCGCGGCGAAGCCCCTCTTCGAGATCATGGGGCAGAAGGTCGTGCATTGCGGCGGACCAGGTGCGGGACAATCGGCGAAGATCTGCAACAACATGATCCTCGGCGTCTCGATGATCGCCGTCTGCGAGGCTATTGCGCTCGCGGACCGGCTGGGGCTCGACAGGCAGCGGCTGTTCGACGTCGTCTCGACGTCCTCCGGCGCCTGTTGGTCGATGAACACCTACTGCCCGGCGCCGGGCGTGGGGCCGAAGAGCCCGGCCGACAACGACTACAAGCCGGGCTTTGCGGCCGAGCTGATGCTCAAGGATCTGACACTTGCCGAGGACGCCTCGCGGTCTTCCGGCGCCGCCACGCCGCTTGGGGTCCATGCGAAACAGCTCTATGAGGCGTTCGTGGCCGACGGCGGCCGAGGCAAGGATTTTTCCGCCATGCTGCCGCAATTGATCAAGCAGGCAGAGGGTGGCTGAAGAAAAAGGCCCCGCGGCTTTCGCCACGGGGCCTTTTCTTGTGGTTCGATCGGCGGGCCTACTGCAGGACCTGCACGATCTGACGCGTCCCCGGGTCGACGACGAGCGTCTGGCCGTTGACGACGACATAGCGATACTGATGCGGCAGGTCCGGAACGTCGATGGTCTGCAGTTCGACCGTGTCGGGCAGCGTCGACCCGACGGTGACGGTCGTGTCGGACGGAACCTGGACCGGCTCTACGTGATGTTCGACCACGTATTTATGGATGACAGTCTGGTTGTCCGGGGAGATCACGACCGTCTGCTGCGCAAAAGCCGTGCCGATCCCTGCAACCACGACGGCACCGGCAAGTACTGTCATGCGGGCGATAGTCATATCAGGCTCCATGCCAAGTGAAACATGTTCTTCAACGTCGACGCTGAGGGCATGTTCCTCGATCATGCGGTGACGTATTGTTTCGACGCCCGGTGCCGAAGTGATGGATCAAGGGGCACAATCGGCAAGCGCCCGATCAACAAAAGCGATCGTCGCGAACGACGATCGCAAACAGCCAGAGACTGCCGCCGCGGTCAGTCGATGAACTGGACGGTCACCCCGGGCTTGATCAGGCGTGCGAGCTCATTGGCATCCCAGTTCGTCAGGCGAACGCAGCCGTGGCTGTTCGACTTGCCGATCATCGACGGGTCCGGCGTGCCGTGGAAGCCGTAGGTCGGCTTCGAGAGAGCGATCCACATGTTGCCGACGGGGCCGTTCGGGCCCGGCGGGATACGCAGGATCTTCTTGTTGTTCCCCTGCGTGAAGTTGATCTTCGGATTGTACGTGTATTCCGGGTTCCGCGCGATCCGCTCGACGGTCACGGTTCCGGACGGCGAGGGCGTGTCGGTCGAGCCGATGGTCGCGGGATAGGCGACGACCAGCTTGCCTGACGCATCATAGGCGCGCACCTGCTTGGTCGCCTTGTTCGCCTCGATCCGCGCGACCGGGGTCGCTGCGTCGGAACCGACATTGGCCACCTTGATCACGGTCCCAGGCCGCCCGAACACCGCGCCCGGATTGAGCGACTTCAGATACGCCTCGTCCATGTGGAAGCGCTCGGCGAGCATTTCCGACACCGAGGTGTAACTCAGCTGCTCGAGCTTTGCCTTGGCGCC
>JBQCEN010000061.1:0-20601 GCA_051960215.1 Pararhizobium sp.
CAGAAATGCCCGTTCTGCATCTGCTTGATTTGCCGGCACCCTAAACGACATCAGGGAACGTTCCGGGCTGAGTTCCTCACCCACGACGGCGAGGCGCCGCCGTGCCCAACTCGGCAGAGGAAAGAAGAAGTCGAACTCTGAATATCCGTCCCCCTGGCTAACGCGATAGCGCTGAGGTCGACCCGCGCGCGCGTCGAGTGCCAGTTGAATTCGCCACGCGCTGTCACAACCACGCCAACGACTGCCGGGTAACGGCAGATCGACGAGAGCTTCGAGTTGACCGAGATTGAACTTCCCATATGCCCACAAGTCCGCACCGTAGGCTTGCGGCCGACGAAGGATGAACAAACCGGTCTGGCGCAGAGGCCCGTGCCAGCGATCCCGATAGCGGCGCGCTTCCACGGTCCAGTCGAGGATACGCATATCCGTCGTATCGGAAATCGGCGATCGCGCCCCGAACTTGGCATCCATGTTCGCGATCAGGGAACCGGCATCTTCCTGCTTCGGCAATTTCAGCCAAGTGTCGAGCGATAGTTGCCGGAATCCGACGCCATCGAGCAGAACAGAAAGATCCTCGCCCTTGAGGGCCTCGATGGTCCGTATCGCCGTACGAGCCTTCACCCGTTCCCGCAGTTCCGCCGGGAGCGGCAATGGATCGTCGCTTGCCAGACCCGCGAGGAATGCGGTGCCCGATGGATGAAGGACAAAGGTCGGTGGAGCGGCAAACAACCAGGTTGCCTTCACGGTCTCGTCCAGCGTCGTGACGTCGCTGAGTTCCAGCAGATCCCCAGCCGCAACCAGGGCATCAAGCAAGCGCTCGATCCGCTCGGTGAAGCTGTCATCAGTCGCGACCAGGTTGCGATGGCTTTCGATGACCGATGTAATCAACGTGCGTGGTGAACATGGGCACTGATGGCCCGCCAATCGGCGCAGGGTGGCGATCCAGTACGCATCATCGGTGCTGACGCCTGCCGGCAGATGCAATGCCTCCCGGGCGGACCCCACAACAGCAGCGGACGAGACAACGCTGATCATTGGCGACCATGCTCCCCGGTCTCGAACTGCGAAGCGACCGGTGTCGCAATGCTGAGCAATCGCGCTGCACGGACCATGAACGGCACCGACCTGAATGTGTTTAGATGTACCGCGAGTCCAGCGGTCCAAGGCCCACCCTCATCGAGCCACCCAGCGACTGCAAGAGATGCTGCGCCCGCGCCCTCAGGGATCTTGCTGTAGCGCCGTGCCAATGCCTCGAACTCCGCGACGCGCTTTGCCAGCGGCATCGAGCGAAATTTCTCTATGTCTCGCGCGATCACAAAGCTGAACGCCGGCGGTGCACCCATCTGAGATCCGAGATCCTTCAGTTCTTTCGGGCCCTTCTGCGACTGCGAATACCGAGCCTCGGCCGCCGCCCAGTCTGCGCCGAACAAAAGTGCTGCCAATGTCCGCTCGAACGTCTTGATCACCGCCTGTTGACGCGAGGACACCAGCGGACCGACGAGCTTGGCCCGCCTCCATAGTTCCATCACCGCTGACAGTTGCCCGATCGAATCCCCGCTGCCGGTGTCCACGGAAATTTCTGGCGCGATCACCAGGCCCGACAGGCTGCCGAGCGTCTGTGGCATGCTGACCACGAGCGCTTCGGATCTGTCTCCGTAGGAGGCGACACACAGGCCTCCCTGCTCGGTGGGATAGAAGTCGGATTCCAGTTCTTTTGCGTTGAGTTCGGTTGCACGGGCGGGCTGCGCAAACGAAAAGAACTGCGCGACGACGGGATCGTCACCGCCATGATCGTCTATGAGGCGTAGCGCCGTTCGGTTGGCACCACGATGCCAAACCCACCTCAGCGGCGCCACCTCGCGATGCAGCGGCAGACGCCAGCAACCGCTCGCGTCACCATCGACAACGAGCCGACCTGAAGTCGCCGTCAGATAGGCCCACGGATCGGTTTCCTTCTTCAGGAACCCGGACACCGCGCGCATCCACGCCTCTCTGGTTATCGGCAGCGGGAGAGCCGCGACCTGTTCCGTCGCAAGAATGCTGCCGGCGGCATCAAGCAACTCCACGCAAATGCGAACCTGCTGCTGGGCGGGACCGAGCGCTTGGATGCTCACCTCGCCCTTCCAGAACTGGTCAAGGCTTGGCTCGGTAGGTTCGGCGGTGATCGCCAGACCGCTGTGGTTCGTTGTTCCGGCGATCCAAGGCTCCGGCGGCCGAATGGTCAGCGCGACATAGCCGGCCGCTGCCTTTGGCACATCGCCAACCTGCGATCGCACCTCCACGGACAGGGTGTGCCGGCCAACATCCAGGTCAGTGAGCTTCAGAAAAACCGCGGAACCTCCATTCGCCGGGACCTCCAGTACGGCACCCCCATCGAGCCGAACCGCATAGGTGTTGACCGAATGATCGGCTTCGAGAGAAAGGCAGGGGTTCTCACCTTCCATCCATTCGGCGAAACCTTCGCCATCCCAGCGCCGTGCTTCCAGCCCAGCCGGCGCGATCCGTATTGACTGTCCGACGCCAAGGCCCATGGCGCGCAATGCCGTGATCGCATCCTCCGAAAGGTGCGAAGGCAGGTCGAAGCCGACGGCAATCACGCCGGAAGCCCCGACCGTGACTGGTGTGCCGATCTCCCCGGTCGCGATGGGGGCGTCCGAAACGAGCACATAGCTTTGGCCGGGCCGCACCATGCGGCCGATCACTTCATGCGCCAGCCCATCCGCTCCGACGCGAAACAGCCAGATCGGCCCTGTTGTGATGCACCCGTCCGCGGCCAACAGTTGCGCCAGCATCGGTGGCGGGTCGCTGAACTGGACAATCGGTCGGTCCGCAGGCGGCCAGGATACGAGGAGGCGTCGTTGATCGCCCAACATCAACCAGCCGGGCGGCAACAGCCCCGGAGAGCCGCCAACATTGCATCGAGCGCGCCGCAGATACGCACCGAGTTCAGGCGAAAGATCCCCGATCGATCGTAAGGATGGGAGTTCAATCCAAGGCTTCCATTCGCCGGGGCCCACACGCCGCAAGGTTAGCGCCGGCCTGATAAAGGGCTGGGCAACGGAGACCGCCGTTCGCGGCGCCACTGCGTTGCCAGAACTCCCTGGAACCTGGCGGGCTGTTCCCTTGATCTGATAGCGCTCAGCGACTTGTCGCGCGTCCCTCAGCCAGGCGCGCGCCGCACTCGCCTTTTGGAGATCGGCAACGATCCGCTCGAGCGTGACCGGCAGCACGAACTGGGCAACGGCCTCTGTCCGCCCTGCCAACAGCGCCAGAACGATCCGACCCGCGATTTCCTCTTGTTCGAGGAAGTTGCGGAAACGAGACGGAGCATCGTGCGACACGCCGGCCAGGAAGCGACCGATCCTGGCGGGATCGTCGCCGAGCATTTTCGCGAGCGGATAGCGCCAGTGATACAGCGCGCGAGCGAGATGAGATTGCAGATCTCGCGGCAGTAGCGCGTGCGTAATGGGCCACGCTATGATGGAGAACCACGAGGCCCAGGGTCCTATTGGTTTCAGACCTGCATATTTCTCGTGGAATCGCGCGAACCAGCGGCGGAGTTGGCGGCGATCCACCAAATGCCGCCATTCTGGCGTTCGGCGCTCGAAGGTCGTCCAGTATTCATCGCCATCATAGTCGTAACCCTGTTCGGCAGCGTAAACGACCCACACGAGCCACGACTGCGCGGTTTGTTCGACGCCCAGCGATCGGTTGAGCAGTTGGCCGACGGCGTTTCGTTCGTCCGCGTCAAGCCCGTGCTCAATCGCAAAAACGGGCAGACCCTTCGGGCGGCGCGTTTGAGCGAGCGCAGTGAAATGCGCCTCGAGGCGACGCTGCCATCCTTGAAGGGTCTCCGCCAAACCGGACTGCAATGCGCTAGCGGGCGACCGCACCGCGCGGCCGCCACAAATGCATATTCAACATTCACCCCCCAACAACCGTGTAAGTCCCTATCGGCGTGTGTCGTTCGCCTGATCCCCAAAGTGAAACTAGGCGGGATAGGCCTGCGAATGATAGTCCACAAAGCCGATTACGGAAAAGTTTGCATCGACGAAATCGCCAGCGTCTCCATTTGCTTCTCCGCGCGCGGAACGATCTGACGCAGCGTCGCGACTTCGGCGGTGAATCTATGAGGCCACCGGAGGCAAGGAGGCAGGATGGGCAAGCTACCCTATGACCAGCGTACCGATATCGAGCGGCTCGAGTCGCAGTGGACGAAACTGACTGGCCTGCATAATCGCAACGAGGCATCCGCAGCCATCGTCCGCTGCGCCACCGCTGCCGAAATCGCGGCCAACTTCGCGATCAGAACCGAATTCTCGCGCCGCACTCAATTTGACGCGCGTATCGTCGACGGGTTTCTCATCTGGGCAAACGGTCTCGACGGCAAGATGAACCGGCTGATCCTTCCGATCTGCTTCAACGGCGTGAAAAGCGCCGAGTTCAAGAGACTCCAGAAGGCCGCCAAAAGTATCCACGAGGTCCGCAACGAGATCGTCCATCGCGGCGTGTTTTCAGATCCCGAAGATGCCGAGTTGATTGTCGGCCAGTCCCGCGAATTCATCGAAACGCTCGTTCATCGGTACGACGACACGTTCCGTTTGCCGCAGGCGTCGTCGCGCACCCGATCACGGAAATAATGCGTCGGGCGCGCACACGCCGACAAAAAGTTGGCCTAGGTAGATTGTCACCCCATGCGGCCAAGAGCCGTGATCAAAGGAGAACGACATGACCACCATCAATACGGACGCCACGAGCGACCGCCTGCTCACCGAGGTTGAGCGCCAGCAGAAGTACTTGGATAGGCTTCCCGACGATTTCGCCTTTCCGCTCTTCAACGCCGCCCAGGCTCTCGAATCCCAGCGTCGCAGCGGGTATCGCAACACCGCCGCGGCCGGCCGCGAGATCGTCGACAACGCCATGGAGGCTGGCGCGACCAGGATCGACGTCTGCTTCGGCAAGCCCAAACAGTTGAAAGCGCACCAGCGCGCCGAGTCGATCAATGCGATCGCGTTCATCGACAACGGCTCGGGCATGATCCCCAAGATGGCCCAGTATGCCCTGTCATGGGGCGCTAGCACGCATTTCGATGATCCGAACTTCATCGGCAAGTTCGGGTTCGGACTTCCCAACGCTTCGATCAATCAAACCCGGCTCGTCGAGGTCTACACCAAGATCGAGGGCGCTAAGACGATCACCAAGGCGTGGCTGGACGTGCGCGAAGTCAAAAAGCACGGCCTGCAGTCGATTCCGGAGCCGGTCGAAGCAGAATTGCCGGAGTTCGTGCAGACCTATCTCGACAAGAAGGGCGTCGCATTCGATCACGGCACGATTGTCGTCTGGGTCGATCCCGACCGAATCTCCTACCGCACCGCGGCGTTGATGCGTGAGCATCTGATCGACGACTTCGGCGTCACCTATCGGTACCTGCTGGAGAAGGTGGACCTCTTCGTCGAAGGCACGAAGGTCGAGCCCGTCGATCCGTTGTTTCTGACCGAAGGTGCGCGCTACTTCCTGCCGCAGGACAAGGGCGGCGCGGAGATGAGCGCGGACTGGAACATCGCGGTCAAGTATGTGCGCAATGCTCAAACCGGCCAGGTCGAACTGACCAAGGTCGGCGACGCTGAAGAACTCAATCCTGACGACCCGAACCTGGAGGCAGCCGGCGCGATCTATATCAGGGTCAGCCGGTTTCCCTACGGCTTCGCCAAGGACAATGCCGGCGGCAAGGCCGAGACGGATGCCCACCGCCGTTTCGAAATCCGCAAGACGCGCCGCGGCATGTCTTTTGTCCGGGCGGGCCGCGAGATCGAGACGGTCGATGTCTTCCCCAAATCGATGAAGGACCAGGCTAAGGGTCTGGGGAACTGGCCCTTGCTCCAATCATACGCCTATCACTGGGGCGTCGAGGTGCGGTTCGATCCCACGCTCGATGAGGTGTTCGGCATCACCAACGATAAGCAGACCGTGCGACCGATCGAGGACTTCTGGCGGTTGCTCGCGTCGGAAAAGGTCGATGCCCAACTCGGTCGCGAGCAGGCGTTCCAGCGCACGAACCGGAAGGAGGAGAAGGAAAAGCAGCGCCAGGCCGAGGCGCGTAAGGCAGAGCGGAAGACCAAGGCGGAAGAGGCGGCAGCTCGCGCCGACAGCGTCGGCGGCCAGAAGCCGAAAGTCGCCGATCACGCAAAGACCAAGGCCAGGGCTGACTTCGACATCGAGGCAAAGCGCGTCGCCAAGGTCGACCAGATTTCGATCGACAATGCGCGGGCCGCCCTCGAAGCCGAGGCGAAACGCCGGCCTTACGTCATCGACTTCTTCGACGAGCCGCGAGGACCGTTCTACAAACCGGAATGGAACTTCGGCAGCCAGGTTGCAGCACGCATCAATCGCGAGCATCCGTTTTTCCAGGTGCTCTATGCCCCGCTGCTCGCACTGGCCAATGGCGACGAGGCGAAGCAGGCCCTCGACCTGCTGCTCATTTCGCTGGCACGCGCTGAGTTGGGCGTCAACGACGAGCAGGCGGCGCTCTGGTATCAGGCCCAGCGCGAACGGCAGTGGAGCCCTTTCCTCGCTGATGCGTACAAGCTGCTCCAGCAGACGATGGCCGCACCGGATGAGGAAACAGCCGAATCCGACGAGGTCGAAACGCCGGCCGCTCCATTGCTCGAGACGGTCCCCTGACGAGGACGGAGGCGCCCTGGCGCCTCCGTCGCATCTACCCCACCGCACGCCATGGTGCTATCCTGGCCATGGTAGAGTACCAGCTCGAGACCAGTGTAGGCGCTGCCAAGAGCCGCCATGTCACCCGGACGCTGCAACGGCCTTCAGGCTGAATGAAGGTCACTGCAGCTAAAGGAGGACTCCGTGAAGAACGGCGTCACGACGATTCGCCTCGATGACTTGATCGAGGCTGCCCTCACCAACAAGCCCTACAACCAGCAGCGTTTCGGCCGCGAGGTCGAACGCTATTCCCGCCGCATCTCGAAAGCCCGCGCGTCCGACCTGCCGGACGATCTCCACGACGACATCGCTCAGGAGGCGCTGGCCCTTCTCTTCAAGGCCGGCGCAGCCGTTCTCGCCACCGGCACCGGCAAGTCGGCTCTGCGCAAGGCAGTGCTCAGGGCTATTCGCGTCGTTCGCGCCAGCTTCGCACCACCCGGCGAGCGGACGCGGGCAACGGCTGGTGCCAAACCCGCCAATATCGCTGCCGAGCATGTCGGGCAGATTCCCGACGCCGCGGCGATCGAGCGCGCCATGGTTGGCGAGGGCTTGCACCGGTGGGTTGACTTCGATCTCCTCGCGCATCCCGACGCGGCAGCTACGATCCAACAGGTCGAGGACCGGATGGAGATCGACTTCATCCTCGGGACCGCTCCACCCCTCGTGGCGCACTCCCTTCGTCTCATCCACCTCGATGAGGAACCTGTGGAGGTCGTCGCCTCGGCTGCTCATCTCAGCCGTTTTGCGCTCAATCGGCGGGTCAAGGACTTCCTGTCTGCCTGGCGGATGGCGGCATAGCGATGTCCGGACAGCTTGGCTCGCTCCGGGGTGCGGGCTTCGGTCCGCTCCTTGAGGCTCAGAAGACCTACGCCAGAAAGAGCGGGGCTCGATCGAAGTTCGGACTGATGGTCCCGGAAGCCTTTGTACGTGGCATCCGGGATCTCGGCTACCGCAGCAATGGCGACGCTGTTGCGGAATTGATCGACAATGCCCTGCAAGCCGAGGCCGACCGCATCGACGTCGTCTTCGGCTATGAGGGCTCGGGCTCGACCAAGAAGCCGGTGCAAATGGCCGTCGTCGACAATGGTCACGGCATGGAACCGGCCATGATCCGGATGGCCGTCATGTGGGGCGGGACCCACCGCGAAAATGACCGAGACGGGCTGGGGCGGTATGGATACGGATTGCCCTGCTCGTCGGTCAGCCTCGGACGCCGCTTCACCGTGATTTCGCAGGTCGACGGTGGAAGCCCGTCCGCCGTCGAACTCGACCTTGATGACATCGCCGCCGGAAAATATACCGACGGCGAAGGTGACATCGTCGTTCCGGCCCCGCGCCTCGCGGCCTTGCCGGCCTTCGTTGCCAACCACATCGCCAAGGCCTATCCGGGTGGATGGACCTCCGGCACGGTCATTTTGATTGATAAACTCGACCGCCTCGAGTGGACCACGACCCAGGGCATGCGTGACAATCTGTGCCGGCAGTTCGGCGTCACTTACCACAAGCTGCGGGGCAAAGCTGCGCTTTATGTCGACGGTCATTTCGTCGACCCGGTGGATCCTCTGTTCCTGACCCCCGAATTCGCCCTCTACGATCTCGACGAGGAGAGAGCCCAGCCCTTCGACCCGGTGCGCGTCGAAGTGCGGGATACCCAGTCCGGAGCCTATCTCGGCGCTGCGACGCTTCGCTATGCGTGGCTGCCGCCAAGTTTTGGTTCCGTCGACAAGGAGCGTGACGCGGTCGGCCTCAATGCAAACGCGAGATTCTCCATTCTCAAGGATTATCACGGCATCATCTTCAGCCGGAACGGGCGTCTTGTCGACGTTCAGACACGCACGCCATGGACGAGTTTCATCAACAACGATCGCTATATCCGGGTCGAGGTCGAATTCTCGGCCACGCTTGATGAATTGTTCGGTGTCACCACGTCAAAGCAGCAGGTAACCGTGTCGCCGGTGATCTGGGACCTCCTGCGCGAGGCGGGGTTGCCCAAGGCCATCGAACAATTGCGCAGCAAGGTCAAAGAAGCCAAGGCCGAGCGACGCCTGAAAAGCCTGTCACCCGACCCCGGCCAGATGCGGCTGTCCGAACGGGCCATGAGCCGGGCGAGCATGCTTCGGGAACCGGCCCATTCCAATCCACAATGGGATTTGGGCCTCCGTGTATCCCCATACCGCATCAGTTTTGAACATGCCACGGGCGGGCTCTTCTTCCGCATCGACCGCAGCGGAGGCGCCCGGACGCTTCATATCAATACCGCCCACCGGTTCTTTGAGGAGATTTACCAGTCGCCGGCGGCCACGCCGATGTTGCGTTCGGCTCTCGAACTCCTGCTATTCACCCTCGGCGACGTCAACCTCAACGAGGACGACGGGGGCGCCGCCGAGAGCACCCACCGGATGCTCGCCTGGTCGCGTCGGCTCGATCTGGCGCTTCAGACGCTTGCCGATCACCTCAGGTGGACCGACGAGATCGACGTTGGACAACCGGCCTGGCCTGAGGATACTACCTAGCGGGAGCCAATTGATTTTGCGATAGAGTGTGCGGGCCGCTCCACGCGGCCCGTTCGATTCTTGGAGTTGCTGTGTCGGCGGACGATAAACTCTTTGGCCCAGGCCGGCAGCGCGCGTTCTCGCCTTTCTTGGCACCGGACGAACGCCGCCAGCTCAACGAGGCCCTAACGATCAGTGGAGACCTGCCGCGCGGCTTCGCGGACGAACTTCGTGCCCTGGCCCGTCGCTATGTAGACGACGGCGAAAGCGTAAAATTGCGGGCGCTATGCCTGCTGGTTGCCGATCTGTGCGAACAGGGTTGGCAGGTCGCCGTCGAACAGGACCGGATCACCTTTGAGCCTCCCGGGCTCAAGCGCAGCGGTGAGCAGAGCATCGAGGACGTCAAGGCACGGGTGCGCGCGGCGCTGCAAACAGCCCGGATGCGCCAGTTGCGCGAGCCGTCCGTTCGGCAGTTCCTGAACAGGATGGAACGATCGACGCTACGGCCACAGGGTCGGACCTCGGTCTTCGACCTCATCGATGACGGCGCCTCGCTCGCCAAAGCCCTCAAGAAAGTTGCGGGGCTGCCTGCGGACGAGCGAGACGACGCGTTGGCCAAGGTCATCGATCCCGTCGTCGAGATTTGCGAAAGCGGCGCAAAGTGCCGCAATACGGGCCTCGCGTTGATCGATATCTGGCGGTACTTCCGCCACACCTGGGCGCATGAGTACCGTTCCGTGCCGGGCCGGCAGATGCTGGTCCTGATCCGGAATGCCGCCCGGCCCAATCGTCCGATCATGGGTATCGCCATGCTGGCAAGTCCGGTGATGCGGCTCGGGACCAGAGATCGCTGGATCGGATGGCTGCGCGAATCCGCGGAAGAGAAGCTGCAAGGCGGCGAATGGAAGCCAATCGGCTTCGCCAAGGCCATGCGCAAGCGCATTTCCGACTCGATCAAAGCCATTCGTTGGGATGATCTTGCCAGCAAGGAAGAGATCGCCCATCCCTCCGAAACAGTGGTGTTTCGTCTTGAGCAGAAGGCAGCGGGAGCGGCCTTTGCGCGAGAACAGCAACTGAAGGACCACTATGAGGATCACCACGACGAGCATGGTCGGGTAAAGCCTTACCGCGGCGATCTGAAGTTCGCCCGGCCAGACTCCGACTGGAAGGCCGCTTCAGAAGACCTGCTTTTCGTCCGAAAACGGGCCGAAGGCCTGGCGCAACTGCTGTTTGCCAAAAGCGTCTTTCAAGCTGCGCATCTATCCCGCAAGCCGCTGGAAGCCCTCGACCAGTTGTTCAGCACCAAGGACGGGCAGCGCGCCATCGACATCGCCCTCGCCGAATTCCGCAAAGCCGGGCTTTCCAGCGAGGTTGCCGATGTGTCGGTTTGCGGGGCGGTCCATCCCTATAACGAACTGCTGGGTGGAAAACTGGTCGCTCTGCTTCTGACCTCGGCCGAGGTCAGGAACGCCTATGCCAAGCGTTATGGCGGGCAAACCAGCGTGATCGCGTCCCAAATGGCGGGGCGGAAGATTTCAAAGCCGGCGAAGTTGCGGATTCTGACCACGACGAGTCTCTATGGCGTCGGCTCAAGCCAATACAACC
Organism: Pararhizobium sp.; assembly: GCA_051960215.1. Taxonomy (GTDB): domain Bacteria; phylum Pseudomonadota; class Alphaproteobacteria; order Rhizobiales; family Rhizobiaceae; genus Pararhizobium_B. The sequence goes on from JBQCEN010000061.1 coordinate 10,818, forward strand.
GCCTCATTCTTCGCGCTGATGACCATCCGGAGTTGCCATTCGACGTGGCTTGGGGAGCAATCGGCAAGAGCCTCACAGGTGGTTTTGGGACCTTGCACTTGGGAAGGGAAACTACGCATGCGTTGCGCAGCATGGCGATCGCCCGTCATGACTCACGGCGGGTGAACAATCGTTTCGGCGAGGGAACGAGCCCGCGACTACGCCAGATACGCGAGGGGCTGGATGCCCTGGGTCTCAAGAGCGATGCAATCCTGCATCATGCCACGCCTCGCATTTTCTATGGCTGTGAACTCAGCCCCTACGCGCGGGACGCGCTCATGGGCCTTGGCGTCCCCGAAGCTGCAGCGCCTTTGGCCCGGGATTTGGCAGCCGCTTGGCGGCGCCGGTGGGTCGGCAATCGAATTCTGCGCGAAAACACGATTGATAGGCTTAGAGGACTAGGTGCCACGAGCGTTCGCGCGAGCCTTCATGCAGACCCGGATGGACAGTTCGTTCTGCCCCTTTGAGTTACCCTCGGCCGGATAGTCATCCAAAGCCGAGACGTTCTCTCTGTCGCGGGCGGTTCTCTCTAGCGGTGGACTCGCTCTTGTCGCAGCGGCGATCATCTTGTTCTCACGCAGACCGGCTAAGCGTTGCGATATAGTGGACGAAGTCACCCGCTGCCTGCAACTCCGCTACTGTCGAGCCAGCGATCATCACAGACCATCCACATCGGTGAATCGAATCCGCCTTGACTCCGAGACTGAGAAAATAGAACGAATAGAGAACATGATGTTCGTCTCGTCCCCGGAGGTCACTGCGGATCGTGCGGCCCCAGCCCGCCATAGAGTCCCTGCGCGCCCAGATCCAACAGATCGAAAGCAAGGGCCGGCGCGTCAAATCGGTACTCCCGTTCGGAGTCGCCGAGTTGGACTCGCGACTCCCGGCCGGCGGTCTGGCTTTGGGGGCGCTGCACGAGGTGGCGGGCGGCGGTAACGGCGCCGTCGACGGCGCGGCCGCGGCGTTGTTCACCGCCGGCGTGGCGGCTCGCACCAAGGGCAAGGTGCTTTGGTGCCTGACACGGCCCGACCTCTTCGCCCCAGCGCTGGCCCAAGCCGGCCTCTCATCCGACCGGGCAATCTACGTAGAGGCCGGCGACGACAAGACTGTGCACGCTTGCTTTGAAGAAGGCCTCCGGCATGGGGGATTGGGGGCGGTGGTTGCCGAGGTCGCGCGACTGTCGATGACAGCCTCTCGGCGGCTCCAACTCGCGGCCGAGCAATCCGGAACGATCGGGATTGCGCTCCGCCGCTGGCGCCGGCAGACGGACGCGACCGATTTCGGGCAGCCGACGTCAGCCGTCACGCGGTGGCGGGTGTCAGTCCTTCCATCCGCCCCCTTGCCTGTTCCGGGCGTCGGACGGGCGCGGTGGCTCGTGGAGCTTGTCCGCTGCCGCGCGGGCGAAAGCGCCGATTTCGAACTGGAGGCGTGCGATGACACGGGTCGTCTCGCTCTTCCTTCCCACCTGGTCCACGGATCGGGTCAGAAGGAAGTCTGGCGACGCGTCGCCTCCGCCTGAGGCGCCGCTCGTCCTGGTCGGCCGTGACGGGAGACGGCGTGTGGTGCTAGCCGCGGATGCGGCGGCTCAGGCCGCCGGCCTACGTGTCGGGATGGCTGCAACGAAGGCCCAGGTTCTGGTTCCAGGCCTTGTCATTGAAGACGCCGATCCGGCTGGCGATGCCGAGGGCCTGGATCGGCTCGCCGCGTGGATGCTGCGCTATGCGCCGATCGCCGCCGCCGATCCGCCGGACGGCATCGTCATCGATTCGACGGGTGCCGACCATCTTCATGGCGGGGAGGCAGCCATGCTCGCGGGGCTCATTGATCGGCTTGCCGCGTCTGGCGTGGCGGCACGCGGCGCGATCGCTGAGACATGGGGTGCGGCTCATGCGCTGGCCCGCTTCGCCGCAAGCCCGACACTGATCGTCCGGCAGGATTCCGTTTCGGCGGCTCTCGCACCGCTGCCGCTCGCCGCGTTGCGCCTGCCGCCCGACATGGTCGCGGGCTTGCGCGTGCTCGGCTTCGAGAGGATCGCCGATCTCCTGGAACAGCCCCGCGCGCCGCTGACGCTGCGGTTCGGACCAGAGCTCGGCCGCCGCCTCGATCAGGCGCTGGGTCGTACCAGGTTGAGCATGCCGGCTTTCACATCCGACCCGGCTTCGGCCCGGATCGGCGCGCTCTCGCCGGAGACGATGGAGCCGTCCAGCTCGGAGGTGCCGTGCTCGACGCGGGCATCGACCGGCACGCGCTCGCCGGCGAAAAGCAGGATCTCCATGCCCGGTCGAAGATCCGCAATGGGCAGGTACGCCGTGCTGCCGTCCTTTCCGACGACTGTCGCGCCGCGCGCGGAGAGCTTCGCCAGCCCCTTGACCGCGGTGCGGGCGCGCTCGCGCATCATGTGGTCGAGCGTGCGGCCGATGAGCAGGAAGAAGAGCAGAGTGACCGAGGCGTCGAAATAGGCGTGCTCGCCGCCCACGGCCGTGTCGTAGAGGCTCAAGGCGAAGGCGAGGATCACGCCGATCGAGCTCGGCACGTCCATGTTGGTGCGGCCGTGGCGGACGGCCTGCCAGGCCGAGCGGAAGAAGACGCGGCCGCAATAAGCGAGCGCGGGCAGCGCGATCGCGGCGGAGATCCAGTGGAAGAGGTCGCGCGTTGCCGCATCCGCCCGGACCACACCGAGACGGAGAGGAGCATGATGTTCATCGCCGCGAAGCCCGCGACGGCGAGCGCCCGCAGCAGTTCGGCGAGCGCCGGGTCCTTGTCGTCCGTCTCCGTCTCGAAGAGATGCGTCTCGAAGCCGAGATCCTTAAGCGTCCGAAGAAGCGGCGGCGGCGTCCTTCCGCGCCAGCGGACCGCGACGCGCTTGGTCGAGAGATTCACCCGTGCATAGTCCACACCGGGGAGCGCACTCAGCGCGGTCTCGACGGTACGGATACAGCCGCCGCAATGGATGCCGGGCACGGACAGATCCGTCTGCCGCAGCGCATCGCCGACACGGCGGCTGGCCAGCAGCACTTCCTCGTCCGAAGAGGCGCGGCCGGCATGCTTCTCGGTTGGCTCAAGGGCACCTTCGACACCGGGCGAGCAGCAACTCATGGATGGCTCCGTTCGGCTTCAGTTCCGCGCCAGTCGCGGACCGCGCCCGGCCGCGGGGCCCTGCGACGGCACCCGATCCGCCTCGGCGAGATCGGGGGACCGGCAGATCGCCTTGTAGGCATGCCATGTGGCGTGCCCGAGCAGCGGGAAGACGACGATGAGGCCGAGCAGGCCGGTCAGAAGGGAGAGGATTGAAAGGACAAGGACGATGGCGCCCCAGGCAATCATCACCGGCAGATTGTTCCAGACGAAGGCCATGCTGGAGCCCATCGCGGTCAGCGCATCGGTGCGCTCGTTCAGGAGCATGGGGACCGAGAAGGCACTGATGGCAAAGGCGAAGGCTGCGAACAGGCCGCCGACAGCCGTGCCGACGACCAGCATCGCCCAGCCTGTTCCGGTGGTGAACAGCATCGGGACGATGCTGCCGAGCCCGAGGAAGGGGCGATAGCCGAGGAACAGCGCGTAGATCAGCACCGCGGCGCGCATCCAGAGCAGCATCAGAAGGCAGAGGAGGACCCCGACGAAAGAGAACCTGTCCGCCGCCCGAGCGCGCCCGGACGAACAGCATCCGCTTCAGCGTCACGGGTTCGCCCGCCTCCGCCGCCCGGCTCTTCTCGTAGAGGCCGACCGCCAGGACCGGCCCCACCACCAGGAAGCCGGCGAGCGCGGGAAAGAGCACCTGGTCCCAGCCGAGGGCGAACATGCCGCCGACGACGAGAAGCGAGACGAGGAAGACCGCCGCGCCATAGGCAAGGCTCGAGCCCGGTCCGGCAGCGAGGTCCCGCCAGCCTGCCCGAAGCCAGCCGAAGGCCGCCGCCGGCGGCAGATGGCGCTGGCGCTCCGGGTTGCGGGTTTCCCGGATGTCGGAGGTCTCGGTCAGGAGCCCGTAATTCTCGTCCGCTTCGTTCATCTTGTTTCCCTCGGATCGCGCATCGGCCGGGCTGCCCCTCAGCAGGCGGATTGCGCCGCCCTGAACTCGCCCGGTCCGGACCCGGCGTCCTTCAGATGCGCGACGCAGCCGGGGTGCGAGGCGAGCGCCACATAGACGAGGTGCGCGTTGGCGCCGGCAAAGAGCACGACGCCGGCCGTGACGCGCAGGCCCACCATCCATCGCACCTTCGCTTGCCGGCTCATCGACGCTCCGTCCGCCTTAAGGATTCTCGACGCCGAGCGAATGGACGTAGAGCGCGAGGATCTTGATCTCGGCCGGCGTCAGGCGCTCGTCCCAGGTCGGCATGTGCCCCTGCCGGCCGCCATGGACGGTGGTGATGATCGTCTGAAGATCGCCGCCATAGATCCAGAACCGGTCCGTCAGGTTCGGCGCGCCGACCTCCCGCGAGCCCTTGGCGTCGTCCCCGTGGCAGGCGGCGCAATTGGTCAGGAAGACCTCCCGCCCCGCCTCGATCCGCTGAATGTTCGCGGCCGTCGACCACTCGGGATGGCTGAGCGAATAGACGTAGTTCGCCACCGCGACGACCTGCTGGGCCTGGAGCATCTGGTCGCGCCCGAAGGCCGGCATCTGCGAGATGCGGCTTTCGTCGTGCGGCGAGTTGATGCCGACGCTGATCGTCTGGGCGATCGCTTGCGGCGTGCCGTCGCCCCAGAGCCAATCGTCATCGGTGAGGTTGGGGAAGTTCCGGCCGCCCTTGGCGTCCGCGCCATGGCAGGCGGCGCAATTGTCGCCGAAGAGCTCGTGCCCGGTCTGCGTCACCACGGCCATCAGTGGCTCGTCGGCCTGGATCGCCTCGAAGCTCAGGGTGTCGATCTTTTTCTCCCAAACTGACTTTTCGGCTGCTGCTTTCGTGAGTTGCGCCTCCACCGCCTTGTACTGGTCGGTGCCGAGCAGGCCCTTGGTATAGGTCCAGCCGAGCGGCCAGGCCGGCATCAGGACCCACCAGAGCACGGCGAAGACGTGCGTTACGATCAGGAAGATCAGGACGCCGCGCGGGACCGGCGTGTCGAGCTCCTTGATCCCGTTCCATTCGTGGCCGGTCGTCTCGTGCCCGCTGACCGGATCGCGCTCGCCGGACGTCATGGCCGGTCGTCCTCCTCGAGAATGCTGTTCTTGGCCTTGTCGAAGCGTGTCCTGTTGGACGGCCAGAACGCATAGAGGAGGACGGCGAGCGCGAACGCGATAAGGTAGAACAGGCCCCAGCTCTTGGAGAAGGCGACGAGCGTGTCGTGACTGATATCCATCATCACCCTCCTGCGGCCGGGGTCGGTTGCGGCGTGACGTGCTCGGGATCCGGCGCCTTCTCCGGGGCCGCCGTGTGCTGGTAGGCCGCGTCGGTCAGGCGCCCGAGCACCTGGAGATAGGCGACCAGCGCATCCATCTCGGTCAGCTCCGTCGTGACGCCGTCGAAGGCGCTGACTTGCGTCTCCTCGCCGTAGCGCTTCTGGACACCGGACGCGTAGGCGCCGTCGGGTGAGGCCTGCCCGAGCGCGTCACGCGCGGCATATTCGACCATCTCATCCGTATACGGGACGCCGACTCCTTGCTGTGCCATCAAATGGAGCGCGAGATCGTCGGTCCGCAGCTGATTGCGGGCGAGCCAGGGATAGGCGGGCATGTTGGACTGCGGGACGACGTCACGGGGATTGGTGAGATGGGCGACGTGCCAGAGGTCGGAGTACTTGCCGCCCATCCGCGCGAGATCCGGCCCGGTCCGCTTGGAGCCCCAGAGCATCGGATGGTCGTATTGGGACTCGACCGCGAGCGAATAGGGGCCGTAGCGGTCCACCTCGTCGCGCAGCGTGCGGATCATCTGGCTGTGGCAGGCATAGCAGCCCTCGCGCATGTAGATGTTGCGCCCCGCCAGCTCCAGCGGCGTATAGAGCCGCATGTCGGGCGCCTTCTCGACCGTCTCGTGAATGGTGAAGAGCGGTGCGATCTCGACGATGCCGCCGACGCTGGCGGCCGCGATGATGGCGACGACGAAGCCGATCGCCGTGCGCTCGATCTTGCGGTGGAAGAGTTCGGCCATGCGCGTTACTCCGCCGGAGCCGCGGCACGGCCGGAGGCCCACTGGACATCCGGCAGGTCCGCGCCCCGAGCGCCTGTCGCCTCGGGCACGGCGCGGACCGTCATCCAGATATTGTAGCAGCCGACGATCGCGCCCAAGAGGAACAGGAGGCCTCCGAAGGCGCGCGCGATGTAGTAGGGATACATGGCGACGAGGCTGTCGACGAAGGAATAGGCGAGCGTGCCGCTCTCATTGTAGGTCCGCCACATCAGCCCCTGGATGATGCCGGAATTCCACATCGCGAAGACGTAGACGAGCGTGCCGGCGAGCGCGAGCCAGAAGTGGACCTCGACGAGCGCCGCCGAATACATCCGCTCGCGCTTCCAGAGTGTGGGAACGAGCGTGTAGATCGAGCCGAAGGTGATCAGCGCCACCCAGCCGAGTGCGCCCGCATGCACGTGACCCACCGTCCAGTCCGTATAATGGGACAACGAGTTGACCGGACGGATCGCCAGGAAAGATCCTTCGAAGGTCGACAGGCCGTAGAAGACGGCCGCGACGAACATGAAGCGGAGCGTCGCGTCGTCGCGGACCTTGTGCCAGGCGCCATTGAGGGTCAGCAGCGCGTTGCCGGCCGAGGCCCAGGACGGCACCAGCAGCATGACGGAAAAGGTCATGCCGAGCGTCTGAACCCAATGCGGCACCGCCGTGTAATGGAGGTGGTGCGAGCCGACCCAGATATAGAAGAAGGTAATGCCCCAAAAGCTGAGGATCGACAGCCGGTAGGAGAAGATCGGCCGCTCGGCGCGCTTCGGCAGATAGTAATAGAGCATGCCGAGGAAGCCCGACGTCAGGAAGAAGGCGACGGCGTTGTGGCCGTACCACCATTGCACCATGGCGTCCTGTACGCCGGACCAGATCGGATAGCTCCAGGCGTGGCCGAGCGAGACCGGGACGGCGAGGTTGTTGACGATATGCAGCATCGCCACGACCACGATGAAGGCCATGAAGTACCAGTTGGCGACGTAGATGTGCGGCTCTTTGCGCCGCGCCAGCGTGCGGATGTAGAGGACGAGGTAGGTCACCCAGACGATCACCAGCCAGATGTCGGCGTACCATTCCGGCTCGGCATATTCCTTCGACTGCGTCAGCCCCATCGCGTAGCCGGTGACGGCGAGGATGCAGAAGAGGTTGTAGCCGAGGAGCACGAACCAGGGGCTCACCTGGCCGGCGAGGCGCGCCCGCGACGTCCTCTGGACGACATGGAAGGAGGTCGCGATCAAGGCGTTGCCGCCGAAGCCGAAGATCACGCCCGTGGTGTGGGACGGCCGCAGGCGTCCGAAGCTGAACCACGCGGTATCGAAATTAAGGCTCGGCCAAGCGAGCTCGGAGGCCACCCACACGCCGACCGCCATGCCGAACACCGCCCAAGCCATGGCAAGGGCGATGCCGATTTTGATCGGGTCGTCGTAATACTTCGACAAACGCCGCGCCACGTCCGGCTCCGGGTCGTCATGATGAGAGAGTAGGAAGAAGATCGACAGCCCGCTCAAGCCAAGCACCAGGGCGCCATGCACCCCGATCGGATCGGCCCGGCCGGCGATCGCGAAGGCCAGGCCGCAGAGCGCTAGGACGGCGAGGATCGCCATGCCGAGCTCGCGCTCGCCCTTGGTCAGTTCTGAAACCATCATAGGGTCTCCATGGAACGGCGGCTGGCCCGGCCGGGCGCCGAAGGGAGTGCGGCGCGGTGCTGCCTCGCCATTCAGAGCTGCGCCTTGAGGGATGGGGCGGAGGCCGTTCGCGCCGACCGTCCGGTTCGCGGCATGGTCCTCTCGCCTTCCGTCGAAGAACGCGCGAGGGCCCGCAGCGCGAGGAAGGCGAGCGACAGGAGCAGCGCCGCCTTGCCGGATTCGATCGCGATGTAGACGAGGTGATGGCTCGTCGGCGGCAGCGGCGTTCCCGCGATGACCGCGGCGATGCGGAGATCGAGGATCGGCAGGAGCCACAAGGACTGCAGCGCCAGAAGGGCGATCAGCAGAGCGAGCAGGATTGCCGGAAGCCGCCGAAGGCCGGCGAGAAGCATGCTGCCAGCCGTCAGCACGGCCATCGCCCATTCCACTTTGGTGAGGAGGGCGAAGGTCACCCGGCCGACGTCGAGCGCGACGGGCAGGATGAGCGTCGGTGCCGCGAATTTCACCGGGGTCGCCAGAAACGAGACGCCAAGGAGGAGCCCAAGCCAGAGAGTAGCAGTGAAGGCTAGGGCCGCTTCACCGATAAGGGCATTTCTGTTCGTCGACATGCGCGTTTGCCGGAGCGTCCGAAGGGCAGGCCAGCCGCGGGCGGGGGACTGCGTCGCCTCTCCGCCATGCCGCCAGCGCTGCGCTGGTTGGGTGCTATCGCTTTAAGACGATCGGCCGACGTGATTTTTGCGCTTGGGCAAAATTCGGGGCGGAAATCAGCGGGTGCGGCGAAGGCGCCCACCATCCGCCCGTGGCTCCCGAAGAGCCGACAAGAAAGGCGTGTCCTCAAGCCGAAGGCCTCCGGCGCTGCCCGAGGACAGTCCGCTTCTTGCGCATACCTACCCTTCATGGCCCAGCCCTTCTTCACAGTCTTACATACGACGCTCACGATCCCCGAATTCGTGGATCTGTTGCGCGCCTCCGACGTTTAACTCTTTGTCGATGTTCGGACCGTTCCCCGCTCGCGCACCAACCCACAGTTCAACGGCGATGTGCTCCCCGACAGCAGCGACGACCGCATTGCAATTGTGCAGTCAAGCTAGCGGTCGGCAAGCGTGTCTCCGCGCCACTTCTGAAAGAAATGCTCGTAACCCGACCGGCTCTGCTACAAAGGAGCATGGTCACCCGGGAAGAGCTTTATGCTTTGGTTTGGTCGCAGCCGATGACGAAGGTCTGCGACCAGTTCGGCGTCTCGAGCAGCTACATGGCTCGAATTTGCACGCTGCTGAACGTTCCGCGCCCGCCCAGAGGCCATTGGCAGAAAATGGCGGTGGGCAAGGCGGCGCCAGCAGAGGCCTTGCCGGAAGCGCTTCCTGGCGATCAGGTGACCTGGAATGAGAAAGGTGGCCCGCTGCCTGCGCCGGTGCGTTCTCGGCAATTGCGAGAGCCCAACACCAGTCGGCGCCCCCTTCGACGCCCCGGCAAGCCGGCTGAAGGCACGCACCCACTCATCCGAGGGACGATCGGCGAGTTTCGTCGATCGCGGCCTAGCAACAAGGACGGCTACCTGAAGGCGTATAAGAGGCTCCTGCCGGACGTCATCGCGTCGGAAGCCACTATCGAGCGTGCGCTCGACGTCGCCAGCAAGCTCTACAACGAACTCGAGGCCGTCGGCGCACGGGTGGTGATCGCGCCAGGCGATCAACGCTGGAGTGAGATGGAGATCGACGAGCGCGAGGTGCCGAAGGGCGACCGACAGCGCTACTATTATCAGAGCGGGTTGTGGGCGCCGATGCGGCCTACGATTGCCTTCTTTCAGGACACAGCCATTGCTATCGCCGTGCTCGAGATGACCGAGGGGGTCCTGCTCCGCTACATCGGACATGGCAGAGGGAACGACGGCTACATCCGCGAGACCGAGTACCAGGCAAACTTGCGGAAATACCGCTATGACCATTCATGGACGACGACGAAAGACCTGCCCTGTGGCCGGCTGCGGGTCGTCGC
>JBQCEN010000062.1:0-8149 GCA_051960215.1 Pararhizobium sp.
CTTTTCAGCCGCGCTGGCGATCGCGCTTGGTCTCGCCGCGACCCCTGCCGCGTTCGCCGGGGTGATCGTCGATCCGCCCGGCAACCGCCACGCCGAGCAGCCGGCGATCTCCGGCTGGTCGATCCAGCGCACGCGCGAGACACGCTCCAGCTTCCAGGCGAAATACGAGAAGATCCGCGACCTGCTCGCGACCGACGGGCGGCTGCGCGCCAAGATCGTCGCGGCGGCCCGCGCCTACGGCATCGATCCGATGCACATCGTCGGCGCTCTCGTCGGCGAGCACACCTATAACGTCGACGTCTACGACCGCCTCCAGACCTACTACGTCAAGGCGGTCTCCTATGCCGGAAACGAGTTCCGCTTCGCCTATCGCGGCGAGGGCATCGAGGAGTTCGTCCATCGGCCGGAGTTTGCCGCCTGCAACCGCTACCAGGACTCCTGGCATCTCTGGGGTTGCCGGGAGGACGTCTGGAACGCGACTTTCCGCGGCCGGAGCGTCGGCGGCGAGCGCTTCCCGAACAACCGCTTCAGCGCGGTCTTCTTCCAGCCGTTCTACGCCGGGCAGACCTTCGGCCTCGGCCAGATCAATCCGCTGACGGCGCTGAAGCTGACGGACCTCGTCCACCGCGTCTCCGGCTATCCCAAGCTCGATGCGACGAAGGCCTCGGCGGTCTACGACGCGATCATGGATCCGGATACCTCGCTTGCCTATATCGCGGCGGCGGTCCGCACCTCGATCGACGACTACCGGACGATCGCCGGCATCGACATCTCCCACAATCCGGGCGTCACGGCGACGCTCTATAACGTCGGCGAGCCCGACCATCGCGCCGCGGTCCTCGCCGCCGCGAACCGCAGCCGCGCGGCGAACGGCGAGCCGCCGAAGATGCCGGAAGAGAACTATTACGGCTGGCTCGTCAACGACAAGCTCGCCGAACTCCGCCGCCTCTTCTGAACGCGCGGCGGCGTCAGCGCCCGGGCGGCGGCTCCAGATTCCCGGCCTGTCCGCGCGCCCGGCGGCGCTCTTCCTCGAGCACGCCGGCGAGCCGGGCGATCGCAGCCTCGTCGAGGATGCGGATGTCCTCCGCGAGATGGTTGGCGAGCAGCGTCGCCTCGCTGGAAAGCGAGGAGGTGTCGACCACGACCTTGGGGTCGGAGAGCTGCGACAGCCGCTCCAGATGCTCCGCATCGTCCCAGATGATGTTGAGGTAGCCGACGACGCGCTGCGTGAACTGCCAGCCGGGGCGTCCCCGCTGGCCATGCTCGAGCGCCGAGAGATAGGCCGGCGAGACGCCCAGCGCCCGCGCCATCTCCTTCTGCGAGACGCCGCGCTCGGCTCGCAGCCGCCGGAGCGCCTCGCCGAACGGCGTCACGGCCGGCCGCCCTTGTCGCGCTTCAGGCGAATGTAGAGCGCACCCTCGCCGCCATGCGTCCGCGCGGCCTCCTCGCAGCCCGAGACGAGCCACCGGAATTCCGGCTTCGCCAGCCATTGCGGCACGGCACGTTTCAGCACGCCGTCGCTGCCGCGCGAGGAGCCCTTGCCGGTGATGACGAGCACATGGCGCAGGCCGCGGGCGTGGGCGCGGAAGAGGAAGGCCTGCAGCAGGTCGTGCGCCTCGTCCTGGAAAAGCCCGTGCAGGTCGAGGCGGGCATCGAGCGGCAGGCGGCCCTTGGCAATGCGCCGGTGCACCGGGCGCTCGATCGGCTGTAGGGCCGGTTCGCGGCGCGTCGAAGCGCGCGGCGGCGAGGCCGGCGCGGCTCCGGCGGCCTTCAGCGCCTGGGGCAATGCGGCGGCGGAGGGCGAAGGCGGCGGCGCCGACGCGCCTGACGACAGGAGCGCCTCCATGCGGCCCGGCAGCGGATGGGTCGAACGCGCCACCTTGCTCCAGAGGACGCGGTCCTCATGCGTCAGCTTGCGCTCCCGGCTCATCTCTGAAGCCGCTCCGCGGCGGCGACAGGCACGAGCACGAAGAAGGTGGCGGCATGCTTCACCGAACCCGCCTTGCGGCCGGCGTCGGCGCCCGATCCGACGAAGATGTCGCCGCGGGCCGGCCCGACGATCGCCGAGCCGGTATCCTGCGCAAGCATCAGGCGTCGGAACGGACGCTCGTTTTCTTCAAGATGCGTCAGGCCCGCCGCATCGATGAAGAAGGGCGTTCCGAAGGTGTGGACGAGCCGGTCGACCGCGAGCGACCGTCCGGCGGCGAGCGGCACCTTGGCGGCGGCGATCGGCCCGAGCGCATCGTCGCCGACCGGAGCCTCCCGGAAGAAGATGTAGGAGCGGTTCTGCCGCAGAAGCGCGTCGACCTCGTCCGGATGGCCGGCGAGCCAGGCGCGGATCGTCTCCATCGTGACCGCCGAGCGTTCGAGCGCGCCCCGCTCGATCAGCAGCCGGCCAATCGGCGTGAAGGGATGGCCCGTCTTCGCCGCATAGGTGATCCGGCGCACGCTGCCGTCCGGAAAGACGAGGCGCGCCGCGCCCTGGATATGGACGAAGAAGAGATCGACGCGGCTCTCGGCATAGGCGATATCGAGGCCGCGGCCGTCAAGGAAGCCGGTCTCGATCGCCCCCCTGTCGGCATACTCGACAAGGCCGGCCCCGGTGTCGCGCGCGAAGGCGAAGGACCGGTCGAGGCCGGCGGGGCGGTTCTCGTCGACGACGTCGACGAGGTCGTCAGGGCGCGCATGGATCGGAAAACGAAAGCGCTCGCTCCTTTCGCGCGAGACCAGGATCTCCGGCTCGTAGTAACCGGTGACGAAGCCTGTCTCTGCCGGTCCGTCGGAAATGAAGAAAGGACGGAAGAATGTCTCGAAGAAGGACCGGGCCTCGGCCGGCGAGGGACTTTCGGTCTCCAGCGCTGCGCGGAAGGCGGGCGCGAGGTCCTCCGAGGTGATCCCGAGTGCGCCTGTCCGGTAAGGTTTCACGTGAATCACGTGCGTCGCCGAACGCGCCAGCGCGGCGATCACCGGAGCTGGGTCGTCCTCCGTCCAGCCGGGGATATCCTCGAAACGGACGGGACGGAGCGCGGGCGGCGTCATCGGCCCGTCAGCTTTCGGATTCGGTCGCGATCAGCTTCCAGTTCGGATCGCGCGAGCGCGTATCGCGGGCAAACGTCCAGATGTCCTTGACCTCGGCGACTTCGTCGACGTCGCCCTCGACCACCTTGCCGTCGCGGTCGTAGGTGGCGGAGATCAGCTGGCTGGTGATGCGCACCGTCACATTCGCCTCCGGGCCCTTCACCTCGGCGCCGATGATCGCGGCGCGGTCGACGCCGACGAAGGAGGACTTCACCGTCTCGCCCTTCGACTCGCGCTCGTTGATCGAGGCGACGAAGCCGTCATAGACCTCCTTGGAGAGGAGGTTCTTGAGCGCCTTGCGGTCGCCGTCGGCAAAGGCGGTGACGATCATCTCGTAGGCCATCTTGGCGCCGTCGAGGAACTTGTTCGGATTGAATTCCGCGTCGATACCGACAAGGCTCCGCAGGCTCGCGTTCAGCTCCGTGCCGGGCTTGGCATAGGCGTCGACGGCGTCGAGCGCGGCGGCATTCGACGGCGCCGCTCCCTCGCGCCGCGGCAGCGTCACGACCTTGCCGTTGTCGCCCTCCGCCTTCTCGGGCACGCCACGGCGCGCCGCATAGGGATCGAAGGGTGGCCGTTCGTTGCCCGTGCGACGACCCAGGACGTTGCGCAGCTGGATGAAGACGATCACCGCCGCAACGAAAAAGAGGATCGTGATCAGATCGAAGGAGCCCATTTCCACCTGCTGGGATGCGTCAAAGCGTCATGCGGCCTTGATATAGGCGGCGCGCGCGGATCATTCAAATGTCCTCATTGGTTCAAATGGGCTTGCGGAATGATTAAGTAGCCTTGCAAAGGCCTTTTCGGCCCGCAGAGGAGCAAATCCGGTCCATGCCATTCTCGCTCGTGCCTTTCGTGCTGCTCGGCCTGCCCGTCGCCGAGATCGCCGTCTTCATCGTCGTCGGCCGCCACATCGGCGTCCTTCCGACGCTCGGCTTGATCCTCCTGACGGCCATCCTCGGCTCGATCCTGCTCCGCGTGCAGGGTTTCGGCGTGCTTGCCCGCATCCGCCAGGACGTGGAGAACCGGCGGGTGCCGGCGCGCGAGCTCGTCCACGGCCTCATGATCCTGCTGGCCGGCGTGCTGCTGATCACGCCCGGCTTCATCACCGACACGCTCGGCTTCCTGCTCTTCATCCCGCCGGTGCGCGACGCCGCATGGCGCCTGCTCAAGGAGCGCATCGTCGTCGTGACGCGCTTCGGCGGCTCGCGACGGGGTCCCGCTCCTGAGCCGCCGCCGGCAAGCCGGCCGGTGATCGACCTGGAGAGCGGCGAATTCCGGCGCGACCCCGATGCGCACTCGCCATGGTCCGACCGCCGCTAGCCGACAGCCCTCCGGCGGTCGGCGTTTTGGGTTGTAAGCTGCAGGGCGAAGTGCTAGCCAAACCGCGACCGCCGAAGGCGAAGCCTTGAGCCGGCGCAGACGAATTCGAGGACCTCATGGCTGACGAAACGACACCGACCAACGAGCAGGGCGATGGCGCCGCTGCCGGGCAGAACGCCTCGCTCAGCGTGCTGGCGCAGTACATCAAGGACCTCTCCTTCGAGAACCCGACGGCACCGCGCTCGCTCGGCGCACGCGAGAAGGCGCCGGGGATCAACATCAACGTCAACGTCAACGCCAATCCGCTCTCGGACACGGACTTCGACGTCGTCCTCTCGCTCGACGCCGAAGCGCGCGACGGCAACTCCGTGCTTTTCAAGACCGAGCTCGCCTATGGCGGCGTGTTCCGCGTCTCCGGTTTCCCCCAAGAGCACATGCTGCCGCTGCTCTTCATCGAGTGCCCGCGGATCCTCTTCCCCTTCGCCCGACAGATCATCGCCGACGCGACGCGCAACGGCGGCTTCCCGCCGCTGATGATCGACCCGATCGACTTCGCCCAGATGTTCACGCAGCGCATGGCCGAGCAGCAGCAGGGCCAGGATACGCCCGGGGCCGCCAACAGCAACTGATCGGCAGAATTGCGCCGGCCGATATGGCCGCAGCCAAACCGTCGTCCCGATCCGACGTCATCCTGGGGCTCGCCCCCGGGATCTGCTGATTCTCCAAAATATGCTGGAGCTTGCAGATGGTCGGGACAAGCCCGACCATGACGAAGGGGAGCGTCGGCCTTATTGATGGACCGATGCGGCCGGCTTTTAAGGCCGGATCAGGCTTCGATCGTGTTCCAGAGGGACTTGGCGCCGATCCGCTCGATGAGGGCGGCGTGGGCGGCGCTTTCCGCTTCCGTGAGGCGCGACGGCAGCGGCTCGGGCCGGATACCGGCGGCCGAAGCGGCACCATCCTGCTTCGAGAGCTCGACGCTGATCTCGCTGACGAGCGAAAGAGCAGCCTGCCGGCCGCCGATCATCTCGATATAGACTTCGGCAAGCAGTTCCGCGTCGAGAAGCGCGCCGTGCTTCGTGCGGTGCGAATTGTCGATGCCGTAGCGCCGGCAGAGCGCGTCGAGCGAATTCGGCCCCATCGGATGACGCCGGCGGGCGAGCGCCAGCGTGTCGACGACCCGCGACGCCTCCACGACCGGCAGGCCAAGGCGGCCAAACTCGGCGTTGATGAAGCCGATGTCGAAGGTGGCGTTGTGGGCGACGAGATGGGCGCCTTCGAAAAAGCCGACGAGCTCCTCGACGATCTCCCCGAAGGGCGGCTTGTCGACGAGGAACTCATCCGAGATTCCGTGGACGGCGAGAGCGTCGGGATGCACCTTGCGGTCGCCCGGGTTGATGAAGACGTGGAAGCTGCGCCCCGTCGGGAAATGATTGTCGAGCTCGACGCCGCCGATCTCGATGATGCGGTCGAGCGTGTTGTCGAGGCCGGTCGTTTCCGTGTCGAAGATGATGTGACGCATGCTTCAATCTTCCTGCCGCTTCGGTCGCCGTCTCAGCTCCGCAAGGATATGGCGGACCTGCTCTCTCGCCTCGGCCAGGCCACCGCCCGTGTCGACGATGAAGTCGGCGCGGGCGCGCTTTTCCGAATCGGGCACCTGGCGGGCCAGTATCGCCTCGAACTTTTCTTCTGTCATGCCGGGGCGCGCCAGAACGCGCTCCCTTTGCACAGCCGGATCGCAGCTCACGACCACGATGACGTCGACGCGGTCCCCGCTCTTCGTCTCGAAGAGAAGCGGGATGTCCACGACGACGATGTCGGCGCCTTCTGCGCGGTGGCGTTCGACGAAGGCAACCTCCTCGGCGCGGACCAGCGGGTGCACGATCGCCTCCAGCTTCCGGAGCGCCTCCGGCCTGCCGAGGACCGCCGCGGCAAGTGCCTGCCGGTCGACCACGCCGTCGCGCACCGTTCTGGGAAAGGCCGCTTCGATCGCCGGCGCGGCCGATCCGGCATAGAGCGCGTGCACGATCGCATCGGCGTCGACGACCGGAACGCCCTCATCCGCGAAATGGCGCGTGGTCGTCGTCTTCCCCATGCCGATCGAGCCGGTAAGGCCGACGACGATCATCAGTGGGCGTCCATGTCCGCGATCACGGCGGCGCGCAGTTCCGGCGTCACTTCGGGCCGCACGCCGAACCACTTCTCGAAACCCGGCACGGCCTGGTGCAACAGCATGCCGAGGCCGTCGATGGTGCGCCGGCCCTGTTCCTCCGCCATCTTCAGGATCGGCGTCTTCAGCGGCACGTAGACGATGTCCGTCACCGCCGCCCCTTCGGCGAGGGCGCCGAAATCGATGTCGGGCACGGCGCTTCCCTCCATGCCGAGCGACGTTGTGTTGACGAAGACGTCGGCGCCGCTCATCGCCTCGCCGAGCGCGTCGAAGGCGTGGGCGCTGACGCGCGAGCCGAAGCGGTCGGCAAGTTCCCGGGCGCGGGCGAGCGTGCGGTTGACGACGCGGACATCGGAGAAGCCGCGGTCCCTGAGCGCCAGCACGACGGCGCGGCTGGCACCCCCCGCGCCGAGGACGAGGGCGACCGAACGGCGTCCGTCCCAGCCCGGAGCGGCCTGGTCGAGATTGGCGAGGAAGCCGTAGCCATCGGTATTGCCGGCGACGAGCCGGCCATCGTCAAGCCAGAGTGTGTTCGCGGCGCCGCATTCCTCGGCGAAGGGTTCGAGCCGGTCGGCGAGGCGGAAGGCGCTCTCCTTGTGCGGGATCGTGATATTGCCGCCGCAATAGCGCGATTCCGGCTTCTTAAGCCGCGATGCGAAGCTCTCGAAAGCGTCCGGCGAGACGGCGACGGCCTCGTAGGAGCCGTCGATGCCGTAGGTCTCAAGCCACGTGCCGTGGATCAGGGGCGAACGCGAATGGGCGACGGGAAAGCCGGCGACGAAGGCGCGCCGCGTTGCCGCTTCAGCCATCGATCGCCCCGTAGGCGCGCAACCGGTCGAGAAGCGGGATCATCGGCAGCCCAACGATGGTGAAATAGTCGCCTTCCACCTTCTCGAAGAGCTGGATGCCTGGCCCCTCGTACTGATAGGCGCCGACGCTCTGCAGCGCCTTTTCGCCGACATCGGCGAGGTGGCGGCCGATGAAGCCGGGATCGAGCTTTCGCATCGTCATCGCCGCGGTGAAGACCTGCTGCCACAGCACCTCGCTGCCGCGCATCAGCACGACGGCGCTGTTCAGATGATGCGTCCGGCCGGAAAGGGCGAGCAGGTGCTCGCGCGCCTCCGCCATGTCCGCGGGCTTGTGGAAGACGCGGTCGCCGAGCGACAGGGTCTGGTCGGCGCCGATCGTGAAGGCGTCCGGGTGGCGCTCGGCGACGTCCGTCGCCTTCGCCTCGGCGAGCACGCCGGCAATGTCCTCCGGGTCGGCGCCTGCTTCGAGGAGCGGCGCCTCGGCGGCCCGCTCGTCGATCTCAGAGCGGACGACGTCGAAGACGACGCCCACATTGGCAAGCAGCATCCGTCGATACGGGCTCGACGACGCGAGAATGATCTGTGCGGGCATCGGCTCCTCCTGATCAAAAATGTTGAGGCTACGACAGCTACCGTTGCCGGGGCCGCAGGGCAAGGATGGCCGCCGCCGTCTCCTCGATGGAGCGGCGCGTCACGTCGATGACCGGCCAGCCGTGGCGCGTGCAGAGCGCCCGGGCGTATTTCAGCTCCTCGGCGATCGAGGCGCGGT
>JBQCEN010000063.1:0-8261 GCA_051960215.1 Pararhizobium sp.
AAGAACGACGTCCATATCCACGTCCCGGCCGGCGCCACGCCGAAGGACGGCCCAAGCGCCGGCGTCGCCATGTTCATGGCCCTTGCCTCCCTCTATACCGGCCGCACCGTGCGCTCCGATACCGCGATGACCGGCGAGATCAGCCTTCGCGGCCTGGTGCTGCCGGTCGGCGGCATCAAGGAGAAGGTCGTGGCGGCGGCGACGGCCGGGTTGAAGCGCGTCATGCTCCCCGCGAGAAACCGCCGCGACTACGACGACATTCCGAAGGAAGCGCAGGACAAGCTGGAATTCATCTGGCTGGAAAAGGTCGAAGACGCCGTGAAGGCAGGGCTGGACCAGGATGCGAAGGAAGCGGCGGCGGAGTAGGAGGCACGAGCTGCTGGCCGAACGACGTGTCGACCATCGAAGGTGCTTTCCTCATAAGGCTAGAGACGTTCTACCTGGGCTCCCGGCACTGCAATGAAGGGCCGAGCCGCTTCTGCGACTTTTCCGAGAAAGGCTTTGCTGAACTGCCCTCCGATTTCGGCGTCTGGATCAAAATAGTAGGATTCTTCCGCGATATCGTAGTTGTATTCCGACACCGTTATCCATGCTTCCTTCCAATCCCTTAAGCCTGCCCTGCGCTTTTCCAACGGAGGAACTGCAAGCGCCCTTTGATCGGCACGCGGAGGAGTGGCGGATATCGCAAGTAAGACGAGATGGGTCTTCGCGCCGCGGGCAATCGCCAGCAGCAGGCAGACCGGACGGTCCTTGCGGCCTTCGGTTTCTCCGCGATCATATTGCCACCGCCAAAGATACGGATACCGGATGACGGAACCGGTTGGCGGCAGCCTATTGATCATCGGCTGTCTTACCCGCTTCGATAAGTTCGTCGAGCGCGGGTAGGATCATCTCGGCTATTGCCGCCGGCGTTTCGCCTGGACCGAAGACCTTGCGCGGGTCGGCTACCTTCCCCGCCATGTTCTCGAACTCCTCGTATGTCATCAGGACGTATCGAGGCTTTCTGTGCTGGGTGATTGCCACCGGCTGGCGGTCGGCTGCCATCGTCACCGTCTTTATATCCCTCAGCAGCTCGACTGTGGAAAACTGGCGCATAGCCGGAACCCTCTCAGAGCAGTTGAGGAAAGATACGAATTATTTGACTTTTTCGCAACCGCGGTTTTCCAGTCGCCCCCTCACGCCTGCGTGCCGCCGACCGTCACCCGGTCCATCCTCAGATGCGGCTGGCCGACGCCGACGGGGACGCCCTGACCGGCCTTGCCGCACATGCCGATGCCGGTGTCGAGCTTCATGTCGTTGCCGACCATGGAGACGCGGTGCATCGCTTCCGGACCGTTGCCGATCAGCATCGCGCCCTTGACCGGCGCGCCGATCTTGCCGTTCTCGATGAGGTAGGCCTCGGTGCAGCCGAAGACGAACTTGCCGGAGGTGATGTCGACCTGGCCGCCGCCGAAGGAGACGGCGTAGAGCCCCTTCTTCACCGAGGCGATGATCTCTTCCGGCGTCTTGTCGCCGCCGAGCATGTAGGTGTTGGTCATGCGCGGCATCGGGACGTGCGCATGGCTCTGGCGGCGGCCGTTGCCGGTCGGCTTCATGCCCATCAGGCGCGCGTTCTGCCGATCCTGCATGTAGCCGACGAGCCTGCCGTCCTCGATCAGCACATTATAGCCCGACGGCGTGCCCTCGTCGTCGACGGTCAGGGAGCCGCGGCGGCCGTCGATCGTGCCGTCGTCGACGACCGTGACGCCCTTGGCTGCCACTTGGCTGCCCATCAGGCCGGCGAAAGCGGAGGTCTTCTTGCGGTTGAAGTCGCCTTCGAGCCCGTGGCCGACCGCCTCGTGCAGCATCACGCCCGGCCAGCCGGAGCCAAGCACGATGTCCATCGTCCCGGCGGGGGAGGGGATCGCCTCGAGGTTGACGAGCGCCTGGCGCAGCGCCTCGTCGGCGGCGAAACGCCAGCTCTCCGCCGCGACGAACTCGCCGAATCCGCGCCGACCGCCCATCCCGTAGGAGCCCGACTCCTGCCGGTCGCCGTCGCCGGCCACGACCGAAATCGAGACGCGCGTCAGCGGACGCACGTCACGCACCCGATGGCCGTCGGCGCGCAGGATGTCGACCACCTGCCAGCTCGCCGAAAGCGCTGCCGTCACCTGCCGCACCTTCGGGTCCCTGGCGCGCAGATAGGCGTCGATCTCCTGCAGCAGCTTCACCTTCTCCTCGAAGGTCGGCGCGCCGATCGGGTTCTCCTCGCCATAGAGGTGCCTGTTGGTGCGCTGCGGCGCTTCCGAATAGGTCCCCGCATAGCCGCGCGTCACCGCGCCGACCGCGTCGGAAGCCCGCTTCAGTGCCGCCAGCGAGAGCTCGCCCGCATGCGCATAGCCGACCGCCTCGCCCGCGACGGCGCGCAGGCCGAAGCCCTGGTCGGTGTTGAAGGAACCCGAGCGCAGCCGCCCGTTGTCGAACATCAGGCTTTCCGACTGGCTCTGCTCGACAAAGAGCTCGCCGTCGTCGGCGTCCCGGAGCGTGTCGGCGACGGCCTTGCGCAGCGTTTCCTCGTCACAGTCGAAGAGGGTGAGGAGATCGGAAGACATGAGGCCTCGGTCCTTGGTTGGCTTGATCGCGATGTAAGGCCGCGATCCCGCCGGGGCAAGGAGGCCGCCGGCCGCCGCCGTCTACGGCAGGGCGTCGAATCCTTCGCCGAAGCCCGTGAGGTCGACGGGAATGCCGATGCCGGCTTCGGGCGTCTTGAAGACGGTGAAGACCGCCTTCTTGCCGCTCCGCAGCGTCTTCATGAGCTGGTCGTCGATGGTCACCTCGACGTAGCAGCCGTCCGAATAGCAGAAGACGAAATAGGCCCGCCCGATGTCCTTGCCGTCGACATAGAGGCCAAGGCCCTTCGGCAGGAGCACGCCGAGCGGCGCCAGGATCTTGAGGATGTTCGCCTTCTTGTCCGCCGTCTTCAGGGCGACGACCGACAGCGCGACATCCGGCTGGTCCTTCGCTACGACGAGCTGCATGATCGCGCATTGCTCTTCCGGCGCGCCGGCCGGCCGGCCGCAGACCTCCGACCAGGCGCCGTGCTTGGCGCGCACCGTGCCGAAGGGCTGCTCCTGCGCCTGCGACGGGCCGGACGCAACCATGAGGAGGCTCGCGAAGAACGTGCCGACGAGAGCCGAACGCATGTTGAGACGCATGTGTACTCCGGTCGCACGGGAATCGGACCAAGATATTCTGTATCGCCCGCGCCTGAAATTGGAAGCCCTGCTTAGCCGCTCTCCCCGCCGGGCGCAAACGCTGACGGCTGTTTTTGCGGGCCCGGAGCGCAGGCGCGGCCGGCCCGCGGCAGATCGCATCGCGTGAAAAAATGCCGCATGAACCGAAGGCTGCGCCAGTTGCCGCGCGCGCGGAACTATGATTTTAGAACCGGATGGAGTTGAGGGATTCTGCGTAGCCGGCCGCAGCCGGGGGATACGCGAGAGGGAGAAATGTTGTGAGACAAGTGCATTTTGCGGCATTGGCGGCCGGAGGGGCTGCGCTTATTCCCGCGTCGCACGCCTTTGCCGCACAGCCGAAGCCGTGGCAGCTGAATTTCCAGCCGGCCGCGACGGCGATCATGTCGCAGATCAGGTGGTTCGAGGATTACACCCTCTGGTTCATCATTCCGATCACGCTGCTGGTGCTCGTGCTTCTGGGGATCATCGCCGTCCGGTTCCGCGCGTCGCGCCATCCGGTGCCCTCGCGCACCAGCCACAACACGCTGATCGAGGTCATCTGGACCGTCGGACCGGTGATCGTGCTGCTCTTCATCGCGGTCCCGTCCTTCCAGCTCCTGACGTCGGAATACACGCCGCCGGACGAGCCGGCGATGACGGTCAAGGTGACGGGCCATCAGTGGTACTGGAGCTACGACTATCAGGACGCGAAGAACGTCTCCTTCGATTCGCTGCTCTTGCAGGACGGAGACCGCGCGGGTGCCGGCAAGACCGACGTCGCGGCCTATCCGCGGCTTCTTGCGGTCGATAACGAGATGGTCGTGCCGGTCGGCGAGACGGTCCGCGTGCTCGTCACCAGCGGCGACGTCATCCATTCCTTCGCGATGCCTTCCTTCGGCATCAAGAGCGACGCCGTGCCGGGGCGCATCAACGAGACCTGGTTCAAGGTCGAGAAGCCTGGCCTCTACTACGGCCAGTGCTCCGAGCTCTGCGGCCAGAACCACGCCTTCATGCCGATCGCGATCCGCGCGGTCGCGCCGGCGCAGTACAAGACCTGGGTGGCGGCTGCCGCGAAGAACGTCGGCGCCGCCAACAAGGCGCTGATGGCCGCGATCGCGACGGACAACGACGTCGCCGACGCCTCCGCCGGAGCCACGCCCGTGAAACTTGCGGCCGCTTCGTCCGCCGACAGCATCTCCAAGGAGTGACAACCATGGCCGGCACGACCGTTGCTCACGGCGAACACGACCACAAGCCGAAGGGCTTCGTCAGGCGGTGGATGTACTCCACCAACCACAAGGATATCGGCACGATGTACCTGATCTTCGCGATCATCGCGGGGATCATCGGCGGCCTTCTCTCCGTCGCCATGCGCGCCGAATTGCAGGAGCCGGGTATCCAGATCTTCCAGGGCCTCGCCCAGATGGTCTACGGCTATGACGTCAACGCCGCCGTCGACGGCGGCAAGAACATGTACAACGCCTTCGTCACGGCACACGGCCTCATCATGATCTTCTTCATGGTGATGCCGGCGATGATCGGCGGCTTCGCCAACTGGATGGTGCCGCTGATGATCGGCGCGCCGGACATGGCGTTCCCGCGGATGAACAACATCTCGTTCTGGCTGCTGCCGCCGGCGTTTCTCCTGCTCCTCCTGTCGCTCTTCGTGCCGAGCGCTCCCGGCGCCTACGGCGTCGGCGGCGGCTGGACGATGTATCCGCCGCTCTCCACCATCGGCCAGCCCGGGCCCGCCGTCGACATGGCGATCTTCGCCCTGCATATCGCGGGCGCGTCGTCGATCCTCGGCGCGATCAACTTCATCACCACGATCTTCAACATGCGCGCGCCGGGCATGACGCTGCACAAGATGCCGCTCTTCGCCTGGGCCGTGCTGGTGACGGCCTTCCTGCTGCTCCTGTCGCTGCCGGTGCTTGCCGGCGCGATCACGATGCTGCTCACCGACCGCAACTTCGGAACGACCTTCTTCGAGCCGGCCGGCGGCGGCGACCCCATCCTCTTCCAGCACCTCTTCTGGTTCTTCGGTCACCCCGAGGTGTACATCCTGATCCTGCCGGGCTTCGGCATGATCAGCCATATCGTCTCGACCTTCTCCAAGAAGCCGGTCTTCGGCTATCTCGGCATGGCCTATGCGATGGTGGCGATCGGCGCCGTCGGCTTCGTCGTGTGGGCGCACCACATGTACACGACCGGCATCTCGCTCGACACGCAGCGCTATTTCGTCTTCGCGACGATGGTGATCGCGGTGCCGACGGGCGTGAAGATCTTCTCCTGGATCGCCACGATGTGGGGTGGTTCCGTGGAGTTCCGCACGCCGATGCTCTGGGCGGTCGGCTTCATCTTCCTCTTCACCGTCGGCGGCGTCACGGGCGTGCAGCTTGCCAATGCCGGCCTCGACCGGCCGCTGCACGATACGTATTACGTGGTGGCGCACTTCCATTACGTGCTTTCGCTTGGCGCCGTCTTCGCGATCTTCGCCGGCTGGTATTACTGGTTCCCGAAGATGTCCGGGTGCATGTACAACGAGACGATCGGCAAGCTTCACTTCTGGGTGATGTTCGCCGGCGTGAACCTGATCTTCTTCCCGCAGCATTTCCTCGGCCTCGCCGGCATGCCGCGGCGCTACATCGACTATCCGGATGCCTTCGCGGGTTGGAACGAGATTTCCTCGATCGGCTCCTACATCTCCGGCGTCGGCGTCCTAATTTTCCTCTACGGCGTCTGGGAAGCCTTCTCGAAGAAGCGTGTCGCCGGAGACAATCCTTGGGGCGAGGGCGCGACGACGCTCGAATGGCAGCTTTCCTCGCCGCCGCCGTACCACCAGTGGGAGCAGCTGCCGCACATCAAGTAGGCACTGGTCTCCCAGGAACGGAAATCAGGCCGCCGGTTCGCCGGCGGTCTTCCATGAAGGGCAGGGCAGGACCCGCCCGCGAAAGCGTGTTGAATGGCACTGTCGACAGAGCCTGATGTGATGACGCCGGCTGTTCCCGGCGTCATGTCCGAGGGCGGCGCGCGCGACTTCTTCCTGCTGCTCAAGCCGCGGGTGATGTCGCTGGTCGTGTTCACCGCATTTACCGGCATGGTGCTGGCGCCCGGCCACATCCACCCGCTGATGGGCGCGATCGCGATCCTCTGCATCGCCGTCGGCGCCGGTGCGGCGGGCGCCCTCAACATGTGGTACGACGCGGATATCGACGCCGTCATGTCGCGAACGGCGGGACGGCCGATTCCGACCGGCCGCGTGCGCCCGGACGAGGCTCTCGTCTTCGGCCTCGTGCTTTCGGCCTTCTCGATCGTGACGCTCGGCCTGCTCGTGAACTGGCTCGCCGGCGCGCTGCTCGCCTTCACCATCTTCTTCTATGCCGTCGTCTACACGATGTGGCTGAAGCGCTCGACGCCGCAGAACATCGTCATCGGCGGGGCCGCCGGCGCGCTGCCGCCGATGATCGGCTGGGCCTGCGTCAGCAATTCGGTCTCGCTCGACAGCGCCGTCCTCTTCCTCGTCATCTTCCTCTGGACGCCACCGCACTTCTGGGCGCTCGCGCTGTTCAAGCTGCGCGACTACGGCACTGCCCGCGTTCCGATGCTGCCGAACGTCGCCGGCGAGGGCGCGACGAAGCAGCAGATCTTCGCCTACTCGATTCCGATGGCGGTTTCCGGCATTGCCCCGGCGCTTCTCGGTTTCGCGAGCCCGGCCTATGGCGTCGTCGCGGGCATCCTCGGCGCGGTCTTTGTCTGGCGCGCCTGGCAGACCTACCGGATGCCGGAGGCCGACCGCAGGATGATCCCGGCGAAGAAGCTCTTCGGCTTTTCACTGGTCTATCTGTTCGTCATCTTCGCGGCACTCCTCTCCGACCATGTGCTGAGCGCTGTGCTGTCGCATTACGGAGTGCTTCTGTGATCGAGCGTATCGAGATGACGGATGCGCAGAAGAGGGCGCGCCGCAGCCGGTCGGTCGCGATCGGCGTCGCGCTGGCGCTGCTCGTCGTGCTGTTCTACGCGGCGACCGTCGTGAAGATGTTGCACGGATCTTAAGGTCGCGCGGACGACGAGGCGGGGGAGGCCGGGACATGACGGGAGAGGCGGAGACGATCGGCAGGAGCACGGCGCGTGCGAACCGCACGATCATGATCGCCTGCCTTGCCTTCGTCGCGTCGATGGTCGGCATGGCCTACGCGGCGGTGCCGCTCTACCAACTGTTCTGCCAGGCCACCGGCTATGACGGCGCGACACGTCGCGTCGCCGACAACGGCGGCAAGGTGCTCGACCGGCAACTGACGGTGCGCTTCGACGCGAACACGCAAGGGGGCCTGCCGCTCGACTTCGCTCCCGTCGAGCGCGACGTCGTGGTGCGGGTCGGCGAGACGGTGACGATCGCCTACCGTGCGACGAACCGATCGTCGGAGCCTGTGGCGGCGCAGGCGCTCTTCAACGTGACGCCGACGGTCGCCGGCGCCTACTTCAACAAGATTGACTGCTTCTGCTTTACCGAGACGAAGCTCCAGCCCGGAGAGACGAAGGAACTCCCGGTCGTCTTCTTCATCGACCCGGCCTACGTCACCGCAAAGGAACTTCAGGAGATTCGGACGCTGACGCTGTCCTACACCTACTTCGCGACCGCCGACGGCGAGCCGCAGACCGCCGGGAAAAGCAGGATTTGAGAGGTTTTGCGCTTGCGGGGCAGGGACCGGCTGGCGCACAAATGGGAAGACATCGGGGATAACTGAAATGGCGCAAGCGCACCAGAAACACCACGACTACCACATCATCGACCCGAGCCCGTGGCCTTTCACCGGGTCGGTCGGGGCGCTGGTGATGGCGATCGGCGGCGTCGGCTACATGAAATATATCCAGGGCACGGACTTCCCGCTGCTCGGGATGAACCTCGCGACACCGTGGATTTTCTTCATCGGCCTCGCCATCGTCCTCTACACGATGTTCGGCTGGTGGTCGGACACGATCAAGGAGGGCCAGGAGGGCCATCACACGCCGGTCGTGTCGCTGCACCTGCGCTACGGCATGATCATGTTC
>JBQCEN010000064.1:0-6887 GCA_051960215.1 Pararhizobium sp.
GGTGGCGAACGGCGTCGTCGCCTTGAAGAGGTCGCGCGCCCACTGCATGCAGGCGTTGTCCTCTCCGGGCTCGCGCCAGCGGGTATGCACGTTCATGATGAAGTGCGCGCCGCGGTCCGGATAGGCCGTCGCCTGCGGCGAGACCCGGCTCATGGCGCCGCCGACCTGAGCGATGAACACCTCGCATTCCGGCCCCGGCAGGCGCCCGACCGCCTCCACGATCGTCTCGATGGCGCCGTCGGTGAGCTCCCGGAAATCGTGGGTCTTCCAGTAGTTGCGCGCGCCGGGCGTCAGCAGCGGGTCGAAGGCCGCCTGCCAGCCGACGAAGGGATGCGGCCCGAGCACGTCGGCGATCGGCTCGCCGAGCGCCCGAAGGGCGGCCGTCGCCTTCTCGCCCTCCTCGTTCGAACCCGCATAGCACGCGGCGAAGACGAGGACCTCGCGGCCGTGCCACATCTCCGGGATGAACGGCAAGGGCGGCGCCTTGCGCATTACCGTCCAGACGGTCAGCTCGTCCGGCGCCTCCGCGACCACCCGGCGATAGGCCTTGAGCAGGTCGCGCGCCTGGTCGAAGGGATGGACGATCAAGCCCGAGAAGACCTCCGGCCCGACCGGGTGCAGCCGGAAGTCGAAGGCGGTGACGATGCCGAAATTGCCGCCGCCGCCGCGGAGCGCCCAGAAAAGATCCGGATTCTCGCTGGCGCTCGCATGCACGAATTCTCCATCGGCGGTGACGACGTCCGCGCCCGTCAGGTTGTCGACCGTCATGCCGTAGCGCCGCGTCAGCCAGCCGAAGCCACCGCCGAGCGTCAGGCCGGAGATGCCGGTCGTCGAGTTGATGCCGACTGGAACGGCGAGACCGAAGGCCTGCGTCTCGCGGTCGACGTCACCCAGCGTCGCGCCCGGAGCCACCGTGGCGCGGCGGGCCGTCGGATCGACCGTGACGGCGCGCATGCCCGAGAGATCGATCAGCATCCCGCCCTCGCCGACGGCGTTGCCGGCGATGTTGTGGCCACCGCTGCGCACGGCGATCGCGAGATCGTGGTCGTTGGCGAAGCGAACGGCCTGGATCACGTCCGCCGCTCCCATGCAGCGCGCGACGATGCCCGGCGAACGGTCGATCATCGCATTCCAGATGGTGCGCGCCTCGTCGTAGCCCGCCTCCCCCTTGAGGCAGACGGAGCCGCGCAGGCCGCTCCTGAAGGCTGCAAGGACGTCCGGCTCGAAGGGCTCGGCGGTCCCTCGCATTTCTTCCATCACACTCATTGCCATATCCTCCGGTTGAGCATCCTCCGGTCGCGCTCACGCCTCGGCTCGCGCCGCCGCGGGCACAACGAGGATGCATTCCCAGATCCCCGCGGCGATCAGACGCCTTTCCGCGCGAGGCGGCAACTGCAGCATCTGTAGTGCCGGTTGCTGGCCAGACGGCCACGACATGCGGTACAATCGGCGCGGGCTCTGCGGGCCGCCGTGGGAGGATCCATGGAGAAGGCGGTTGGCTACGGGCAGTTCTGCCCGGTCGCAATGGCGGCCGAAGTCGTCTGCACGCGCTGGACGCCGCTGATCCTGCGCGAGC
Source organism: Pararhizobium sp. (assembly GCA_051960215.1). Taxonomy (GTDB): domain Bacteria; phylum Pseudomonadota; class Alphaproteobacteria; order Rhizobiales; family Rhizobiaceae; genus Pararhizobium_B. The sequence goes on from JBQCEN010000064.1 coordinate 1,577, forward strand.
TCGTCAGCGGCAGCACGCGCTTCCCCGACCGGATGCGGGGCCTGCCGCGCATCTCGCCGCCGCTTCTTTCCAAACGCCTGAAGCAGCTCGAGGCGGCCGGCATCATCCGGCGCGCCGGGCCGCAGGGCGAGGATGCCGGCGAATACCGGCTCACCCCGGCGGGCGAAGACCTGAAGGACGTCGTCTTCGGGCTCGGCATCTGGGGCCAGCGCTGGATCGAGGCGCAGAGCTCGCTCAAGAACCTCGACCCCTCGCTCCTGATGTGGGACATGCGGCGCAACCTCGACCCGACGCCAATGCCGGCACGCCGCTCAGTGATCCAGATTCTGTATCCCGAGCTCGGGCCGGGGCGGCGCAAGTGGTGGCTGATCGTCGAAGGCGGCGCGACGGACCTCTGCAGCGTCGACCCCGGCTACGACATCGACCTCTACGTCACCTCCGACCTGAGGACGATGACCGCCATCTGGATGGGCCTCGCCTCCCTTGAAGCGGAAGTCGCCGCCGGCCGCGTCCGGCTTTCGGGCAACGACACCCTGGCTAGCGCGATGAACGAGTGGCTAGGGTTGAGCCCGTTTGCGCGGGAGGGGAAGCGGGTGGGTTGAGGGTGGTTGGGCTTACGCCCAGAGTAGCCGATAGATCGGGAAGCTTGGAATGCCCCCAGTGGGGCTGGTATTGGACCGGCGGCTTCCCCCTCCAAAATGCGCTACCTGACCCTTCGGCTAGATCGGACTCAAGTCTCGGAACCAGCCACGGAGCCCTCCGCTCGATTGACACATCGTGACCAAGTGACGGTTCCGGCTCCGCAGGAATTGGATGGCACGCAGGTGAAAGGAAATCGCGTGCTTCTCAGTGTACCAGAAAATGGACGGTAATTCGAAACGCGCAGCCGTGCGCGGTTACCCATGCTTCCACTCGAAAAGTGATGGGCTAACATCGCGCGGGATGTCTCGTTCGGTGTAACATCCGATGAATGCTCGAATAGCGTCTGGCGCAAGAGGTTCCGCAAGCTTCTCCCCGTTGAATTCAAGCACACGTAATACGCGCCGGTTCTTTATCCGTCCTCCAATGATCTGAAAAGCCCACTGGACCTTAAGATTATCAAGAACATCTACGTGGAGATCCTTTCGCTTTACCAACATCCAGAACTCGGCATCCTCAATAACGAAGTAGCAATCGCGCCTACTTTGATCTTTGCCTTTCCACTGCCGTGATTTCTGATCATCTTGGTCCCAATTTGGAGAAGTCACATAAATGCTCTCGATCGAGACCTCCCACGGCAGAGGTTCGTCCTCAGCTTCTGTCCGTTCAGCTCTCTGGGCACGTCCGGGGAATGAGCTTCTTGGAATCGGAAAATCACTTTCTGATGTAAACCCAATTTTCTTGACGTCTCGATCCTCAATGCAGGCCAAATAGAAATCGGCCCTTGCGTCAATCGCGTGAGGAAGCTCACCTATCTCCATCCCAATTTTGGCAAGCTGATCGGTTTCCAGTTCCAGCACTCCACGCGTCATCGAGGTGACGATGCTGGCACTAACACGGCGAGCAGCCTCATCATCTTCGCTCACAGACAGCGTTCGGTGCTCCGGCCTCTTATCCTCTTCGTCGGCGCCTTCGCTAGAATCAGACAGGCCCTCAATGAAATTCCGTGACGCCGCACCAGCTTGAGCGGCCCAATAGGTCGGCGGCTGCCCAGTCAGGGATTCTATGTACGCAGTACCGACGGGAGTATTGGCAAAAGCAAAGACGGTGCCTACGCCTGTGGAAACCCAGAGAGCCAGTTTAGTGAGGAACGTTCCGGGCTCGGGTGGAAGGACGATCAGTTCGTATTCCAAGCCGCCTTGGAAAAAGGTGCCATCCATGGCTTCGATGATACGACGGACGCTATCCGTCGTTTTAATGAAAGTCTCGAGTTTTATGAAATGGTCATCAACACCAAAATGAATGAAGATCTGGCCAGACGCTCGATCGAGCTCCCATCCTAAATTTTCTTCCGCCAAAGTACCAAGCCCTCCGCCCAATGGAAAAAATAGAGTGAATTTATTAGTCAGGCAAGACAAGTGGTACCACTGGCGCCCGCGAGCCCAAGCACCTATTGCCTCGAAAGAAATCTTATGAACAGCGCTAATATAGTCGCAATGATACGCCGCGCACCAACGAGTTGGATGATCCCATCGGCCGGTGACAAGAACCGGTCAATTCTCCGACTCAGCGAAGGTCCAGTAAGTCTGCTTAGGCAATAACAAGGCTGACCTCAAACGGCTGCCATGGGGCGCAAAGCGGATATGCGAGACTTTGGATTGCGGAAGCCGCATTGGGGGCATGACCGGACCCAACAGCAATGCCACCGAGCCCAGTCGCCTGGTTCCGTCAGTTTCGAAATCGCCTTCGATCCGAAGCCGCCCCTCCCCTCACTCCAACTCCAGCGCCCCCGTCAGGTCGCCCAGCGGCGGCTCCCCGTTTGCGGCAACGGCTTTGTCGCGGACGACGATGCCGTGGAGTTCGGGGAGTTCGAAGCGTTCGGTGATGAAGCGGAGGATGGACGTCGTGTCGTAGGGGGTGTGGTCGACATGGCCGCGCTTGGCGAAGGGGGAGACGATGATCGCCGGGATGCGGGTGCCGGGGCCCCAGCGGTCGCCCTTCGGCGGCGCGACGTGGTCCCATATGCCGCCGTTCTCGTCATAGGTGACGACGACGAGCATGTGGGCCCATTGCGGGCTGCGCTCCAGGTGGCCGATGACGTCGGCGATGTGCTTGTCGCCGTCGCGGATGTCGGCATAGCCGGAGTGCTCGTTGAGGTTGCCCTGCGGCTTGTAGAAGGAGACCTGCGGCAGCTTGCCGTTGTCGATCGCGGCGATGAAGCTGACGCCGCCGAGGCCGGCGTCCAGCAGATGCTCGCGCCGCGCCTCGGTGCCCGGCGCGAAATGGGCGTAATAGTTGAACGGCTGGTGGTGGTACTGGAAGTTCGGGATCGGCTTGTCGTTGCCGTGGTCGAGCGTGTACTGCCAGGCGCCGGAATACCAGGCCCAGCTTATGTGTTTCAGGCTCAGCATGTCGCCGATCGTCGGCTCGGTCTGCGGCGGCAGGGTCGTCGCCTCGTTCGGATCGGCATAGCGCGGGTCGCCGCCCGGTGCCGGCGCATTGGCGCTCGGCTGGTAGGGCGGCTGCATCGTGTTCACGGCGTAGAAGTCCGGCGTCAGGTTGCCGTCGGAGACGAACTTCGGAATGCCGTCCATCGCCGATTTCGGCGAGTTGTCGGCGAGTTTCAGCGCCGTGCCGTCGTCCGTCGTCACCGAGATCGTCGGCTTCGCCGGGCTCTTGTCGGCGTTTGCATAGTAGGGCGCGCAGGCGCAGACCAGCCACTGGTGGTTGAAGAAGGAGCCGCCGAAGCCGCCCATGAAGAAGTGGTCGGCGAGCGTGTACTTCTGGGCGACGTTCCACATCGCCGTCTTCGAGGCATCCCAGTTGCTCATCGGCATGGCGCCGGAATCGCCCCAGGCGACGAACATGTCGTTCTTGCCGCCGTCGATCTGCATCTGGTTCTGGTAGAAGCGGTGCCAGAGGTCGTGGGTCGTGGTGCCGAGCGAGACGTCGAAGCCGTTCGGGTCGTTCACCGTGAAGGGGGCGTTCGGAAGATGCTCCGTCCGCGCCTGGGTCACCGGCGGGGTCACGCCCTTGGCCGTCAGCCCGTCCCAGATCGGCGGCAGCTCGGCGAGGACCGAGCCGTCGCGGTCGCGCTGCTGCAGGTTCTCCTTGCTCGCCTTGTCGATGCCGTCGGCGCCCGGAAAATGACCGTAGAGGTTATCGAAGGCGCGGTTTTCCGCAAAGATGACGACGACCGTGTCGATCTTGTCGATGCCGTCGGGCGGCCCTCCCGCCTCCGCGGCAAGGCCGGGACCGGCGAGCGCCGTCGAGAGCGCGAGGGTGGTGGAACAGAGGGCCAGAATATGCGAGCGTGTCATGCGTACCTCCCCTATCAGAAGATGAAATGAGTACACGGATACGGCGCCACTGCAACACGGAGATTACAACCGGGCCGTTTCCGGCCCCCGCGCGCGTGCAGGGGAGCGGCGGCGCCTCGCGGACGAATATTATGCGGGGTCGTCCGGCCATCGCCGTTCTCCTTGCCGTCGCGGCGATCCTAACCTTGATGACGTTGCCGGCTGCGGCGCAGCCGATGTCGCGGGCCGAGGCGCGTGAGCGGGCCGATGCGCTGGCAAGCCTCGGCAAGGTGCTGTTTTCCGATCCGCGGCTTTCGGGCTCAGGCCGGCTTGCCTGCGCCTCCTGCCACGATCCGGACCACGCCTTTGCGCCGGGGAACGGGCTTTCCGTCCAGCTCGGCGGGACCGACATGGCGCAAGCGGGCGTGCGCGCCGTGCCGTCGCTGAAATACCTGCAGGCGGTGCCGCAGTTCACCGAGCATTATTTCGAATCCGAGGACGAGGCGGACGAGAGCATCGACAACGGCCCGACCGGCGGCCTGACCTGGGACGGCCGCGCCGATTCCGGCCGTGAGCAGGCGCGCATCCCCCTGCTCTCGGAATTCGAAATGGGAAACAGGGACGCCGGCGAGGTCGTCCGCCACGCGCTCGACGCGGGCTACGGGCCGAAGCTCGCCGCAATCTACGGCAAGGCGATCCTCGACGATCGGAAGGCCATGTTCAAGGCGCTCCTCAAGGCGCTGGAGGTCTATGAACAGTCGTGGCAGGCCTTCTATCCCTATTCCAGCAAGTACGACGCCTTTCTTGCCGGGAAAACCGAGCTGACGCCGCAGGAGGCGCGGGGCCTGAAGCTCTTCGAGGACCCGGAGAAGGGTAACTGCTCGTCCTGCCATTTCAGTGAGCGAGCCGACGACGGCACGCCGCCGCAATTCACCGACTACGGCATGATCGCGCTCGCGGTTCCGCGCAATCCGGCGATCCCGGCCAATACCGATCCGGCCTATCACGACCTCGGCCTCTGCGGCCCGCTCAGGACGGACTTTCTCGGCCGCGCCGACTATTGCGGGCTCTTCCGCACGCCGTCCCTGCGCAATGTCGCGACGCGCAAGGTGTTCTTCCACAACGGCGTCTTCCATTCGCTGAAGGAGGCGGTCAGCTTCTATGCGACGCGCGATACCGATCCCGGCCGATGGTATCCGAAGCGGCCGGACGGCAGCGTCGATGCCTATGACGACCTGCCGGCGCGCTATCGCGAGAACATCAACATGGACCCGCCCTTCGGCGGCAGGCCGGGCGACAAGCCGCGGCTGGACGATGCGGAGATCGACGCCATCGTCGCCTTCCTCGGGACGCTGACGGACGGCTGGACGGCT
>JBQCEN010000065.1:0-31405 GCA_051960215.1 Pararhizobium sp.
CAAGATGATGGCCTCTCCCTCGCGCCAGGTGAGGAACTGCGCGAACTGGCGAAGCATGTCGTACTGCTCGACCATGGTCTTCTCCGTGACGTTGGCACCTTTGGTGGCGATGACGAATGGCACGGCATCCATGCGGAAGCCGGAGACGCCGAGTTGCAGCCAGAAGCCCATGATCTTCAGGATCTCCGCCTGGACGAGCGGATTGGCGGTGTTGAGGTCGGGCTGGAACTCGAAGAAGCGGTGAAAGAACCAGGCCCGCGCGACCTTGTCGTAGGTCCAGGTCGATTTCTGGACGCCGGGGAACACGACGCCATCGTTGGACGTGGCGGGCTTCGTCTTCGACCAGACATACCAGTCGCGATACTTCGAATCCGGGTCGCGGCGCGCCTCCTGAAACCACGGGTGCTGGTCGGAGGTGTGGTTGACGACGAGATCGACGATGACGCGGATGCCACGCTGCTCGGCGGCGTGGGTGAACTCGACGAAATCGCCGAGCGAGCCGTAGCGGGGATCGACGCCATAGTAGTCCGAGATGTCGTAGCCGCCGTCGCGGCGCGGCGACGGCTGGAACGGCATCAGCCAGATCGCGGTGATGCCGAGGCCGTGGAGATAGTCGAGGCGGCGCATGAGGCCTTCGAAGTCGCCGATGCCGTCTCCATTGGCGTCCATGAAGGAATCGACGGCCAGGCAATAGACGATCGCATTCTTGTACCAGAGGTCTGAAATCATCGGCATTTCCCGGATAACCGGGCCTCTCCTTCCGATCCTGCGGCGCCCCTGCCCTGTGACCGGATAACGCACGAGCAGGGAATTCGCCCGGCCGCCGACGACGGCTTGGAAAGTCGCGGCGCAACAGCCACATGAGGCGCGCATTTCCGAAAGGCCGGCCAGTGCCCATGACGCTCCCGAACCTCATCACGATCGCCCGCTTCCTGATGGTGCCCGCCGTCATCTATGCGCTGATGAATTCGCAGTGGCGGCTCGCCTTCGCCGTCTTCGTGCTCGCCGGCGTTTCCGACGGCATCGACGGCTACATCGCCCGCCACTTCAACCAGGGCTCGAAGCTCGGCGCCTATCTCGATCCCGTCGCCGACAAGCTGCTGCTCGTCACCGTCTTCGTCACGCTTGCGGTGATGAACGTGCTGCCGAGCTGGCTGGTGCTCGTCGTCGTCTCGCGCGACGTGCTGATCGTCGCCGCCGTGCTCGTGGCGAGCGTCATCGGCCATCCGATCGCGATGCGGCCGCTCCTCGTCTCGAAGGTGAACACGGCCTTCCAGATCCTTCTGGTCGTGGTCGCGCTCTTCGCCAAGGCCTTCGGCGTCGACCTGACGACGGTGCAATTTGTCCTGATCCTTTCCGTGGCGGCCTTGACCATCCTGTCGGCAGGCGCCTATCTCGTCACCTGGCTGCGCCATATGGCGGGACTTGCCGAGTGATGGCCTTCGATCGGGAAGAGGCCAAGCCGTCGGCCGGCGCCGGGACCGGAGAGGCGAGACGCCCATGACATTCCAGGTGACCGGAATATCGCTGCACAGGCAGGTCGTCTTCTGGGTCGGCGGCTTCCTTTTCCTCGTCGCCTTCCTGTTCCTCTTCCGCACGATCCTGCTGCCGTTCGTCGCCGGGATGGCGCTCGCCTATTTTCTCGATCCCGTCGCCGACCGGCTCCAGCAATGGGGCCTCAACCGGCTGATGGCGACGGTCCTCATCCTGATGATGTTCATCGTCGTGTTCGCGCTGGCGCTGATGATCATCGTGCCCGTGCTCGTCACCCAGACGGCGGACTTCATCGCCCGGCTGCCGGGCTACGTGACGCAGCTGCAGGACCTCGTGACCTCGCCGAAGCTCGACTTCCTGCCCGGCTGGCTGTCGAGCCAGCTCGGCAGCGTCAAGGACAGCTTCTCGCAGGCGATCAGCGAAGGCGCCGGCTTCCTCGCGACCCTGCTGCAGAAGATCTGGAACTCCGGCAAGGCGCTGATCGACATCATCGCGCTCTTCATCGTCACGCCGGTCGTCGCCTTCTACATGCTGCTCGACTGGGACCGGATGGTCACCAAGGTCGACAGCTGGGTGCCGCGCCGCAACGTCGAGGACGTGCGCATGATCGCGCGCGACATGGACAGCGCCATCGCCGGCTTCGTGCGAGGCCAGGGCTCGCTCTGCCTCATCCTCGGCTGCTACTACGCGATCGGCCTTTCGGTCGTCGGGCTGAACTTCGGGCTGCTCATCGGCTTCTTCGCGGGGCTGATCAGCTTCATCCCCTATGTCGGATCGTTCGTCGGCCTGGTGCTGGCGCTCGGCGTGGCGCTCGTCCAGTACTGGCCGAACTACACGATGATCATCGTCGTCGCCTGCGTCTTCTTCACCGGCCAGTTCCTCGAGGGCAACGTGCTGCAGCCGAAGCTCGTCGGCCACAGCGTCGGGCTGCATCCGGTCTGGCTGATGTTCGCGCTCTTCGCCTTCGGCTCGATCTTCGGCTTCGTCGGCACGCTGATCGCCGTGCCCGCCTCGGCGGCGATCGCCGTCCTCGTTCGGTTCGCGCTCGCGCGCTACCTGCAGAGCGAGCTCTACGAAGGCGGCGCGACGACGACCACGGCGCTCCCCGCCGACCACGTCGACCAAGCGGCGCTTCCCGAGCCCGTGCGCGGGCCGAAGCAGGACGCCTGAGCGGACGGAGGACGCCGAACTGCCCCGCGACGCCCGACAGATCCCGCTCGACTTCGCCCACGCGGCCGCGAGGACGCGCGACGATCTCGTCGTCTCCGATCGGCTGGAAGCGGCAGTGGCGATCATCGACCGCTGGCCGGACTGGCCCTCGCCGGTCGTCATCCTCGCCGGGCCGGCGGGCGCCGGAAAGTCGCACCTCGCCGCGATCTGGAGCGAAAAGTCCCACGCGAGACCGCTCGTCCGCGGCGAGACCGCGGAGGCGGATGCGATCGCGGCGGCTGCCCTCGGGCCGGTCCTCGTCGAGGATGCCGACCGGGCCGGCTTTTCCGATGCCTCCCTCTTCCACCTGATCAACGCGGTGCGCCAGAGCGGCACCAGCCTGATGATGACGACACGCCTCTGGCCCGCGGCCTGGGACGTGACGCTGCCGGACCTCGCGTCCCGGCTGAAGGCGGCGACCGTCGTCGAGATCGGCGCGCCGGACGACGCGCTCCTCGCCCAGGTCATCCACAAGCTCTTTTCCGATCGCCAGCTTGCCGTCGACGACAAGGTCGTCTCCTATCTCGTCACGCGCATGGAGCGCTCTCTCGCCGCCGCGCAGAACGTCGTCGCCGGCATCGACCGGCTGGCGCTTTCGCGCGGCAGCCGCGTCACCCGGGCGCTTGCGGCGGAAGTCCTGGGGACCTTCGGGGCAGGCGACGAGGAGACGTCATAGGATCTTAGCCGAGGTGCTATAGTCGCTTGCGGAAATCCGGATCGGACAGGACGATGGACAGCGAACTCAAGACTGCGACGCTCGCCGAAGGGCCGGCCGGCATCACCGCGCTCAGCGACACGCCCGAGGCTTCGCCCGAGCTCATGGGCATGCCGGAGCGGTTCATCAACCGCGAGTTCTCCTGGCTCCAGTTCAACCGGCGCGTGCTCGAAGAGGCGCAGAACACGGCCCATCCGCTGCTCGAACGGGTGCGCTTCCTCTCGATCTCGGCGACCAATCTCGACGAGTTCTTCATGGTTCGCGTCGCCGGACTCGAAGGCCAGGTGCGCCAGCGCATCACGACGAAGAGCGCCGACGGGCGGACCCCTGCCGAGCAGCTCGACCATATCCTGAAGGAAGTCGACCGCCTGCAGTTCGCCCAGCAGGCGGCACTCGCCCTGCTCCAGGACGCACTGAAGGCCGAGAACATCGACATCGTCCGGCCGGGCGAGCTGATGCGCGAGGACCGCATCTGGCTCGAAGACGAGTTCATGAAGTCGATCTTCCCGGTGCTGACGCCGCTGTCGATCGACCCGGCGCACCCGTTTCCCTTCATTCCGAACCTCGGCTTCTCGATCGGCCTGCAGCTGAAGAGCACGACCGGACGCGAGCCGATGACGGGCCTCCTGCGCCTGCCGGTGGCGCTCGACCGCTTCGTCCATCTGCCCAATCCGGGCGAGGCGCGCATCCGCTTCATCACGCTTGAGGATGTCGTCGGCCTGTTCATCGACCGGCTGTTCCCCGGCTACGTCGTCAAGGGGTCCGGCACCTTCCGCATCATCCGCGACAGCGACATCGAGGTGGAGGAAGAGGCGGAGGATCTCGTCCGCTTCTTCGAGAGCGCGCTCAAGCGCCGCCGCCGCGGCTCGGTGATCCGCATCGAGTTCGATTCCGAGATGCCGAAGTCGCTGCGCGATTTCGTCGTGCACGAGCTCAACGTGCCGGGCGACCGCGTCGCGGTGCTCCCGGGGCTGCTGGCGCTCGATTCACTCTCGGAAATCGTCAAGGCGCCGCGCGAGGACCTGAAGTTCGAGCCCTACAACGCCCGCTTCCCGGAGCGCGTCCGCGACCATGCCGGCGACTGTTTCGCGGCGATCCGCGAGAAGGACCTCGTCATCCATCATCCCTACGAGTCCTTCGACGTCGTCGTGCAGTTCCTGCTGCAGGCGGCGCGCGACCCCAACGTTCTCGCCATCAAGCAGACGCTCTACCGCACCTCGAACGACAGCCCGATCGTGCGCGCGCTGATCGACGCGGCGGAGGCCGGCAAGTCGGTGACGGCGCTCGTCGAACTCAAGGCGCGCTTCGACGAGGAGGCGAACATCCGCTGGGCACGCGACCTGGAGCGCGCCGGCGTGCAGGTGGTCTTCGGCTTCCTGGAGCTCAAGACCCACGCCAAGATGACGCTGATCGTGCGCCGCGAGGAGGGACGGCTGCGCAGCTACTGCCATCTCGGCACCGGCAACTACCATCCGGTGACGGCGAAGATCTATACCGACCTCTCATTCTTCACCTGCGAGCCGGCGATTGCGCGCGACATGCAGCTCGTCTTCAACTTCATCACCGGCTACGGCGAGCCGGAAAACCTCGAAAAGCTCGCCGTTTCGCCGATGAACCTCCGGCGCAACATCCTCGAGCACATCGAATCCGAGGTGGCGCACGCGGAAGCCGGCCGTCCGGCTGCGATCTGGATGAAGATGAACGCGCTCGTCGACCCGGAGGTGGTGGATGCGCTCTACCGGGCGAGCCAGGCGGGGGTGGAGATCGACCTCGTCGTCCGCGGCATCTGCTGCCTGCGCCCGCAGGTCGAAGGCCTTTCCGAAAACATCCGCGTCAAGTCGATCGTCGGACGCTTCCTCGAACACAGCCGCATCTTCTGCTTCGGCAACGGTCACGGCCTCCCCTCGCCCAAAGCCGCCGTCTATATCGGCTCCGCCGACATGATGCCGCGCAACCTCGACCGCCGTGTCGAGACCCTGGTCCCCTTGACCAACAAGACGGTGCATGAACAAGTGCTCTCGCAGATCATGCTCGGCAACCTCATCGACAACCAGCAGAGCTACGAGATATTGCCGGACGGAACGTCACGCCGCATGACCGTGCGGCCGGGAGAGGAGCCGTTCAATGCGCAGGTCTACTTCATGACGAATCCGAGCCTCTCGGGCCGGGGCGAGGCGCTGAAATCGAGCGCTCCGAAGCTGATCGCCGGGCGGATGTCCGCGCCGCGATGACGGTCGGACCGCGACAGCCTCATGGTTGAATCCGAGGCGCAGGGCCGCCTGCCCGGCATCCACCCGATTTCCGTCGTCGACATCGGCTCGAACTCGGTGCGCCTCGTCATCTACGAGGGCCTGAACCGGTCGCCGGCGATCCTCTTCAACGAGAAGGTGCTCTGCGGCCTCGGCAAGGGCCTCGCCACGACCGGCCGAATGGACGAGGCGGGCATCGCCCGTTCGTTGGCGGCGCTGCGGCGCTTCCGGGCGCTGTCGGACCAGGCACGGGCGCGGGAGGTTCATGTCCTCGCGACGGCGGCCGCGCGCGAAGCGGCGAACGGGCCGGCCTTCATCGCCGAGGCCGAGGCGGCGATCGGCGCACCGATCCGCATCCTCAGCGGCGAGGAGGAGGCCGCCTACTCCGCCTTCGGCATCATCAGCGGCTTCCACGGTCCCGATGGTATTGCCGGCGACCTCGGCGGCGGCTCGCTGGAGCTCGTCGACATCAAGGGCACGCAGATGGCCCACGGCATCACGCTGCCGCTCGGCGGCCTGCGGCTGGCGGAGGTCGCCGGCGGCTCGATCGCCAAGGCGCGCGCCTTTGCCCGCAAGCAGATCAAGGGCGCCAAGCTCCTGAAGAACGGCGAAGGCCGGCTCTTCTACTCCGTCGGCGGAACGTGGCGGAACATCGCCAAGCTGCACATGGAGATGACCGACTATCCGCTGCACATGATGCAGGCTTATGAAATTCCCTTCGCCGAGGCGATGGACTTCCTCGGCGAGGTTGCGCGCCTCCGGGAATCGAAGATCGAGGCGCTGAAGGCGGTTTCCAAGAACCGCCGGTCGCTGCTGCCCTTCGGGGCGGTCACCATGCAGGAGACGATCGCGGCGATGAAGCCGCGTGCCGTCTGCTTCTCGGCGCTCGGCGTGCGCGAAGGCTATCTCTATTCCCTGCTGAAGCCGGAGGAGCGGCTGCGCGACCCGCTGATCGAGGCGGCACGCGAGATCGCGATCCTGCGCGCCCGCTCGCCCGAGCACGCCCGCGAGCTCGCCGACTGGACGGGGCGGATGTTCCCCTTCTTCGGGATCAACGAGACGGAGGAGGAAAGCCGCTACCGGCGGGCCGCCTGCCTTCTCGCCGACATCAGCTGGCGCGCGCATCCGGACTACCGCGGCCTTCAGGCGCTGAACATCATTGCCCACAGCTCCTTCACCGGCATCAGCCATGCCGGCCGTGCCTTCATCGCGCGCGTCAACTACTACCGTTTCGAGGGCCTCAACGACGACGGCGCGACGGCACCGCTCGCGAAGATCGCGACGCCGCGCTACCTCGACCTCGCCAAGCTCCTCGGCGGCCTGCTGAGGGTCGTCTACCTCTTCTCGGCGTCGATGCCGGGAATCATCCCCTCGCTGAGGTTCGAGCCGGCCGGCCCGGACATGCCGGACACCGACCTCGTCCTGCGCGTCCCCCGCTCCTCCGCCGACCTCGTCGGCGAACGCGTTCAGGGCCGTCTCCAGCAACTCGGCAAGCTGACGAACAGGCGGCTGGCCTTCCAGGTGGTGTAGGGCGCTCCTATGATCCTCCCCGTTCACGAGAAAGGGGGACCATGCGGAACGCATGGTGGAAGGGGCGGCGCACGCCCCATCTTCTCCACCGCCCCCTCCACCGCCTTCGGCGGTCCCCGTCCCCCGCTTCGCGTGGGAGGAACCGGGCTGCCTCTACCCCTTCCTTACCCAGACCTTGTTGTCGTGGAAGGCGGCGCCGCCGTAGGGGGCGCAGGGATCGGAGCCGGTCAGCACGTTGATGCCTTCGCCGTCGAGGTGGTCGGCGTTCGGCCAGATGCCTTCGGCGACGAGGACGCCGCGACGAAGGCCACCGAAAAAGCGGGCGTGGATGCGGACTTGGCCGCGTTTGTTGCCGAGTGTGACGATGTCGCCGTCGCCGACACCGAGCGCCATTGCATCGTCGGGGTGGATCTTCACTTCCGGGCGCCCTTCCCGCTTGCGCGACCCGGGCATCCGGGAAAAGCTCGAGTTCAGGAAGGAGCGCGCCGGCGACGTCGCCAGCCGGAAGGGATGATCGGCATCGGCCGTCTCGATCACGTCGACGTGGTCCGGGAATTGCGGCAGGCGCTCGTGCGGCCCGAGGATGCCGACGGACCTCGGCGGCCGGTTGGGCGCGCGAGTGCCCGTCCAGTCCGGCTTGAACCGGAACCTGCCGTTCGGCCAGTTGAAGCCGTTGAGGGAATGCGCTTCCTCGAACGGGGCTTGGCACTCGACCCACTTGTCGGCGAGCAGGGCGTCGAAGCCGGGCTTGCCGCTCTTCGCCATCATGTTGTCGATGAGCGTGCGGGCGTCGAGGCCGAAACCCGGCCGGTCGGCGACGCCCAGACGCTTCGCCAGTTCCTCGATGACGTAGAGATTCGGGCGCGCCTCGCCCGGCGGATCGACGAGCTTCGGCCCCAGCGTGATGTGCTGCTGGCCGCCGCCCTTGTAGATGTCGTCATGCTCGACGAACATCGTCGCCGGCAGCACGATGTCGGCGAGTTCCGCCGTCTCCGTCATGAACTGCTCGTGGACGACCGTGAACAGGTCGTCGCGCAGGAAGCCGCGCCTCACGAGCCGCTGCTCGGGCGCGACATTCGCCGGATTGGTGTTCTGGATCAGCATCGCCGTCACCGGCGGCCCGCCCCGCAGCGCCGCCACGTCGCCGGTCAGGATCGGGCCGATCTGGCACTGGTCGAGCATGCGGATCGAGCGGTCGCGCTCAGCAAGGCCGACGATCTCCGACTGGTCGAGGCCGAAGCCGCCGCTGTTCGAATGGAAGGCCCCGCCGCCCTCATACTGCCAAGCGCCGGTGACGGCGGCGATGCAGGAGGCGGCATGCATGTTGACCGCGCCGTTCCTCTGGCGCGAGAAGCCGTAGCCGAGGCGGAAGAAGGTGCGCTTCCTCGTGCCGACGAGGCGGGCGAAGGCCTCGATCTCCGGGACCGAGAGGCCGGTGATCCCGGCGGCCCATTCGGGAGTCCGCGTCCGAAGATGCGCTTCGAGGCCGGCCGGATCGTCGGTATAGCGGGCGAGATAGTCGCGGTCGGCGAGGTTCTCGCGGAAGAGCACGTGCATGACGGCGCAGGCGAAGGCGCCGTCGGTGCCGGGCTTCAGGATGATCTTCACGTCGGCCTGCTGCATCGTCGGCGTGTCGTAGACGTCGACCGCGACGATCTTCGCGCCGCGCTCCTTCCGCGCGCGCACGGCATGCGTCATGACGTTGACCTGGGTGGCGACGGCGTTGGTGCCCCAGATCACGACGCAGTCGGACTTCGCCATTTCGCGCGGGTCGGGGCCGATCAGCTTGCCGGTGCCGGCGACGTAGCCGGTCCAGGCGAGGTTCGTGCAGATCGATTCGAACTGGCCCGAATAGCGCTTGGCATGGCGCAGGCGCTGGATCGAATCGCGCTGCACGAGGCCCATCGTGCCCGCATAGAAGTAGGGCCAGACCGCCTCGCTGCCGTGATGCGCCTCGGCCTTGACGAAGGCCTCGGCGATCGCGTCGAGGGCATCCTCCCAGGAGACTTCCTGCCAGTCTCCCGCACCCTTGGCGCCCTTGCGCCGCAGCGGCTTCAGCAGCCGCTCCGGGTGGTAGAGGCGCTCCGCATAGCGGGCCACCTTGGCGCAGATGACGCCGGCCGTATAGGAATTGTCGGGCGCGCCGCGGATGCGGCCGATCCTGCCATCGGCGCCGATCTCGATATCGAGGGCGCAGGTCGAGGGGCAATCGTGGGGGCAGGCCGAATGGCCGGTTCTCGTGGCGGTGCGGATCGGGGTCGCGTCGTTCATGGTTTTTCTATATGCGAGCGACAACCGCGCGACCAGCCGCGCCGGACTGATCCGGCCATCACGATTTCCGATCGGCAAGCGATGAACTACCGCCACATCTACCACGCCGGAAACTTCGCGGACGTCCTCAAGCACGTGGTGCTGACGCGGCTGATGATCTACATGCAGAAGAAGGAGGCGGCCTTCCGCATCCTCGACACCCACGCGGGCATCGGCCTCTACGACCTGACGTCGGAGCAGGCGCAGAAGACCGGCGAGTGGCAGGACGGCATCGGCCGCCTCATCAACGCGGAGATCGACGGCGCAGCCGCCGCTCTCCTCGAGCCTTATCTTGCAGCCATCCGCGCGCTGAACGAAGGCGGTGCGCTCACCGCCTATCCGGGCTCGCCGAAGCTCGCGCGCCTGCTGATGCGCCGGCAGGACCGGCTCTCGGCGATCGAGCTGCACCCGGAGGATGCTGCCCGGCTCTCCGCCCTCTTTGCCGGTGACCATCAGGTGCGGGTGACGGCGCTCGACGGCTGGCTGGCGCTGAAGAGCTACCTGCCGCCGAAGGAGCGGCGCGGCATCGTGCTCGTCGATCCGCCCTTCGAGGAGACCGGCGAGTTCGAACGGCTCGCCGAAGGGCTCGTGCAGGCGCTCGGCCGGTTCTCCGGCGGCGTCTATTGCCTCTGGTATCCGGTGAAGGACCGGCTCGCCGTTCGGCGCTTCCACGCGCGGCTCTGCGCCCTGCGCATCCCGCGGGCGATGGCCGTCGAGCTCGCCGTCCGGCGCCAGGATGCGGCAGGCGGACTGGCGGCGACGGGGCTTGTCGTGGTCACCCCGCCATGGACCCTGGCCGACGCGCTCGCGGTGCTGATGCCGGAGCTCAAGCGGCTCCTCGGCCAGGATTCTGCGGCATCCTGGCAACTGACGCGGCTGACGGACGAGGCCGGCGAGCCGCTGACGGCGCTTGGCGCTTGACCTTCCGGTCGAGCTTGATCATTTTCCTCTCAAACGAGCGTCGATCCGAGGAATTTCCCATGCGTTTCAGATTGCTGGCGTCTTCCACGCTTGCCGCTGTGCTGGCTGCCAGCGCCCCTGCCCCTGCGGCGGACTATCTGACGGCGCGGCCGCCGGTCGTCGTCCAGACGCAACCGACGATCTGCAGCGACAACGGCGTCCTCTCGGCGATCGACCATCGTTTCGACTACACCGACCGCCACCTGCTGCACGCCAACCTCGACATCCTCGACTTCTACAACATGCACGAGACGCTCTACGAGCCGTCCGACGAAACGCATCTGATCGCCCGGCATTATTGCGAGGCCGGCGTGGTGATGAACGACCGGCTGCCACGCACCGTCTATTACGTCATCGAATCGACGATGGGCTTCGCCGGCATCGGCGACAACGTCACGTCGTGCATCGACGGCCTCGACCCGTGGCACGTCTACGGCGCCGATTGCTCGACCGTTCGCTCCCACTACTGATGCGGCCCGACCTTCGGCGGAAAGCACGCGGGTTCGCCTCCGCCGCCATCCTTGGTCTTCTTGCCGGCCTGATGCAGGCCGTTCCCTCGGCAGCGGCCGAAGCCAAGCCGGCCGCAGCGGCCGGGCAATTCGACTTCTACGTGCTCGCCCTCTCGTGGTCGCCGAGCTATTGCGCCGCGGCGGGCAAGCGGGCGAACAAGCTGCAATGCGGGCCCGGCCATCACTACGGCTTCATCGTCCACGGGCTATGGCCGCAGGCGGCGAGCGGCCGCCTCGAATCCTGCGCCTCCAGCGAGCCGCAGCGCGTGCCTGCGGAGCTCGGCCGCACGCTCTACGACATCATGCCCGGCATGAGCCTCATCGGCCACGAATGGCGCGCGCACGGCACCTGCTCGGGCCTGTCGCAGACAGCCTATTTCGACCTGGTACGCAAGGCGCGCCAGCGCGTCGCCGTGCCCGACACGTTCAAGCGGACGCCACCGGCCACCATGGCGCCCGCCAATGTCGAAGCGGCCTTCGTCGCGGCCAATCCGGGCATGCCGAAGGACGGCATCGCCGTCGCCTGCAGCCATGACCGGCTGCAGGAGGTGCGCATCTGCCTGACGCGCTCGCTCGACTTCACCTCCTGCGGGCGGGTCGAGGCGGCTTCCTGCACGCAGCCGAGCGTCAGCCTTCCCGCCATGCGCTGACACGACCAGCGATTTCCGCCGCCGCGTCAGGCGGCGCTCTATCCCGTGAAAGGTTTTCCCGATGAAAGTCCTCTATGCCCCCGCCTCTCCCTATTCGGCGAAGGTGCGCATGGCCGCGCGCCATTGCGGCATCGATGTCGAGAGCGTCAAGACCGACACCGGGGCAGAAGGCCACGACCTCGTCGACAACAACCCGCTCGGCAAGATCCCGACGCTGATCACCAATGACGGCATCGCCGTCTTCGACAGCCGCGCGATCATGCAGTACCTCGACCGCGAGTCGGGCAAGAAGCTCTATCCGCGCAATGCCGCGAAGCGGACGGAGGCGGAGGTGCTGGAAGCGCTCTGCGACGGCATCTGCGACGCGCTGCTCCTCATGGTCTACGAACGGCGCCTGCGGCCGGAGGAGAAGGTCGACCAGAACTGGCTCGACCGCCAGTGGCGCAAGGTGGAGCGCGGGCTCGACCAGCTCAACGCCAACCTGCCGCGCACGACGAAGTCGCTGCACGGCGGCCACTTCGCTCTTGCCGCGCTGGTCAGCTACCTCACGCTGCGCTTCGACGGGAAGTGGGAGCGCGGCCGCGCCAAGCTCAAGAACTGGCCGGCGAAGTTCGAGAAGTTCTTCCCCGACTATTCGGGCCTCAAGGCCCAGGGCTGACCGGGCTTCCCGGCTGATGTCCGAGCTGCGCCGCCTGCGGATCGACGACGCGGCGGCGGCCGCGCGTGTCCGCCGGCTCTCCTTCGACGAGCGGCTGCCGTGGCTTTCCGGCCGCCACTCGCCGGACGAGGACGCCGACTATTTCAGGCGCCGTGTCTTTGCCGAATGCACGGTGTGGGGCGTCAGCGAAGGCACGGACCTGATCGGCTTCATCGCATTCCGCGAGGGCTGGGTGGAGCAACTCTATGTCCTTCCCGGGCACCAGCGGGCGGGCGCCGGCGGACGGCTGCTGATGAAGGCCAAGGAGGCATTCTCCCCTCTCCTCCTCTGGACGTTCCAGAACAACGACGGCGCCCGCCGCTTCTACGAGGCGGAGGGTTTCGAGGTCGTGCAGGTCACGGACGGCCGCGGCAACGAGGAAGGCGAGCCGGATGTGCTCTATCGCTGGGAGCGCGGTAGATCCTGAAATCAATCGTACTCAGCGCTCGAGCGCCTCAACGACGGCCCAGCCTCCGTCATTCCTGTGCTCGTCACAGGAATCCATTCCATTCGACGCCCGGGCGCTCTCGATAGGCTCCCCAGCCCTATAACAGAGGGTAACGGACCCCGTGGCAAGCACAGGGGTGACGACCTCTGAGGAGAGATCTCCTATCAGAACTTGATGCCGATGCCGGCGCGCACGCTCTGCTCATCGAAGCCCTTGGAGATGGGGCCGGTATTGAGGTCGTAGGTCTTCGAGCCGTAATCGCTGTAGCGGTATTCGATGCGGGCGGTGACATTGTCCGCCACCGCGGCTTCGGCGCCCGCACCGGCGGTCCAGCCGATATGCGCGTTCGTATCGGAGCTCGAGCCGTTGCTGACCTTGCCCTCGGCCGCCGCGAGGCCACCCGTCGCGTAGAGCATGAAAGGATTGAGGTCGATGCCGACGCGGCCGCGCAGGGAGCCGAAGGTGCCTTCCTTGACGGTCAGTCCGTCGGTGAAATCGGAGCCGGAATAGCCGATGTCGCCTTCGAGGCCGAAGACGTACTTGCCGGCCTGCCAGTTGTAGCCCGCGAAGCCGCCGCCATTGATGCCGTTCGCAGTGCCGGTTCCGTCGAAATCGGACCAGTTGTAGCCGAGGAAAGCACCGGCATAGGGACCCGACCAGATGTAGAGGGGCGGCTCCTGTGTCGCCGCGGGCGCAGCCGGAGGCGCAGTCACGGCGTCCGCCGCCCAGGCGTTCGCCGCGGGCGTCAGCAGAGCTGCGACCATCAATCCAGCGACAAGCGTACGCATGTCCTTCATCGCTCCATCGGGCTTCCCGCATCAACGCCGGGTGGCCCGCATTGTTCGCTTCGCTCTCCCAATGCGCCCCATGTGGCGCTTCAATATGGCGATTGCCAAGACTTTCGGAGAAATTTGCGTGAGCTGTGCCGGCACGGCAACAGAAGCCTCTGGCCCTTTCGAGGCCTCCCGGCGGCCGTTTCGGCACGATCCGGAACATCCGCCGCACCCGCGGACCCTAGGCTTGCCGGGCCGCGTCCCTATATAGCGGATATCTCCAGCAGATCGGTAGAGAAAACGGTGGGCGATCGTGACCCCTCCATTGAAGACAGCCCTTGTGACCGGCGCCGGGCGGCGCATCGGCCGCGCCATCGCCGAAGACCTCGCGACGCACGGCTTCGCCGTCGCGATCCATACCAACGGCGCCCTGGAAAAGGCGGAGGAGACCGCCGAGGCGTTGCGGGACGCCGGCGCGGAGGTGGCCATCGTTTCCGCCGACCTCACCTCGCTCACGGAGACCAGCACCGTGCTCGCGGAGGCGACGCGCGCGCTCGGGCCGCTCGACCTCCTCGTCAACAATGCCTCGATCTTTTGCGAGGACGGCGCGGCCAAATTCGAGCAGGAGAAGTGGGACGCGCATTTCGCGATCCACGTCCGCGCGCCGGTGATCCTCGCCCAGCACTTCGCGGCGCAGCTTCCGGAGGACACGACCGGGCTCGTCGTCAACATCATCGATGAGCGCGTCTGGCGGCTGACGCCGAGGTTCTTCTCCTACACCCTCTCCAAGGCGACGCTCTGGACGGCGACCCAGACGCTGGCGCAGGGGCTGGCGCCGGAGACCCGCGTCAACGCCATCGGCCCCGGTCCGACGCTTGCCAACGCCTATCAGAGCGAGCACGACTTCGCCCGGCAGATCGCGGCGCTGCCGCTGGAGCGTGGCCCGAGGCTCGCCGACTTCGGGCGGACGGTGCGCTATCTCTACGACACGCCGTCGATCACTGGCCAGATGATCGCGATCGACGGCGGGCAGCATCTTGCGTGGCAGACACCTGATACGGCAGACAAGGGCGAATGAGCGCGGGCACGACAGAGCGGAAGGCCGAACGGCAGACGACGGCGGTGGCGGACGACACCGGCGACGTCGGCGGCGTGCTCTATGGCGAGACGGACCTGGAGGACGAGGAGGACAGCGCTCCGGAGACGCCGTCCGAAGCAGACAATCCGGCGCTCGGCGCGATCGAGTGGGAGGACACGCGCGCGGCCGCCTCCGGTCTCAAGGGGGCGGAAGCGATCCAGGCGATCGTCAAGCGGCTGCCGAATTCGCCCGGCGTCTACCGCATGTTCAATGCGGCCGGCGACGTGCTCTATGTCGGCAAGGCGCGCAGCCTCAAGAAGCGCGTGTCGAACTACGCGCAGGGCCGCAGCCACTCGAACCGCATCGTCCGGATGATCCGCGAGACCGTCTCGATGGAATTCGTCACGACGCGGACCGAGACCGAGGCGCTGCTGCTCGAGGCAAACCTCATCAAGCGGTTGCGGCCGCGCTTCAACGTCCTGCTCCGCGACGACAAGTCCTTCCCCTATATCCTGATCACCGGCGACCATCCGGCGCCCGCGATCTTCAAGCACCGCGGCGCGCATACCCGGCCCGGCGCCTATTTCGGGCCGTTCGCGTCGGCCGGCGCCGTCGGGCGGACGATCAACGCTCTGCAGCGCGCCTTCCTCATCCGCACCTGTTCCGACTCCGTCTTCGAGAGCCGCACGCGGCCGTGCCTGCTCTACCAGATCAAGCGCTGCTCCGGCCCCTGCACCGGCGAGATCGCCGCGCCGGACTATGCGGAACTCGTGCAGGAGGCGAAGGACTTCCTTTCCGGCAAGAGCCAGAAGGTGAAGGGAGCGATGGCGGCGGCGATGCAGGAAGCTTCGGCCGGCCTCGATTTCGAGCGCGCGGCGATCTACCGCGACCGGCTCGCCGCGCTGTCGCACGTCCAGAGCCACCAGGGCATCAATCCGCAGACGGTCGACGAGGCGGATGTCTTCGCGATCCACAGCGAGGGCGGCATCGCCTGCATCCAGGTCTTCTTCTTCCGCACCGGGCAGAACTGGGGCAACCGCGCCTATTTCCCGAAGGCGGACCCGTCGCTTTCCGCCGCCGAAATCCTCGGCGCCTTCCTGTCGCAGTTCTACGACGACAAGCCCTGCCCGAAGCAAATGCTGATCTCCGTGGAGGTCGAGGACCAGGCGCTGCTCGGCGAGGCGCTGTCGATCAAGGCGAACCGAAAGGTGACGGTCGGCGTCCCGCAGCGCGGCGAGAAGAAGGACCTGGTCGCCCACGTGCTCGCGAACGCGCGCGAGGCGCATGGACGCCGGCTCGCCGACACGGCCTCTCAGGCCCGTCTCCTCAAGGGTCTCGCCGAGACCTTCGGCCTGCCGCACGTGCCGCGGCGGATCGAGGTCTACGACAACTCGCACATCATGGGCACGAACGCCGTCGGCGCGATGATCGTCGCGGGAGCCGACGGCTTCGTGAAGAACCAGTACCGCAAGTTCAACATCCGCTCCGAGGAGATCACGCCGGGCGACGATTTCGGCATGATGCGGGAGGTGATGGAGCGGCGCTTCAAACGGCTTCTCAAGGAGCACGGCAAGCCGGGCGGCGCGGCCGAGGCCGACCCCGGTACGGAGCCCGGCATCGACGACGAGAGCCCCTTCCCCGCCTGGCCGGACCTGATCCTCATCGATGGCGGCCAGGGCCAGATGACGGCGGTCCGCGGCATCCTCGCCGACCTCGGCATCGCCGATTGCGTGACGGCGATCGGCGTCGCCAAGGGCATGGACCGCGAAGCCGGCCGCGAGCGTTTCTTCATGGACGGCCGCCAGCCCTTCACCTTGCCGCCGCGCGACCCGGTGCTCTATTTCGTCCAGCGGCTGCGCGACGAGGCGCACCGCTTCGCGGTCGGTTCGCACCGGGCCCGGCGCAAGAAGGAGATGGTGAAGAACCCGCTCGACGAGATCGGCGGCATCGGCCCGTCGCGCAAGCGCGCGCTGCTGCACCACTTCGGGACTGCGAAGGCGGTATCGCGCGCGGCAATCGAGGATCTGCGCTCCGTGGCGGGCATCTCGCAGTCGATGGCGCAACTTATTTATGACCACTTTCATGATGACCGTGGCGGATAAGAAAGCTATGTCTCATAATCATCGGACGGGACGGCCGCATTCAGGGCGGTTAACAGAGGACCTGGAAGGAAGAGAGCGCGAAAATTGTCGGCTGAGCAGGACGTGATGCGCGCGACCCGGTCGCACGCCTTCAGCATACCGAACATTCTGACCTATGGCCGGATCCTCGCCGTCCCCCTGATCGTCGGCTGCTTCTTCATCGAAGGCAAGCTGCACGGCTCCGACCTCGCCCGGTGGATGGCGCTTCTGCTTTTCGTCCTCGCCTCGATCAGCGACTTCTTCGACGGCTATCTGGCGCGCATCTGGGACCAGACGTCGAACATCGGCCGGATGCTCGATCCGATCGCCGACAAGCTGCTCGTCGCCTCGGTGCTGCTGCTGCTCGCGGCCGACCGGACGATCGCCGGCTGGACGATCTGGGCCGCGATCATCATCCTCTGCCGCGAAATCCTCGTCTCCGGCCTTCGCGAATACCTCGCGGCGCTGAAGGTCAGCGTGCCGGTGACGCGGATCGCCAAGTGGAAGACGACGATCCAGATGATCTCCATCGCCTTCCTGCTCGCCGGGCCGGCGGGCGACGAGATCCTGCCGCACACGACGCAGGCCGGGCTGACGCTCCTCTGGGTCGCGGCGTTGATCACCATGTACACCGGCTACGACTATTTCCGGGCCGGCCTGAAGCACGTGGTCGAGTGATGGCGGTCAGGCTCATCTATTTCGCCTGGGTGCGCGAGCGCATCGGCAAGGCCGAGGAGACGATCGAGCTGCCGGCGAGCGTCGCGACGGTCTCGGACCTCATTGCGCACCTCAGGGCGCAGGGCGACGGCTACGATACCGCGCTCCAGGCGCCGCAGGCGATCCGCGTGGCGATCGACCACGAGCACGTTCCGCACGGCGCGCCCCTCGCCGGGGCGCGGGAGATCGCCCTCTTCCCGCCGATGACGGGAGGCTGAGGCCGGTGGCCGGCGACGGCGTTCGGCCGACGGTGCGCGTGCAGCGCGAGGACTTCGACGTCGCGGCGGAAATCCGGAAGCTCTCAGACGGGCGGGGCGACACGGGCGCCGTCGTCACCTTCAGCGGCCTCTGCCGTGATGAGGACGGCACGCTCGCGGCGCTCGAGCTCGAGCACTATCCGGGCATTGCGGAGGAGGAGATCAGCCGGATCGCCGGCCAGGCAATCGCCCGCTGGCCGCTGACCGGCCTCACCGTCATCCACCGCTTCGGCCGGATCGCGCCCGGCGCCAACATCGTCCTCGTCGTGGCTGCCTCGGCGCATCGCCATGCCGCCTTCGAGGCGGCGAGCTTCCTGATGGACTACCTGAAGACCTCGGCGCCCTTCTGGAAGAAGGAGCATCGCACGGACGGCACGGCCGGCGACTGGGTCGCCGCGAAGGATACCGACGACGCCGCGCGCGAACGCTGGCGCTGAGGTCCGGCGTCCGGCGAAGGGGCGCTATTCGCCATTTGCATGAACATGGGCCGCCGATCCAGGCTAGACATCGAACAGGCTTATACGGCGCGCGCCGAACGGACGAGACGACGAAAGATTTTTGATGACGAAGCCTTCCCGGCCGGTCGCGAACGGGCCTCTCGAACGCTGGCCAAAGGCCGCGCAATGGACGGCGCTCGTCGTCCTCTCCGCTGTACTCGCCGCCCTCCTCGAGATCGCCGGCATCCCGGCTGGCTTCCTGCTCGGGCCGATGCTCGTCGGCATCGCCGGCGGCACCAACGGCAGCCGCATCAAGGTCGCGCCCCTTCCCTACATGATAGGCCAGGCTCTCGTCGGCTGCCTGATCGCAAGTTCGATCACGCCGTCGATCATCCTCACCTTCGCCCGCGAATGGCCGCTCTTCCTCGGCGTCGTGCTCGCCGTCATCGCCGCGAGCAGCACGCTCGGCTGGCTGCTCAGCCGCTGGCACGTGCTCCCCGGGACCACGGCCGTCTGGGGCTCCTCGCCCGGCGGCGCGACGGCGATGATGTTGATGGCCGAAGCCTTCGGCGCCGACGCGCGGCTCGTCGCCTTCATGCAATATGCGCGCGTCGTGATGGTGGCGCTCGCCGCGTCGATCATCGCGCGGCTCTGGGTCGACACCTCCGGCACGAACGGATCCGGCTTCACCTTCTTCGAGTCCGTTCCTCTCTCGCCGCTCGTGCAGACGCTGCTTCTCGCCGGAATCGGCGCCTGGCTCGGCCGGCTCTCGCGCATCCCGGCCGGCTCCATGCTCGTGCCGCTCGTCGTCGGGGCGGTGCTGCATGCGCTGGGCCTGATCGACATCGTGCTGCCGAACTGGCTGCTGGCACCTTCCTATGCGCTCATCGGCTGGCGGATCGGCCTCAGCTTCAACCGGACGATCCTCCTCCACGCCTCGCGGGCGATGCCGCGGATCATCGGCTCGATCCTGATCCTGCTCGCCTTCTGCGGCTGCCTCGCCTTCATGCTGAACCGGCTGCTCGGTATAGACCCGCTCACCGCGTATCTCGCAACGAGCCCGGGCGGCATGGATTCCGTCGCGATCATCGCGGCGTCGAGCAACGTCGACCTGCCCTTCGTGATGACGCTGCAGGCGGTGCGCTTCGTGCTCGTGCTGCTGATCGGGCCCACGCTCGCCCGCTTCGCCGCCCGCCACGGCGCGAGCGCGCAAAGCGAGGCTGCCCGCTGACGCGATTCCGGTTCCTCGCCTTCACGGACGTCGGCGAGGAACCGATTTCTTGGCCTCAGCCGACGATTTCGGTGCCGGAGAACCAGTAGGCGATCTCTTCGGCCGCCGTCTCCGGTGCGTCGGAGCCGTGGACGGAGTTCTCCCCGATCGACAGCGCGTGGACCTTGCGGATCGTACCGTCGGCGGCATTGGCCGGGTTCGTCGCGCCCATGATCTCGCGGTTCTTCGCGATCGCGTTCTCGCCTTCGAGGACCTGCACGATGGTCGGGCCGGAGGACATGAACTCGGTCAGCTCGCCGAAGAACGGGCGTTCCTTGTGGACGGCGTAGAAGCCCTCCGCCTCGCGCAGGCTCATCCACACGCGCTTCGACGCGACGACGCGCAGGCCGGCCTCCTCCAGCATCTTCGTGATGGCGCCCGTCAGGTTGCGCCGCGTGGCATCCGGCTTGATCATCGAGAAGGTGCGTTCGATCGCCATTGCTGTTCCTGTCCTTTGGCTTTTGAGACCGCAGCGGTCGCGGCGGCTGGTCGGAAGTGGGCGCTAGATAGCCGTCCGGCAATGGCAAGACAAGTCCGAGCGATCAAGCCTTTTCATCGATCGACAAGCGCCTGCCGATGGCCGCGCGCCGGCCGTCATGCTATCCGCATCGCGAGAGAACGACGGGGCGGGCAATGATGATGCGAGACCATTTCCGGGCACTGGCCGGCTACAACATCTGGGCGAACCAGCGCCTCTACGATGCGGCGGCGGCACTTTCCGACGAAGAGTACCGGCGCGACGTCGGCGCCTTCTTCACCTCAAGGATGGGCACGCTCAACCACGTCCTCGTCGCCGACCGCGTCTGGATGAAGCGCTTCACCGGCGAGGGCGACCACCCGGCCCGGCTCGACGCCGTCCTCCACGAGGACCTCGCGGCCTTGCGGGCGGCGCGCGAGGCGGAGGACGAGCGCATCGCGAGCTATATCGAGAACCTCGGCGACGCCGCCTTCGAGGGCCGCTTCACCTATACGACCGTCACCGACCTGCGCACGATCAGCCAGCGGCTGGCGCCGGCGCTCGACCACTTCTTCAACCACCAGACCCACCACCGCGGCCAGGCGCACGGCATCCTGTCGATGCTCGGCAAGGAGCCGCCGGTGCTCGACCTGATCTTCTTCTTCCGCCAGCCCGAAGGCCGGGAGTTCGCCTGAGATCGCGCCGCCCTTGCCTTCGCGGGGCGGCTGCTTCAAGAAGCGGCCATGCTGACGATCTCCAACCTTTCGGCCCGCATCGCCGGGCGGCTCCTGATCGAGAACGCCTCGGTGACGCTTCTGGCGGGCACCAAGGCCGGGCTCGTCGGGCGGAACGGCGCCGGCAAGTCGACGCTCTTCCGCATCATCACGGGCGAGATGGCGTCGGAGTGCGGCACGATCACGCTGCCGAAGCACTGCCGGATCGGCCAGGTCGCGCAGGAGGCGCCGGGCACGGAAGAGCCGCTGATCGAGATCGTCATGAAGGCCGACCGGGAGCGCGCGGCGCTAATGGCCGAGGCGGAGACGGCCGCCGATCCGCACCGCATCGCCGAGATCCAGACGCGGCTCGCCGACATCGATGCGCATTCGGCCGAGGCGCGGGCGGCGGCGATCCTCGCCGGCCTCGGCTTCGACCATGTCGCGCAGCAGCGGCCGGCGTCGAGCTTCTCCGGCGGCTGGCGGATGCGTGTGGCGCTCGCCGCCGTGCTCTTCTCCGAGCCCGACCTGCTCCTCCTCGACGAGCCGACGAACTATCTCGACCTTGAAGGCACGCTCTGGCTCGAGGACTACGTCCGGCGCTATCCGCACACCGTCGTCATCATCAGCCACGACCGCGACCTCCTCAACAAGGCGGTCAACGCCATCATCCATCTCGACCAGAAGAAGCTCACCTTCTATCGCGGGCCCTTCGACCAGTTCGAGCGCCAGAAGGCCGAGGCGAACGAGCTGCAGATGAAGATGCGGGCGAAGACCGAGGCGAAGCGCAAGCACATGGAGGCCTTCGTCGAGCGCTTCCGCTACAAGGCGTCGAAGGCGCGGCAGGCGCAATCGCGGCTGAAGGCGCTGGAGCGCATGGGGTCGGTCGACGCTGTAATCGAGGACCATGTGCAGGGCTTTTCATTTCCGACGCCGGAGAAGCCGGTGGCCTCGCCCATCATCGTGCTCGAGGGCGCTTCGGTCGGCTATGCGCCGGGCGCGCCCGTTCTGAAACGGCTCAATCTCCGGCTCGACAACGATGACCGCATCGCGCTCCTCGGCTCGAACGGCAACGGCAAGTCGACCTTCGCCAAGCTGATTTCCGGCCGGCTGAAGCCGGAGGACGGGCGCATCCAGGTCGCCTCGAACCTCAAGATCGGCTTCTTCGCCCAGCACCAGCTCGACGACCTCATGCCGGGCGAAAGCGCCGTGCAGCACGTGCGCAAGCTGATGGCCGACGCGCCGGAGGCGAAGGTGCGCGCGCGGGTGGCGCAGATGGGCCTTGCGACGGAGAAGATGGACACGCCGGCGCGCGATCTTTCCGGCGGCGAGAAGGCGCGGCTCCTGATGGGCCTTGCGACCTTCGACGCGCCGAACCTGCTCATCCTCGACGAGCCGACGAACCATCTCGACATCGACAGCCGCGCCGCCCTCGTCAATGCGCTGAACGCCTTCGAGGGCGCGGTGATCCTGATCTCGCACGACCGCCACCTGCTCGAGGCGACGGTCGACCGGCTGTGGCTGGTGCGCGACGGAACGGTCGGCGTCTATGACGGCGACCTCGACGACTATCGCAGCCTGATCGTCTCGGGCGGCAAGGCGCCGGAGAAGCCGAGGCCGGCGGCCGACGACGAGCCACGATCCAAGGCGGACCAGCGCAAGGCGGCGGCCGACCGGCGCGCCGCGACGGCGCCGCTTCGGAAAAAGATCAGCGAAATCGAATCGCTGACGGCGCGGCTTGAGAAAGCGATTCAGGCGCTCGATGCCGAGCTCGCCGATCCGGCGCTCTACGAGAAGGCGCCGGCGAGGGCCACCGAGAAGGCCAAGGAACGTGCCGACGCGCAGGCGCGGCTAACGGCGGCGGAAGAGGAGTGGCTGACACTTTCCTCCGAATACGAGGAGGCGATGGCGGACTGATCGCCGCCACCGCCGTTTATTGACCGGCCTCAGCCGGCGCGCTTCTGCTCGCTGTCGAGGTGGGCCATCTGGGGTGCCGGATAGCGCGCGCCCGCAGCCGAGCCTTTCGGCATCGCCCTTTCCATCGCCGCGAGGTCGTCGGCGGAGAGCGTGACCTCTAGGGCACCAAGCGCCTCCGCCAGCCGGTCGCGCCGGCGGGCGCCGACGAGCGGCACGATGTCCTCCCCCTGCGCGGCGACCCAGGCGATCGCCGCCTGGGCGACTGTGATGCCGCGCCCGTCGGCGACGGCACGCAGCGCGTCGACCAGAGCGAGGTTGGCCTCGACGTTGCCTTCGCGGAAACGCGGGCTGGCGGTGCGGAAGTCGCCCTTCCCCCCTCCGTGGCCCTGCCAATGGCCGCTGATCAGGCCACGGGAGAGCACGCCATAGGCAGTGATGCCGATGCCGAGTTCGCGCGCCGTCGGCAGGATCTCGTCCTCGATGTCGCGCGAGATCAGCGAGTACTCGATCTGGAGGTCGCAGATCGGGTGGACGGCGGCGGCTCGCCGCAGCGTCGCGGCTCCGATCTCGGAGAGGCCGATATGGCGCACATAGCCCTTCCGCACGCATTCGGCGATCGCGCCGACGGTTTCCTCGATCGGCACGTTCGGGTCGAGCCGCGCCGGACGGTAGATGTCGATATGGTCGAGGCGCAGGCGCTGGAGCGTATAGGCGAGGAAGTTCACCACCGCCTCCGGCCGCGCATCGTAGCCTGCCCAGCCACCGGCCGGATCGCGCAGCGCCCCGAACTTGACGCTCACCTCGTAGCTGTCGCGCGGCCGACCGGCGAGGGCTTCGCCGAGCAGCATCTCGTTGTGGCCCATGCCGTAGAAATCGCCGGTGTCGAGGAGCGTCACGCCCGCGTCCAGCGCGGCGTGGATCGTGGCGATGCTTTCGGCGCGGTCGGCCGGGCCATACATGCCCGACATGCCCATGCAGCCGAGGCCGAGCGCGGAGACCTTCGGGCCGCTTTTGCCAAGCTGGCGCTGTTCCATGGTTCTTTCCCTTCGTCTGTGCTGTCGATGACAAGCGGGATATAGCGCCTTCCCAATTGTCCGATAATCCGGTACAAGCTGCACACGCTGTGCGGAAAGGCGAACGGTGGAACCGGATCTTGCGGATATCAGGCACTTCGCCGCCGTCGCCGAGGCTCGGAGTTTCCGCGGTGCGGCGAAGCTGCGTGGCGTCTCGGCCTCGGCGCTCAGCGATGCGGTTCGGCGGCTCGAAGCCGTGGTCGGCGTCAGGCTCCTCAACCGCACGACCCGCAGCGTCACCCTGACGGAAGCCGGCCAGCGGCTGCTGGAGCGCGCGGGTCCGGCCCTCGACGAGATCACCGCGGCCATCACCGCGACGCGCGACTTCGCGAGCGGTCCGACCGGTACGCTGCGGCTCAACGTGCCGACGATCGTCGCGCGGTCGATCCTGCCGCCGATCGCCGCCGAGTTCCTCGCGGCCCATCCGAACGTCCGCCTCGAAGTCATTGCGCAGGATACCTTCGTCGACGTGCTCGCCGCCGGGTTCGATGCCGGCGTGCGCTACGAGGAAAGCCTGGCGCGCGACATGATCGCGGTGCCGATCGGCCCGCGCCGGCAGCGCTTCGTCGCCGCGGCGGCACCCGCCTACCTCGTGAAGCATGGAACGCCGGCCCATCCGGACGACCTCGTCCAGCACCAACTGATCGGCCACCGCTTCGCGAGCGGCGCTCTCGGCGTCTGGGAACTGGAGCGCGGCGACGAGACGGTGCGCGTCCGGCCGGAAGGACGGCTCGTCGCCTCCTCGCTCGAGATCGAGGTGGCGGCTGCCCTCGCCGGGCTCGGCATCGTCTACACCTTCGAGGAGACGCTTGCCGGGTCGCTCGCATCGGGCGCACTCGTGCCGGTGCTTGATGGGTGGTGGGCCAGTTTTCCGGGGCCCCTGCTCTACTATCCGAGCCGTCGGCACACGCCCTCTGCGTTGCGCGCCTTCCTGGCCTTCATCCGGGCGAGGCAGCGCGTCGGCGAAGGGTGAAGCCGGAGCTTCGCCCGCGGGTTCGTCTTCGAGGGAACACTTCGCCCGCCTTGCTGTTCACGCCTCGCGCTGCACAGGAGACGGACCATGACGCTTGGCGAATTTCTCTCGAAGGTGAAGGAACTGCCGCCGGAGACGGTGCTGTGCGTGGCGGAACTCGAGGAAGCCTTCGGCCTCAATGTCGCAACCGTCGAAATCCTCGATAACGCCCGCGTGCTTAACGACGCCGCGGATGGCCGGGAGGCCATCGAGCTTGCCAATGGCGATCGACGGGCGCTCGTGCTGCGCACCTGAATCAGCCGCGTCCGGAGGCGCGGTTCAGGCCCGCCGCTCCCAGCGCCGGTCCGGGGTCTGCTGCCAGTAGGTGAGCGCGTGGCCTTCGGCCTTCAGGGTCTTCCAGTGCTCGCGCGCGCGCTCGACCTGGGGCTGGTCGAGACCGTCGAACATGAAGACGACGCGCTCATAGGAGGCGAGTTCGGGCGGCACGGCACCGTCGACGAGGAAGCGGACCGTGGCGTCGTTGAAATTGTCGCCGGCCGAGGTGAGGACCACCGGCTGCCGCTCCGCGTGGCGCGCCGTGTCCAGGCCGTGCGGCAGGAAACTGTCGTCGCGGTAGACCCAGAGATGCGCGTCGAGCGCATCCCGCCGCTCGTCGCTTCCGGTCTGCACGACGACGCGCCAGCAGCGCTCGAGGCTCTTTTCCAGGAGCGGCGGCAGGGCGTCCTCCAGGCGCGATTCCGTCAGGTGATAGAACAGGATATCGGCCATTGCGGGCAAATCGAATCAGGCTTCGTAGTGCGCCCGCACCAGTTCGTCGAGCAGCCGCACGCCGAAGCCGGAGCCCCAGGACTGGTTGATCTCGGTCTGCTGCGAGCCCATCGCGGTGCCGGCGATGTCGAGGTGCGCCCAGGGCGTGCCGTTGACGAAGCGCTGGAGGAACTGCGCCGCCGTGATCGAGCCGCCCCAGCGGCCGCCGATGTTCTTCATGTCGGCGAACTTCGATTCCAGCATCTTGTCGTATTCCGGCCCGAGCGGCATGCGCCAGAGCTTCTCTTCCGTCACGATGCCGGCCTCCGTCAGGCGGGCGGAAAGCTGGTCGTCATTGGAGAAGAGCCCGGCATGGTGATGGCCGAGCGCAACGATGACGGCGCCCGTCAAGGTGGCGAGATTGACCATGAACTGCGGCTTGAACCGGTCCTGGCAGTACCAGAGCGCGTCGCAGAGCACGAGCCGGCCTTCCGCATCGGTGTTGATCACCTCGACGGTCTGGCCCGACATGGTGGTGACGATGTCGCCCGGACGCTGGGCATTGCTGCCCGGCATGTTCTCCACGAGGCCGATGATGCCGACCGCGTTCACCTTCGCCTTGCGCGCGGCGAGCACATGCATGAGGCCGGTGACCGCCGCCGCCCCGCCCATGTCGCCCTTCATGTCCTCCATGCCGGCGGACGGCTTGATCGAGATGCCGCCGGTGTCGAAGACGACGCCCTTGCCGATGAAGGCGACCGGCGGCTCTTTCCCCTTGCCGCCGTCCCAGCGCATGACGACCAGACGCGGCGGACGATCGGACCCCTGGGCGACTCCGAGGAGCGCGCCCATGCCGAGCTTCCGGATGTCCTTCTCGGTCAGGATCTCGACGTCGACGCCGAGCTTCTCCAGCGCCGTCGTGCGGTCGGCGAATTCGAGGGGGCCGAGTATGTTCGCGGGCTCGTTGACGAGATCGCGGGCGAGCATCACGCCTTCCGCGACGGCCTTGGCCGCACCGAACGCCTTCTTCGCCGCAGCCGGGTCCTCGACCAGGATGGTGACGGCGACGCTCTCGTCGGACTCCGTATCCTCGCCGTTCTCCGTCTTCTTCGTCTTATAGGTGTCGAAGGAATAGCCGCGGAGCAGCATGCCGAGCGCGAAGTCGGCCGCCGCCTTCGCCGTCACGGAGACGCCGGGCGCTTCGAAGCGAACGGTCACACGGGTCGCCCTGCCGAGCTTGGCGCGGGCGGCGCCGCCAGCCCTCAGCCAGTCATGCGGGCGGATTTCCCTGCCCTCGCCGAGGCCGACGAGAAGGATGCGGTCGGCCGCACCACCTTCCGGCATGGTGACGTCGAGGGTCGCCATCGCCTTGCCGGAAAAGCCGTTGAGAGCGGCGGCGCGCGTCGCGATGCCGGACGGGTCGATGCTGCCGCGCGTGGCCGTGGCGGCTCCGCCCTTCGGCACGAGGAACACGGCGACGCCGCCCGTCTCCTTCTCGGTTGACGCGAATGTGATGTCGATCTTGCCGGTCATGAAAAACTCCGCCGCAGGCCATGGCTGTCATTGGCGGCGATCATGGGTGTTTCGCGTCCGATGGCAAGCCCCGCGCGCCGTCCAATCCGACAATCGCCCCGGAAGGGCCACGCACCTGGCGCGCGAGACGCCGTGCCGGGATGGCGCGGCAGGATTTCGTTAACCGTCTTCGTTCGTCCAATTTTATCCATTTTGCTGCTTGATCAGCGCTGGCGAATAGCCGATCAGAGGCGCGATTCCGCCTGCTTCGGCAAGCCGTGCGTGTCGGAAACAGTGCCACGGCTTTCTTGCGTCATGCCGAAGGGCTAAAACCCGTCTCGGATCGGCGTTCAATCGGGACGGTCGTCTGGATGATGACGCTGCAGAAAGACGCAAACGCTGCATGAACCAGATCGAGCGCTATATCTTCGGCCGCATCTTCATCCTGTCGATCGGCACGCTCATCGTCACCACCGTGCTCGCGATGACCACGCAGGTGCTGCTCTATGTCGACGTGCTGACGTCGAGCAGCCAGTCGATCATGGCCTATCTCAAGCTTGCCGTGATGCTGATGCCGAAGGTGGCGACGATCGTCATGCCCTTCGCGCTCCTCATCGGCGCCGGCTACACGCTGAGCGGCATGAACGAGGATTCGGAGCTGGTGGTGGTCGAGGCGGCGGGCGCGCCGCCGCGCACGGTCGGCAAGCCGCTGCTGCTGATGGCCGCCGGGATGACGCTCTTCACGCTCTTCTCGAACCATTTCATCGAGCCGACGACCAACCGGCACGTGCGCGACATCATCACCAATGCGCGCGCCGATCTCCTCTCCTCGGCGATCGACAGCGGCTCGTTCACGCAGCTCGACGACAACGTCTACCTGAACGTCGCCGGTGTCGGCCGCGGCGGCGAGTTGCAGGGGATCTTCATTTCCGACAGCCGCGACAAGGATACGTCCTTCACCTACTACGCGAAGACCGGCAATGTCGTGGACACGGCCGATACGCAGCTTCTCGTCATGTCGAACGGCCAGGTGCAGCGCGAGACCCGGAAGACCGGCGATGTCTCGATCGTGGAATTCCAGTCCTACGCGCTCGACCTCGCGCTCTTCCCGGGCGGCGACAAGCAGGCGAAGTACTATCCCAAGGAACGGCCGACCTGGTATCTCTTCCATCCGGATCCGAACGACCCGTACTATCGCGACCGGCCGGACCTCTACATCCAGGAAATCCACAAGCGGTTCAGCCAGTGGCTCTACCCGTTCCTGTTCGGCCTGATCGCCATGAACTTCATGGGCAAGGCCCATTCGAACCGGACGGCGCGGCTGCAATACGACACCCTCGCCTTCCTGGCCGCGCTCGCCTATCGCGGCTTCGGCTTCTATGCAGAGCCGGAATCAGGCACAAGCACGCTCTTCGCCTATCTCGTCTATGCCGTCCCGCTCTTCGGCATCGCCTTCTATTCCGCCATGATCCTGCTCGAGCGACAGATCGGAATGCCGCGCTTCGTCCTCAACCTGTCCTCGAGCGTGTACGAGAGCGCCGGCCGGCTGGCGCGGTGGGCGCCGCGCCTCCTACCGGGACGCGGCTCGGGAGGCGGCGCCTGAATGGGAACGCTGTCGCGCTATTTCTTCCGGCGCCAGATCGGCACGATCGTCCAGTTCACGATCGGCATCATGCTGATCGTGCTGATCGTCGACTTCACGGAGGTCTCCGGCCGGCTGCCTGAAGAATCGAAGTTCAGCACTCTCCAGACGCTCTACCTGTCGGCCCTGCACGTCCCGACGATCATGCAGACGACGTTCCCGTTCATCATCCTCTTCGCCTCGATGGCGACGCTGATCGGGCTCAACCGCAAGTACGAGCTGGTGATCGCCCGCTCGGCCGGCGTCTCCGCATGGCAGTTCCTGGCGCCGCTCGCCTTCGCGAGCTTCCTCGTCGGCATCGTCGTCGTGGGCGGCGTCAATCCGCTCGCGGCAAAGACGATGCAGCTTTCCGAACTGCAGGAGGTCGTCGCGGGCCTGCGCAACCGCGACAGCCTCGACGACGACCGCCCGCCGTGGATGCGCCAGAAGACCGAGGACGGGGTGACGATCATCGGCGCGAAGTCTGCGGCCAACGACGGCCTGCTCCTCGGCAACGCGACGTTCCTGCAGATCAACAACGACGGGATGATCACCGATCGCCTCGATGCGAAGACGGCGAAGCTGACGCCGGGGCACTGGGTGCTCGACGACGTACGCATCTTCCGCGCCGGCGCCCATGCCGAGCACCGCGACCAGATGCAGATCAAGACCAACCTGAAGCCGGCCTTCGTCTCCGAATCGTTCTCCGATCCGAAGACGATCCCGTTCTTCGAACTGTCCCGGAAGATGCAGGCGGCCCGGTCCTTCGGGCTCAGCGCCGATCCTTTCGCCGTTCAGTATTACACCCTGATCGCGCTGCCTTTTCTCCTGATGTCGATGACGCTGATCGCGGCCGTCGTCTCGCTGAAGTTTGCGCGTTTTGGGCAGTCGGTTTCGGTGATTGTGGGTGGCGTCGTCGCGGGCTTCGTGCTTTATGTCGTCTCCGTGCTGATCAAGGCGTTCGGCAGTGCGGGGACGATTCCGCCGATCGCCGCGGCGTGGATACCGGTTGTCGTCGCGATGGCGCTGGGGGTTACAATTCTTCTCCACAAGGAGGACGGCTAGTGGACGGCCAGCGCCACGGAAGAACCGCGACCTTTCGGCGCGCGCTCTGCGCCGGCGTCGCCGCATGCGCGCTCGCAGCCGTCATCTCCGGCTCGACCTATGCGCAGACGCAGCCGGCGACGGCCCGCAGCGGCCTGCCGACCGGCGCCGCTTCCGTACCGCCCGGCTCCAAGCTCCTCCTGTCGGCACAGCAGCTGAACTACAATGACCGCACCCACGTGGTCGTCGCGTCGGGGGCGGTGCGGATCGACTATGGCGGCTACAAGCTCGTCGCCGATCAGGTCCAGTACAACCAGGACACCCATCGGATGAAGGCGAACGGGCACGTCGAGCTCGTCAGCCCCGACGGGACGAAGACCTATGCCGAGACGATGGACGTCACCGACGACTTCGCCGACGGCTTCGTCAACGCGCTGCGCATCGACACGACCGACCGGACCCATATCGTCGCGACCAGCGCGGAGCGGCGCGGCGGCGTGGAGACGCAGTTCAACAACGGCGTCTACACCGCCTGCGAACCGTGCAAGAAGCATCCGGAACGGGCGCCGTTCTGGCAGGTGAAGGCGCGCAAGGTCGTCCACGATTCGAGCACCAAGACGATCCGGCTGCGCAACGCGCGCATGGAGATGTTCGGCGTCCCGATCGGATATTTCCCCTACTTCTCGGTCCCCGACCAGACGGTGAAGCGGAAGTCGGGCTTCCTCCGGCCGTCCATCGGCTATTCCGATGCGCTCGGCGCCGAGCTGCGGGTCCCCTACTACCAGGTGTTCTCGCCCTATTCCGACGCGACCTTCACGGGCACCGGCTTCAGCAAGCAGGGCTTCCTCGGCGAGGCGGAATTCCGCCAGCGCTTCCGCAACGGCATCCACACGCTGACGCTGGCGGGCATCGACCAGCTCGACCCGAGCTCGTTCACGCCGGGGTCGGTCGACGCCGAGCACAGCGCCCGCGGGCTCGTCGCCTCGCGGGGTCTCTTCCAGATCAACCCGCGCTGGACCGTCGGCTGGGACCTGATGGCCGAGAGCGACGACAATTTCGGCCGCACCTACGGCATCACCGGCTACGCCGCGTCGACGCAGACCTCGCAGGCTTTTCTGACGGGGCTCTCGGGCCGGAACTATTTCGACCTGCACTCCTACTACTTCGACATCCAGAGCTCCAAAGAAGACAACGGCCTCAACTTCAAGAATCTCGAGCGCGAGCAGCCCTTCGTGCTGCCGGTCATCGACTACCAGCACCTGTCCGAGCTCGGCGGCGGCCAGCTGACCTTTACGGCGAACGAGACGACGCTGACACGCGATCGTTCGCAGATCATCACGACGGATCCACTTGGCCGGCAACTTCCAGTAACCCGCTACCAAGGCCTCGAGGGAAATGACAGCCGTCTCTCCGGAGAGCTGGAGTGGAAACGCACCTTCACCACACCGAGCGGCCTGCTCCTGACGCCCATAGCCGCAGCGCGTGGTGACGCATTCTTCGTCAACACGTCGGATCCATCATACCCCGGCGACTCGTCGCGAGACTACGCTGGCGACTTCGCCGGCGACGGCACCCATGCGCGCGGCATGGTGACGGGCGGGCTTGAGGCCCGCTATCCGATCCTCGCGACCGCCGCCCACAGCACCCACGTCATCGAGCCGATCGCCCAGATCTTCGTGCGGCCGGACGAGCCGCTCGCCGGCGGCCTGCCCAACGAGGACGCGCAGAGCTTCGTCTTCGACACGTCGAACCTCTTCTCGCGCGACAAGTTCTCCGGCTTCGACCGGGTGGAGGGCGGCACGCGCGCCAATGTCGGCCTGCAATATACCGGCTCGTTCGACAACGGCGTGACGCTCGAAAGCATCTTCGGCCAGTCCTACCAGATCGCCGGGCAGAACTCCTTCGCCTCGCCTGACCTCGTCTAT
>JBQCEN010000066.1:0-13804 GCA_051960215.1 Pararhizobium sp.
GCCTTCGACCTCGATATCGTCCAGGTATTCGAGGAGAAGATCGGGCCGGTGCGCTGCGCAGTGCGCCTGGAGCGCTACAAGCCGGGCTTCTGCGAATTCGACCTGCCGCGGCTTTCCGTGAACCATACCTTCGACATCAGCCGCGAGGAGGTGGCGGCCGCCCTCGGCGTCGGGCCGCACGAGATCGGCTTCGAGAATCACGTCATCGGCTGCTGGAGCGCCGGCGTTCCCTATGTCACGGTGCCGCTGCACAATCTCGATGCGGTCGGCCGGGCGCATTGCGACGCGGCGCTGTGGGAGGCCTTGGCCCCGATGGCCGACGGCCAACTCGCCTTCGCCTATGTCTATTGCCGCGGGGGCCTGCGCCACGAGGCGGCCTATCACGCGCGCATGTTCGCCCCGCACGAGGGCATGGCCGAGGACCCGGCGACCGGTTCCGCCGTCGCCGCGCTCTCCGGCGCCATCCACCGCTTCGACGGCCTTCTCGACGGACACCACACGCGCAGCCTAGAGCAGGGCGTCGAGATGGGCCGGCCGTCGCTGATCCACCTTCATATCGAGGTGGAGGACGGCGCCGTCGCCGGCGCCCGGATCGGCGGCCACGCGGTCAAGATCGCCGAAGGCCGGATCGACGTCTGACCTCCGTCTTCAGCCCCGGCGCGGCCTCCGAAAAAATCGCCGCGCCGTCTGGACATCCCCGGCCGCGGCGTCTATATGCGGCCATCGAGCGGATCAAAGCGGTCCGCCCGAGTGGGTGTGTAGCTCAGTTGGTAGAGCAGCTGACTCTTAATCAGCGGGTCCACGGTTCGAGCCCGTGCTCACCCACCAAACCTTCCAATCTCTTGGTCGATCTTCCTCAACGATGACATCAGACGCGCCGCGGCTTGCGCCTCGTCGCTTAGGGCGTTTTGCCGCCCCTGAAACCCTCGTCTCCCGGAAGCGTTGTCGAGACATTGCCCGCGCCGGCTCTTGCCGCGGGCCCGTCCTCCCGAGGTTCGTCGATGGCGCGATATTCGAAGCGGCAGTGGGCGTTCGCCGTCTGCCTTGCGGCGCTGGCCGGCTTCGTCGATGCCGTTGGTTACCTGCAGCTCGGCGGCTTCTTCGTCTCCTTCATGAGCGGCAACTCGACCCGGCTTGCGATCGGCATCGCCGGGAACGGCCGCGCCGCGGCGCTTGCGGGTGGCCTGATCGTCTCCTTTGTCGCCGGCGTCGTCATCGGCTCACTGACCGGCCATCTCTTTTCCGGGCGATACCATCGGAGCGCCATCATGGCGCTGATCACGGGTCTCATCGCCGCTGCGGCCGCCACCGGCCTTGCGGGCTTCCCAACTGCGGCGCTCGTCGTCGTAGCATTGGCCATGGGTACGGAGAACAACGTCTTCTCGCGCGAAGGCGAGGCGCCGATCGGCATCACCTACATGACCGGAACGCTGGTCAAGCTCGGCCAGCGCCTGACGGCGGCCTTCTTCGGCGGCGAGCGATGGGCGTGGCTTCCGCAACTGCTGCTTTGGATCGGACTGGTCCTGGGCGCAGCCGCGGGGGCTGCAATTTTTCCGCTGCTTGGGCTGCAGGCGCTCTGGGTCGCCGCCGGCGTCGCAGCGCTGCTGACGCTCGTCCATGTGCTGGTGACGTCGGCCGCCGGCGACTGAAGGCTCAGATCGCCGCGCGGAGTTCTCGGGCGGCCGCTTCGAAGCGGGCCGAGATGGCGTCGCGGTCGACATGGCGGCCATCCGCGACGCGCTTGACGCCATTGACCCAGACCGTATCGACACGGGCACGCTCGGCGAAGATCCAGACGTCGAGCACGCGGTCCGGCGTCGTCATCAGGTCGCCGCCGGCCGTCGGCTTCAGCGCAACGAGGTCGGCGGGCGCACCGACGACGATCTCGCTCGTTGCGGCGAGTGCCTGCCCGCCGCCGGCGCGGGCGCGGTCGAAGAGCGTCCGGCCGGTCGAGGTGCCGGCCGTGGCGAGCACGTTGCGGGCGCCATGGGCGAGACGCTGCGTGTATTCGAGCTGGCGCAATTCGTCCGGCACGCCGATAAGGATGTTCGAGTCGGTGCCGACGCCGAAGCGCCCGCCTTCGGCGAAATAGTCGCGGCCGGGAAAGATGCCGTCGCCGAGGCTGCCTTCCGTCACGGGGCAGAGGCCGACGACCGCGCCGCTCTGCGCCACGCGCCTTCTCTCCTCGGGTATCATGTGCGTTGCGTGGATGAGGCACCAGCGTTTGTCCACCGCAACGCTGTCGAAGAGCTGCTCCACCGGCCGTCTGCCGCCCCAGGCGATGCAATCCTCCACCTCCTTCACCTGTTCGGCGACGTGGATGTGGATCGGCTCGTCCGGCGCCATGGCGGCGACGGCCTGAAGTTCCCCGATGGTCGCTGCCCTGAGACTGTGCGGCGCGAGGCCGAAACGCGATTCGGGAAGGGCGCGGATGGCGTGGCGCGAACCGTCGACGAGGCGCGCGAAGGCGTCGAGGCCGGAGACGAAGCGGCGCTGTCCGGACGTCGGTTCGACGCCGCCGAAGGTCGCGTGGGCGTAGAAGACGGGAAGCAGCGTCAGGGCGATGCCGGTCGTCGCGGCGGCGGCGGTGATGCGAACGGCCATTTCGGCAATGTCGCCATAGGGGCGCCCGTCGACATCGTGATGCAGGTAATGGAACTCGCCGACGCGGGTGAAGCCGCTCTCCAGCATCTCGGCATAGAGCTCGGCCGCCACCGCCTCCGCCTGGTCCGGCGTCATCGACAGCGCGAAGCGGTACATGACGTCGCGCCAGCTCCAGAAACTGTCCTCGGTCGGCCCGCGCATCTCGGAGAGGCCGGCCATGCCGCGCTGGAAAGCGTGGCTGTGCAGGTTCGGCATCCCCGGAACGACGAGGCCGTGCCGCTCGTCGTCAGGCTGCGGCCGCGCGCCCGGCGTCAGCGCGGTGATCCGGCCGCCGTCGATGACGATGCGGAGATCGTCCTGCCACCCGGTCGCGGTGAGGGCGGATCGTGCATGAATGGCGGCCATCAATGGGTTCTCCGGTCGGTGGCTTGAAGGTCGGTCGGACGGCTCAGGCCCGGGTCGGGGCGAAGCGGGCGACGAGGGCGTGGCTGTCGCCGGGATAGGTGAGGGTGACGTGGGTAATGGCGCGCGCCGTATCCCAGGTGCGGCGTTCGACGACGAGGCAGGGCGTGCCTTCGGCAAGGTCGAGGGCATCGGCGATATGGCGGTCGGCGCCGCTTGCCTTGATGACGTGCTCGGCGCGCGTCCAGGGCACCTGCCGGACGAGCCACGACCCCGGCGGCACCTCGTCGAAGCGCTCGTCTCCGGCGTCCGGCACGGCGTCGAGGCTGATGATGCGTTCTTCGAGACAGAAGGGCTGCTCGCCGGCGAAATGCCGGCAGGTCACGTCGAGGATCGTGGCCGGCGTCGCGCCGTTCAGCCGCGCGTGGTCCTTAGCCGTCGGACGCCGGGTCTTGCGGCGGGCGATCTCGAAGCGGTAGGCGAGGCCGAGGTCGCTCACCTCCGCCCCGATCTCCTGGATCTCGAGGACCGCGGCGTGCGAATGCGGGCGCACGACGATGCTGCCGGCCTTGCGCCGCCGGGCGATCAGCCCGGCGCGGGCGAGCTGCGTCAGCGCCTTGTTCACGGTCATGCGCGAGCAGCCGTAGTGCTCCGTGAGCTCGTGCTCGAAGGGGATCTTGTGCCCCGGCTGCCATTCGCCCGACAGGATCCGCCCCTCGATGTCGCGCAGGATGCGCTCGTGCAGGGACTGCGGCGACGTGCGGGGCAGGGCGGCCATTGCGTCTCCTTCGGTCGCGGCGTTTCCACAAGAGTGGCGTCTCGGTGCCGTTGCAATCACGGCCGTTATGTCTATACATTTTGTCCGGCGCGGAGGCCATGCCCATGTCGGACGAGAAGGACAAAAACCGTGTGCACCGCCGGCTTTTCCGCCGGGCGCGGCTCGTGACACTCGCTTCCGGCCGACCGGGGCTCGGGATCGTCGAGGATGGGGCGATCGCGATCGAGGGCGAGAGGATCGCCTATGCCGGACCCGAGGCGGACCTGCCCGAGCCGCTGAAAAAGGCAGACGAGACGATCAACTGCGACGGCCGCTGGATCACGCCCGGCCTCATCGACTGCCACACCCACCTCGTCTATGCGGGCAGCCGCGCCCGGGAATTCGAGCAGCGGCTCGCCGGCGCCAGCTATGAAGAGATCGCCCGGGCCGGCGGCGGCATCGTGTCGTCGGTCAAGGCCCTCCGGGCGGCGAGCGACGACGATCTGGTGGCCGAGACGCTGCCGCGGCTCGATGCGCTGATCGCGGAGGGCGTGACGACGGTCGAGGTGAAGTCGGGCTACGGCCTCGATCTCGCGAACGAGCGGAAGTCGCTTGCGGCGGCGCGTCGGCTCGGGCGGGCGCGCGACGTCGGCATCCGCACCACCTTCCTTGGCGCGCACGCCCTGCCGCCGGAATTTGCCGGCGACAAGGCAGGCTTCGTCGCTGCGGTGGCCGACACGATGTTGCCGGCGATCGCTGCGGAGGGGCTTGCCGACGCCGTCGACGGGTTCTGCGAGGGGATCGCACTCTCGCCGGAGGAGATCGCGCGGGTTTTCGACGCAGCAAGGGCTCGCGGCTTGCCGGTCAAGCTCCATGCCGACCAGCTCTCGAACCTCCATGGCGCCGCCCTTGCCGCGCGCTACGGCGCGCTTTCGGCGGACCATCTCGAATATACGGACGAGGCGGGCGCGGTGGCGATGGCGAAGGCCGGCACCGTCGCCGTGCTGCTGCCGGGCGCCTATTACTTCATCCGCGAGACGCGGAAGCCGCCGGTCGAGTTCTTCCGCCGCCATGGCACGAGGATGGCGGTTGCGACCGACAGCAATCCGGGGACGTCGCCGCTGACCTCGCTGCTCCTGACGATGAACATGGCAGCGACCTTCTTCGGCCTGACGGTGGACGAATGCCTCGCAGGGGTGACGCGGGAGGCGGCGCGGGCGCTCGGGCTTGTCGGCGAGACCGGCACGCTCGAGGCCGGCAAATACGCCGATCTCGCAATCTGGAATATCGAGGAGCCGGCGGAACTCGTCTACCGCATCGGCTTCAATCCGCTTCACGCCCGCATCCGGAGGGGACGATGAGTGCAATCGTGATCGAGCCGGGTGACACGCCTCTTGCCGGCTGGCGGGCGGTCTATGACGGCGGCGGGGTCAGCCTCGCCGAAGGCTGCCGCGACGCCGTTGCACGCAGCGCCGAGACCGTCGCGCGCATCGTTGCCCGCGGCGAGCCCGTCTACGGGATCAACACCGGCTTCGGCAAGCTCGCCGGCGTGCGCATCGATGCGGCCGACCTGAAGACGCTGCAGCGCAATATCGTGCTCTCGCACGCGGCCGGTGTCGGCGAGCCGGTGTCGGTGCCGATCGTGCGGCTGATGATGGCGCTGAAGATGGCGAGCCTCGCGCAGGGTGCTTCCGGCGTGCGACCGGAGACGCTTGATCTCCTCGAAGCCATGCTTGCCGCCGATGTCATCCCCGTCGTGCCGGCTCAAGGCTCGGTTGGCGCCTCCGGTGACCTCGCGCCGCTCGCGCATATGACGGCGGCGATGATCGGAATCGGCGATGCCTGGTCCGGCGGCCGGCGCCTGCCGGCGGCCGAAGCGCTGGCCGAGGCGCGGCTGGAGCCGGCCGAACTGGGGCCGAAGGAGGGTCTCGCGCTGCTCAATGGCACGCAGTTTTCCACCGCCAATGCGCTGGCGGCGCTCTTCGAGGCCGAGACGCTGTTCCGCACGGCGCTCGTCACCGGGGCGCTCTCGACCGATGCGGCGCGGGGCTCCGATGCGACCTTCGATCCGCGCATCCATGCGCTCCGGCGCCATCGCGGCCAGATCGAGACGGCGGCCGCGCTCCGGGCGCTGATGGCCGGCAGCGCGATCCGCGCCTCGCATCTCACCGGCGACGAACGGGTGCAGGACCCTTACTGCCTGCGCTGCCAGCCGCAGGTGATGGGCGCCTGCCTCGACATGCTGCGCCAGGCGGCAGAAACGCTCGAAACGGAAGCCAACGGCGTTTCGGACAATCCGCTGATCTTCGCTGAGGACGACACGGCGCTTTCGGGCGGCAATTTCCACGCCGAGCCGGTTGCCTTCGCCGCCGACATGATCGCGATCGCCGTCTGCGAGATCGGCTCGCTCGCCGAGCGGCGGATCGCCATGCTCGTCGATCCGGCGCTGTCCGGCATGCCGGCCTTCCTGACACCGAAGCCCGGGCTGAATTCCGGCTTCATGATCCCGCAGGTCACGGCGGCCGCGCTCGTCTCGGAGAACAAGCAGCGCGCCTATCCGGCGAGTGTCGATTCGATCCCGACCTCGGCCAACCAGGAGGACCACGTCTCGATGGCCGCCCACGGGGCGCGCCGGCTGATGCCGATGGTCGAGAACGCCC
This sequence comes from Pararhizobium sp., assembly GCA_051960215.1. Classification (GTDB taxonomy): domain Bacteria; phylum Pseudomonadota; class Alphaproteobacteria; order Rhizobiales; family Rhizobiaceae; genus Pararhizobium_B. The sequence continues at coordinate 6,424 of JBQCEN010000066.1, forward strand.
GCGCCGTCGTCGCCGTCGAGCTGCTTGCGGCCGCGCAGGGCTGCGACTTCCACGCACCGCTCGCCTCCAGCGCACGGCTCGAGGCGGTGCGCCGCCTCGTGCGGGCGCGCGTTCCGCATCTCGCCGACGACCGGCTGTTCCACCCCGAGATCCAAGCGGCCATCGCGCTCGTCGGCGAGGGTGCCGTGATCGCGGCCGCCGGCCTCGGAGACCTTCCAGAAATCGCAAGGAGCCGACCATGACGACGCCCTCCTGGCTCACGGTGAGGAGGGGCGAGGCGCCCCTTCTCGTGAGCATTCCGCATACGGGGCTGGAGCTTGACGGGCTCGAGGCGCGTGTCGTCTCGCCGTGGCTTGCGCGCAAGGACGCCGACTGGTGGATCGAGACGCTCTACGATTTCGCGGGCGACCTCGACGCCACCGTCGTGCGGACGACGATCTCGCGGACGATGATCGACGTCAACCGCGACCCCTCCGGCGCCTCGCTCTATCCCGGCCAGGCGACGACCGGTCTTTGCCCGACCACGACCTTCGACGGCGAACCGATCTACCAGGCCGGCGAGGAGCCGGATGCGGCGGAGGTCGCCGAGCGGCGGCGGCTCTATTTCGAGCCCTATCACGCGGCGCTCGCCGCGGAGATCGCGCGGCTGAAGGCGCGGCACGACGAAATCGTGCTTTACGACTGTCACTCGATCCGCTCGGTGATCCCGCGGCTCTTCGAGGGCGAACTGCCGGTGTTCAACCTCGGCACCAACAAGGGCGCGAGCACCGATCCCGGGTTGCAGGCGGCCGTCGAGCGGGTCATAGCGGCAAGCGGCATGAGCCATGTTTCCAACGGCCGCTTCACCGGCGGCTGGATCACGCGCTCGCACGGGCAGCCGGAGGCCGGCGTCCACGCGTTGCAGATGGAGCTTTCCTGCCGCGGCTATATGCACGAGCCGATCGGCCCGATCGGCGAGGCGGACTGGCCGACGCCGTACGATCCCGCCTATGCCGCTGAAATCCGCGGCACGCTGAAGACCATCCTTGAAACCGCGCTTGCGTGGGTGACCGCCCGCAGCGGCGCAAGCCAGGCTGCGCGATCGGAGAGCGCCCGATGACCGAAGTGACCCGGATCGACAACACCCGCCGCATCCGCGCCGATCGCGGCGCCGAAATCACGGCGAAGAGCTGGCTGACCGAGGCGCCGCTCCGGATGCTGATGAACAACCTCGATGCCGAGGTGGCGGAGCGGCCGGGTGAGCTCGTCGTCTATGGCGGCATCGGCCGGGCGGCCCGCAACTGGGAATGCTTCGACCGCATCGTCGCGGCGCTGAAGGGGCTTGAGAGCGACGAGACGCTGCTCGTCCAGTCCGGCAAGCCGGTCGGCGTCTTCCGCACGCATGCGGACGCGCCGCGCGTTCTGATCGCCAATTCCAACCTCGTACCCCACTGGGCGAACTGGGACCATTTCAACGAACTCGATCGCAAGGGCCTGATGATGTACGGCCAGATGACGGCCGGCTCGTGGATCTATATCGGCAGCCAGGGCATCGTTCAGGGCACCTACGAGACCTTCGTGGAGCTGGGCCGCCAGCACTATGGCGGCGACCTCTCCGGGCGCTGGATCCTGACCGCCGGCCTCGGCGGCATGGGCGGCGCGCAGCCGCTCGCCGCGACCATGGCCGGCGCCTCCTGCCTTGCCGTCGAGTGCCAGGCGAGCCGCATCGAGATGCGGTTGAAGACCGGCTATGTCGACGTCCAGGCGAAGGATCTCGACGACGCGCTGGCGATCATCGCCGAGGCGACGCGGGCGAAGAAGGCGGTCGCCGTCGCGCTGCTCGGAAACGCCGCCGACGTCTTCCCGGAGCTGGTGCGCCGCGGCGTCCGGCCGGATGCCGTTACCGACCAGACCTCGGCGCACGACCCGGTGAACGGTTATCTCCCGAAGGGCTGGACGGTCGCCGAATGGGAGGCGCGGCGCGAGCGCGAGCCGAAGGCCGTCGAGAAGGCGGCGCGCGCCTCGATGGCCGGCCACGTCCGCGCCATGCTCGACTTCCACCGCATGGGTATCCCGACCGTCGACTACGGCAACAACATCCGGCAGATGGCGAAGGACGAGGGCGTCGCGGACGCCTTCGACTTCCCGGGCTTCGTGCCCGCCTATATCCGGCCGCTCTTCTGCCGCGGCATCGGGCCCTTCCGCTGGGCCGCTCTCTCCGGCGATCCTGAGGACATCTACCAGACCGACGAGAAGGTCAAGGAGCTGCTGCCCGAGAACAAGCACCTGCACAACTGGCTCGACATGGCGCGGGAACGCATCCGCTTCCAGGGCCTGCCGGCGCGCATCTGCTGGGTGGGGCTCGGCGATCGCCACCGGCTCGGCCTCGCCTTCAACGAGATGGTGGCGAAGGGCGAGCTCAAGGCGCCGATCGTCATCGGCCGCGACCATCTCGATTCAGGTTCGGTCGCCAGCCCGAACCGCGAGACGGAGGCGATGCGGGATGGCTCGGACGCCGTCTCGGACTGGCCGCTGCTCAACGCGCTGCTCAATACCGCCTCAGGCGCGACGTGGGTGTCGCTGCACCACGGGGGCGGCGTCGGCATGGGGTATTCGCAGCACGCCGGCATGGTCATCTGCTGCGACGGCACGGAGGATGCGGCGCGCCGCATCGCGCGCGTGCTCTGGAACGACCCGGCGACGGGCGTCATGCGCCACGCCGACGCCGGCTACGACATCGCCATCGACTGCGCCCGCGAACACGGGCTGAACCTGCCGGGGATCCTCTGAGTTTCATCCGCGTCGGGGGCCATCCGCCTCTTCGTCATGCGCCCGCTTGGATGCCAACAGGCACTCTCTGGTCGTCATCCTCGGACTTGTTCCGAGGATGACGACGCTCGCCGCGATCGGCGTCGGCAGATGGTCGGGACAAGCCCGACCATGACGCCGGGGATCGGCGGCGGCTGTCGTTTTCCGTGCAACGCGCGCTCCTGCCGCTAGGTTAAACCCTTTGGGTGGCTTCCATGGCCGCGTGCGACGGCGTAGCGGGTGGGTCGACGGAGACGGGAGCGCGGGCATGGCCAACCTCTTCGGGAGGCCGGCATGAGCCGGCAATTCGACGCCATCATCATCGGCGCCGGGCAGGCGGGTCCGCCGCTTGCCGGCCGGCTGACGGCGGCCGGCATGACGGTCGCCCTCGTCGAGCGGCATCTCGTCGGCGGAACCTGCGTCAACACCGGCTGCACGCCGACGAAGACGCTCGTCGCCAGCGCGCGGGTGGCGCATCTTGCCCGGCGGGCCGCCGATTTCGGCGTGGTGGTGCCGGGCGGCGTGACGGTGGACATAGCGCAAGCGAGGGCTCGTGCGGACAAGGTCGCCTCGGCTTCCCGGGAAGGGCTGGAGGCGACGCTCAAGACCATGGACCGCTGCACCTTCCTGCGCGGCCACGCGCGGTTCACCGGCGAGCGGACGGTCGCCGTGGGCGACGAGACGTTCTCTGCCGACCGCATCTTCCTCGACGTCGGTGGGCGCGCGATGATGCCTGACATGCCGGGCCTCGCGGATGTCGCGGTGCTGACGAACACGTCGATCCTCGCGCTCGACGTCGTTCCGCGCCATCTCGTCGTGGTCGGCGGCAGCTATGTCGGCCTCGAATTCGCGCAGATGTACCGCCGCTTCGGCGCCGAAGTGACCGTCGTCGAGAAGGGCGAGCGGCTGATTTCGCGCGAGGATGCGGACGTGTCGGAGGCCGTACAGGATATCCTGGAAGGGGAAGGCGTCGCGATCAGAACCGGGGCCGAGTGCATCCGCTTCGCGCCGCACGAGAACGGCATCGCCGTCGGCCTCGAATGCGCCTCCGGCGCGCCGGAGGTGGTCGGCTCCCATGTGCTGATGGCGGTCGGCCGCCGGCCGAACACCGACGACCTCGGCCTGGAGAAGGCGGGCGTGAAGACGGACGAGCGGGGGCATATCGTCGTCGACGAGACGCTCCAGACCAACGTCCCCGGCATCTTCGCGCTTGGCGACTGCAACGGTCGCGGCGCCTTCACCCATACCGCCTACAACGATTTCGAGATCGTTGCCGCGAACCTCCTCGACGACGCCTGCCGGCGCGTCGGCGACCGCATCCCCGTCTACGCGCTCTATATCGACCCGCCGCTCGGGCGCGTCGGCATGAGCCGCGGCCAGGCCGAGGCCGCCGGCAAGCGCGTGCGCGTCGGGCGCCGGCCGATGACGCGCGTTTCGCGTGCGATCGAGAAAGGCGAGACGGCGGGCTTCATGGAGATTGTCGTCGACGCCGAAAGCGAGGCGATCCTCGGCGGGACGATCCTCGGACCGGGCGGGGATGAGGCGATCCACGCGATCATCGACATGATGGCGGCGGGCGGAACTGCTGACACCATGCGCCGGACGATGCATATTCACCCGACCGTTTCGGAATTGATCCCGACGATCGCCGGCGAACTGAAACGGCCGGGCACGGAAGGATAGCGCGATGGCCGAAGACGACCTGCCGGAGGCGAGCAAGCTGACGCGCTCGAAGCTGCGCTGGGCGGCGGAGCACAAGGCCTTCCGCGGGCGCGGCGAAAGCGAGCGGCTGCCGCCCGGCCAGCACAGGGTCGAGGACTGGCCGGTGCTTGATCTTGGCGAGCAGCCGGCGGTTGCGGAGGAGCAGTGGCGGCTCGACGTGCGGGGGCTCGTCGGAAAGCCGCTGACGATCGACTGGAACGGCTTCCTCGCATTGCCGCTGAGCGCGGTGCGCTCCGACATCCACTGCGTGACGAGCTGGTCTCGCTTCGACAACGACTGGCAGGGCGTGCTGACGCGGGACCTGCTTGATGCGGTCGAGCCGGCGGAGAGCGCGCGGTTCGTCATGCTGACAAGCTATGACGGCTATACGACGAACCTGCCGCTCGACGATTTCGCCGCGCCTGACGCCATTCTCGCGCATCGCTGGCAGGGCCAGCCGATCAGCCGCGCGCATGGCGGGCCGATGCGCCTCGTCGTGCCGCATCTCTACTTCTGGAAGAGCGCGAAATGGCTGAACCGGATCGACTTCATCCCGGCCGACAAGGCCGGGTTCTGGGAGATGAACGGCTACCACATGCGCGGCGACCCTTGGGCAGAAGAGCGCTATTCCTGAGGCTGAGCGATCGAAGCCTGCTCTGCAACCATGCTCGCTGGGCCGGCTGCCGGACCACTACCAATTGGTGAAGACCGAGCCGGATTTGATGTGACAAATGTGTTGCGCGGATTCGCCCGCGGCGCTTATCCTCCCACCCGTCAAAGGTGCCACATCTGTACACCGCCAAGGGAGGAGGGTGACGGGATGTTCATCCTGATCGTCGACGACCATCCGCTGGTCTGTTCGGCTCTCGAACTGACGCTGAGGAACGGCCTCGACCCGTGCGAGGTCCTGCAGGCGCACTCGGCTGCGGAAGCTCTGGCGAAGATCCGCGACTGCCCGGAGCTCGATCTTGTTCTTCTCGATCTGAAACTGCCTGACGTGGACGGCTTCCAGGGGCTCGTCCAGTTGCGCGAGGCGGCGCCGTGGCTGCCGATCCTCGTTCTTTCGGGCCTCGACGACACGCGCCTTGCCGAGCTGGTGGAGGGCTACGGCGCCTTCGGCTTCCTCAACAAGCGCGCGAGCGCCGAGGAGATCGTCGGCGCTGCACGGGCGATCATGGAAGGCGAGAAGGTCTTCCCGACGACCGCGGCTGCGCGCGGCTGCGGCGCCGGACGAAGCCCGGATCAGGTCGCGCATGCCATCCATCTCCTTACGCCGCAGCAGCGGACCGTGCTGCGCATGCTTGGCGAAGGGCTCCTCAACAAGCAGATCGCCTACGAGCTCTCGATCAGCGAATCGACGGTGAAGGGCCATGTCTCTGCGATCCTGCGCAAGTTCGAGGTGCCCTCGCGCATGCAGGCGGTGCTGATGGCGCAGGGCGGCGTCTTCGATCAGGCGCTCGGCTCGGCCGACAGGTCGCCCGCGCGCCCTGCTTCCCTTGAGAGGTGGAACAGATAGGCGCGCAGTTGCGCAGGCTTCAGCGGCTTCGAGAAATACTCGATCCGCTTCGCCTTCGCCCGCTCCTTGATGCGGATCGACTGGTCGGCCGTGACCAGGATGCCCGGCAGGTCTCGGCCGAGGTGCTCGCGCAGCAGGATGATCGCGTCGATGCCGTCGATGTCGCCATCGAGGTGCAGGTCGGCGATGATCGCGTCCGGCGACAGCGCCTGGCGTTCGACGATCTCCAGAAGGGCCGGATAGGACGGCGCGACGACGCTTTTGAGGTGCCAGTGGTCGAAGAGGGTCGTCATCGCATTGGCGACGGTCTCGTCGTTCTCGAGCACGAAGAGATGGCCGTTTTCGGCTGCCGGCGGCTCCGCTCCGGCAAGGATCGGCACGACCGGTGCCGAAGGCATGATGGCGGGAACCGCCGGCGGCCGGCGATCCATGACGAGCGGCACGTCGATCGAGAAGCATGAGCCGCGGCCGACCTCGGAGCGCAGATGCACAGGGTGGTCGAGCAGCTCTGCCGCACGTCGGACGATCGCAAGGCCGAGGCCGAGGCCGCGCACCGGCGAGGACGGCGGGGCGGCGCGCCGGAACTCCTCGAAGATCGCCTCGCGATGCTCGACGGCGATGCCGGGGCCGGTGTCGTGGACCTCGATCGACAGCGTACCGGCGTGCCGGCGCGCGCCGAGGAGCACCGAGCCCCGCTCGGTGTACTTGATCGCATTCGAGAGAAAGTTCTGCAGGATCCGGCGGAGCAGGTGCGCGTCGGAGCGCACGACGGTGGCGCTTGCGACGACGCGCAGCGCGACGCCGCGCTGGCGGGCGAGCGCGTCGAACTCCATCGCAAGCCCGCGGAACATCGCGTCGACGTCGACATTCGAAAGCTTGAGCTGGTAGCCGCCGGCGTCCATCTTCGAGATGTCCAGGATGGTGCTGAGCAGCGCCTCGGTCGACTGGAAGGCGAAGCCGATCTTCTCCATCAGGTCGTGTGCCTCCGGCGCCACGAAGCGGGAGGTCTCCAGCGCCGTTAGGTAGAGCCGCGCGGAATTGAGCGGCTGCAGGAGGTCGTGGCTTGCCGCCGCGAGGAAGCGGGTCTTGCCGAGGTTCGCCGCCTCCGCCGCCTTGCGCATCTTTTCCAGCGCCTCGGCCGTCTTCTGGTGCTTCAGCACTTCGTCCTGGAGCACGTCGTTGAGCCGCATCAGCTCGGCCGTCCGCTCCTGGACCCGGGCCTCCAGCGCCTCGTTGCTCTGCTCGAGCATCCGTGCCGCCTGGATCTGCGGCGTGACGTCGGTCATCGTCACGACGAAGCCGTCGTCCGGCATCCCGCGGAAGTTCGCGGCGACGACGCGCCCGCCGGGATAGGTGATCTCGATGCGCAGGGGATAG
>JBQCEN010000067.1:0-9968 GCA_051960215.1 Pararhizobium sp.
TCGTCACGGCGCGTGCGACGCGGTTGTCCGACGTCCGCAGCAGCGCCACGATCAGCCCGCCGATGCCGCCGCCGATGAAGGCGATGATCGCCAGGACGATGGTCCAGCGCACCGCAAAGACGAGGAGTTCGAACTCGTTCCAACCGAACTGGCGGATCATCCGGCGGCCCTCCCTAGCGGCTCAGCGGATAGCGGAAGGCCATCCGCTGGATCGTCGAGAAGAAGGCGGAGAGCACCGATGACATCACCAGGTACATCGCGGTGATGACGAGATAGACCTCGAAGCTCGCGAAGGTCTCCGACTGGACGTCATTGCCGGCGGCCGCCAGATCGGTGGCCGAGATCACCGAAACGACGCTCGACGTCAGCATGAGGAAGATGAACTGGCTGGTGAGCGCCGGATAGACCGTCCGCAGCGCCGGCTTCAGGATGATGTAGCGGAAGACCTGGATACGCTTCAGCCCCAGGGCGAAGCCCGCCTCTACCTGCCCCCTCTGGATCGACTCGATACCGGCGCGGATGATCTCCGTGCCGTAGGCGCCGACATTGACGGTCAGCGCCACGAGCGCCGCCCAGTTCGGATTGAGGGCGATGCCGGCGGAGGGAAGGCCGAAGTAGATGAAGAATATCTGGACGAGGAACGGCGTGTTGCGGATCGCCTCGACATAGACGTTGACGATCCAGACCAGCGTCGCGATGCGCGAAGTCTTCGCGGCGGCGCAGACGACCGAGATGACGAGGCCGATCACCATGGCGCCGCAGGAAAGCTCCATGGTGACCGCGGCACCGTCGAGCAGTTGGCCGAAATGCGCGAATACGGGAGCAAAATCGAAATTGTACACGCGGCTCCTCCGTTCCTCCTGCTTCGCCCTGGAGGCGACGCGCACCCGCCCGTCCTCCGCCGCGGTTAGATCGATCTAACGCATCCTCTCTCGAGCGTCAACCGGACTTGGATAGGCAGAAACTCACCGCCGCCCCATCCGTTCCGCCTGATCGGCGGGGCCGCAGGACTGGCGTTCGATGAGTTCGGTCAGGTTGACGATGCGGCGGGCGGCCCGCTTCGGATCGGCCAGCCGGTCGCGGAGCAGGTGCGCGGCGGCCTCGCCGATCGCCTGCGGGTGGGTGGCGACGGTCGTCAGGCCCGGGCGCATGATCTCCGCCTCGGCGAGGTTGTCGAAGCCGATGACGGAGAAATCGCGCCCGACCTCGAGCCCGAGGTCGAAGAGGCCGCTCGACAGGCCGAACCCGACGACGTCGTTGAAGCAGATCGCAGCCGTCGGCGCGTCCTTGCCCGTGACGAGCCGCTTCGCAAGCCCCATGGCGTGGCCGTGCGTCAGCGGGATCGAGACGATCCCGTCTTCGGGAAGGCCGTGTTTGCGCAGGCCGGTGCGGAAGCCGGCAAGCCTTTCGGTGTGGGCGGAATGATGAAGGCTGCCGGTGACGAAGGCGATGCGGCGATGGCCGAGGCCGACGAGGTGGTCGACCGCCTGCACCATGCCGCCGGCATAGTCGGTGCCGGCATAGTCGCCCGTCGTCTCGGAAACGTGACGCAGCGCCTGAACCAGCGGCAGGCCCCACTCCTCGGCGTCGGTCAGCAGCTTGCGCGTCGTTCCGGTCGCCGGGCAGACGATGATGCCGTCGACGCCGTGTTCGCGCAGGCGGCGGATCATCGTCACCTGCCGGGCCTCCATGTCCCGGCTGTTGGCGAGCAGCACGACGAGGCCGTGGTCATCGAGCACCGAATCGATGCCCGCCAGCATCTCGGCGAAGAACGGGTTCGTGAGGTTGGGGATGATGACGCCGACCGTGCGGCTGTGCGCCGCGCGCATCCGGGCGGCTCCGAGGTTGTAGACATAGCCGAGAGCCTCGATCGCCGCCTCGACCCGGCGGCGGGTCTCGTCTCCGACGAGCGGGCTCTTGCGCAGGACGAGAGAGGCCGTGGCGCGTGAAACACCGGCCTCCCGTGCGACGTCGAGCAGCGTCACGCGCCGGCGTGCGGGTTTCTCAGACGGCACGTGACCTCCCAACCGTTCTCCTGCGTCCTTGCATGGATCGATCTAAAGGATTTTCCGCGGCGGGCCAAGCCGCTTCCGTGCTCTTCGGCAATGGACAGGGCTCTCCGGCAGCACGGGTGGCTGCCGAAGGGCACGCGAAACAAAAGGGAGCAAGAGGCGTCGCGGCCGATCAGGCGCCGAGATAGGCCTCGCGGACGGCGGGATCGTCGGCGAGCTCGCTGATCGGGCCCTCGCGGGTGATCCGGCCGGTTTCCATCACATAGCCGCGATCGGCGACGGAGAAGGCGGCGAAGACGTCCTGCTCGACGAGGAGCACGGTGACGCCCTGGCTGCGCACGTCCGTCAGGATCTCCAGCAACTGGTCGACGATGACCGGCGCCAGGCCGAGGCTCATCTCGTCGATCAAGAGCAGCTTCGGCGCCGCCATCAGCGCGCGTGCCATGGCGCACATCTGCTGCTCGCCGCCGGACATGTTGCCGGCGAGCTGGCGGCGACGCTCCTTCAGCTTCGGGAAGAGCTGGTAGACCCGGTCGAAGCTCGCCTGGACCGCGCCGCGGTCGGAGCGCCGGAAGGCGCCCATCATCAGGTTCTCCTCGACGGACATCTTGCCGAAGAGCTGGCTGCCTTCGGGCACCTGCACGAGGCCGCGCTCGAAGACGCCCTCGGGCTTCAGCGGAAGCAGGTCCTCGCCGGCGAAGGTCATCGTGCCGCGGGCGCCGATGACGCGCGACAGAGCCCTGAGCAAGGTCGTCTTGCCGGCGCCGTTGGATCCGACGAGGGTGACGATCTCGCCCTTGCCGACCTTGAGGCCGACGTCGAAGAGCACGGGAGCCGCGCCGTATCCGGCCGACAGGCCGGCAATGTCGAGAAGGGTTTCGCTCATGACCGCCTCTTGCCCAGATAGGCTTCCACCACCCGCGGGTCCTCGAGCACCGTGGTCGGATCGCCTTCCGCGATCTTCTCGCCATGATGAAGCACGAGCACGCGATCGGAAAGGCTGCGGATCGCCTTGATGACGTGCTCGATGACGAGGATCGTCACGCCGCTCGTCCGGATCTTCTTGATGAGGTCGATGACCTCGTCGACCTCGACGGCGTTGAGGCCGGCCATCACCTCGTCGAGCAGCAGGAGCTTCGGCTGCATCGCCAGCGCTTTGGCGAATTCGAGGCGCTTGCGGTCAGGCCCGCCGAGGGCGTCGCCCTGCGCATCGACGCGGTGACCAAGGCCGGTGAACTCCAGCCACTCGCGCGCCTTCTCGCGGGCGACGGCGCGCGACTTCTCGCCGCCACCCGTGCCGAAGAGGGCGCCGACGGCGACGTTGTCGAGCGCCGAGAGACCCGGGAACGGTTTCATCACCTGGAACGTCCGGGCGATGCCGAGATGGGCGCGACGGTAGGACTGCAGCCCGTCGATGCGCTCGCCGTGGAAGTAGAGCTCGCCCTCGCTCGGCCGCAGCGTGCCGGAGATCATGTTGACGAGCGTCGTCTTGCCGGCGCCGTTCGGGCCGATCAGGCCGAGGATTTCGTTCTCCGTCATGGAGAAGCTGACGCTGTCGACGGAGACGAGGCCGCTGAAGCGCTTCGTCAGCGCGCGCGCCTCGAGCACCGGCGTGGCGGTCGCGGCGCTGCTCATAGACGGTTCTCCCGGATGTTCTGCATCAGGTAGCGCCAGCCGGTGCGGCGGGCGCCGAGGATGACGTCGGCGATGCCGCGCGGCGTGAAGATGACGGCGAGCACGATGACGATGCCGAAGAGCAGCGCGGCGGCGGTCGAGATCCAGCTCGAGAGCACCTCGTAGACCGCCGACAGGATGAAGGTGCCGGCGAGCGGCCCGAGCACCGTGCCCGGCCCGCCGAAGACGGCCATGATGACCATGCGCACGTTCAGCGTCGGATCGAAGGAACTCGCGGGGTCGACGAAGCTGATCCAGTAGGCGTGGATGCCGCCGGCGACGGCCGTGAAGGCCGCCGAAAGGATCAGCGCGCAGACCTTGAAGAGTGTCGTGTTGACGCCCATCGTCGCGGCGGCATCCTCATCCTCGCGGATCGCGACGAGGCCGGCGCCGAAGCGGCTCGCCGAGATCCAGACGACGACGAGCGTGCAAACGAGGAGCAGCGCCAGCGACAATTCGTAGAACATCGTGTCGGCGCGCACGAGCGGCAGGACGAGGCCGATATTGGCGCCGGCGATGCCGACATTCGAGACGATCGCCGCCATCGCCGCGGCGAGCCCGAGCGTGGCGATGGCGAAATAGGGCCCGCGCAGCCGCAGGATCGGCAGGCCGATCACCAGCGCGCAGATGACGGCGAGCACGACACCGAGGATCAACCCCACCCAGAACGGCAGGTGGAACTGCGTCATCGCGATCGCCGTCCCGTAGATGCCGAGGCCGTAGAAGACGGAGTTGCCGAAGGATACGTAGCCGGTGAAGCCGCCGATGATGTTCCATGACTGCGTGATGGTCGCAAGCAGCAGCGCGTCGATCGCGAACTGCATGAACACGTCGCTGGCGACGAGCGGCACGAAGGCGAGGATCGCCGCGCCGACGATGACGATGATGAGAACCCAGAGCTTCATTCAGGCAGCCCTCAGAGAGCGCGCCGGGCGCACGACAAGGATGATGACGAGCAGGCCGAAGCTGATCACGTCGCTGTAGGTCGGCCCGAAATAGAGCGAGGCGAGCGACTCGGCGATGCCGACCACGAGGCCGCCGAAGATGACGTAGAAGGGGTTCGTCAGGCCACCGAGGATGGCGATGACGAAGGATTTCGCCGTCAGGCTCGCGCCCATATAGGGCGTCAGGTGCGTCAGGATGCCGAAGAGGCCGCCGGCGACGCCGGCAAGGGCCGCGCCGATGCCGAAGGTGACGGCATAGATGCTGCGCGGATCGACGCCGTAGAGCCGCGCGGCCGTCAGGTTCTGCGACGTGGCGCGGATCGCGCGGCCGAGCGGCACCCGGTTCAGCATGGTCCAGAGGGCGGCCGCGAGCACGAAGGCGATGACGAAGGCCGCAAGGCTGACCAGCGGGACGGTGATGCCGGCGACCTGGACATGCGAGCCGGAATAGACCGGGTTGATCGTCCGGAAATCGGCACTGAAGACGAGCTGCGCCAGATAGGTGATGACGACGTTGAGGCCGAAGGTGATGAGAAGCGTGTTCAGCATCGGCGAGCGGATGATCAGGTTCAGCACGAAGCGCTGGATCAGGTAGCCGACGACGAACATGCCCACTGCCGCTATCGGCAGAGCCAGGAACGGGTCGATCCCTGCGGCGGTGAACAGGTAGTAGACCATGTAGCCGCCGAGCATGATAAAGGCGCCATGGGCGAGGTTGACGACGTTGAGCACGCCCCAGACCAGCGCCATGCCGAGCGCCATCAGGCCGTAGAGACCGCCAAGCAGGATCCCGTTGACGAGGATTTGCGCCAGAAGCACGCGAGTTTTCCTTCCCCTCGCGGATGGCGGGCCTTCGGCCTCCACCCTTCAAATCTTGGACGCTCGCCGCTCAGGCGGACGCCGGTCGCATCGCAGTTTCGAAAAGGCCGGCGCAGCGGCCGGCCTCCTCGTGGTCTTGTCTCAGCCGCGCTTGCCCCAGGCGGGGATCGGATAGAGCGGCTTGTTCAGCATCTTGTCCGTGTAGATCGGGACGACCTTGTCGTGCTGGATCTGGATGACGATCTGCGGCAGGACGATCTGGCCGTTCTCGCCATACTTGATGTGGGCATAGAGGCTGTCGAAGTCGGACTTGGCGATCGCGTCGCGCACCGCCTTCGGATCGAGCGAGCCGGCCTTCTCGATGGCGTAGACGAAGGTCTCGACATCGGCCGCACCGGCCGCCGCATGATAGTCCGGCTGGTAGCCGAACTTCTTCTGGTAGGCGGCGGCAAACTGGCTCGCATCACCGAACCACTTGTCCTTCAGCGATGCGTCGGGCAACCAGGAGGTCATGCCGAAGGCATAGTTCGCGTCCTTGCCGAGCGCGTGGCGGAAGTCCGCCGTCGGCACGCCGACCGTGAAGGAGTAGAAGTCGTTCGGGTTGACGGCGAGGCTCTTGGCCTGGCGGATGAAGTTCAGCGCGTCGGTCTCGTGGCCGCTCCACAGGATCGCGTCGACATTCTTCGACTTGACCTGGGCGAGGATCGAGTTGAACTCGCCGGCGCCATCACGGAAGCTCTCGTCGAGCACGATCTCCATGCCGGCATCCTTGAGATGCTTGCGCGTGCCCTTGGCGACGGAGACGTCGAAGGAGTCGTCCGCAGCGATCAGCGCCACCGTCTTCACCTTCGGCGTCAGGCCCTTCAGCATCTCGATCGTCGACTGGTAGTAGTCGTCCGCCGGCGGCAGGGTGCCGAAGACGTACTTGTAGCCGCGGCTGTAGATCTCGGTCGAGGCGCCGCCGCCCTGCACCATCGGGACCTGGTACTTCTCGGCGACGGAGCTGTCGTTCAGCGCGAAGTTGGAAGCGAAGGGGCCGAGCAGGAAGTTTACCTTGTCGGACGTCAGAAGCTGCACGTACTGGCGCACGCTCAGGTTGACGTCGGACTGGTTGTCGAGGATGTCGAGCTGGAGCTTGTAGGTCTTGTCGCCGACCTTGACGCCGCCGGCCTCGTTGATCTTGTCGATCATCAGGTTGTAGGCGTCGCGATAGTAGCGGCCGGTATTGGCCGAGGAACCGCTCAGCTGCACCGATGCGCCGAGCTTGATCATGTCGGCAGCGGATGCCCACGCCGTCGAGGCGGCGAGCATGGAGACGGCGACGGCCGAAACCAGAGTCTTGTTCATCAATTTCCTCCCAAACGGTCACCGTGCGCCCGTCAAGCCGAATGCCAGGCGGATCCGACGCCGATGACCCATTGCAAAAAGGCGATAGGAAAAGAAACGCCATTCAGCGCCCGGCACAAGCATTTGCATGAGGAAATACGAAAAAAATGCCCCGGCGAGCGCCGCGATGGGTGGATTCGGTGACGAACGACTGTCGTCGATGTGTGACTCCGTTCCCGGATCGTCAGATCGCGGTATCGTCTTCGGGCTCGTCGTCGGTCAAGGACGCTCCGCTGCCGGCGAAGTCGCGCTTGTCGATGGCGTATCTGTGCATCTTCTCGTAGAGGGTCTTGCGCGATATGCCGAGCGCCTCGTAGGCCGCCCGCAGGCTGCCGTTGGCGGCGAGCAGCGTGTCGGCGATGAGGCTGCGCTCGAAGTCGGCGACGCGGTCGGCGAGCTTCGGGCTGGCCGGGACCGGCGCCGCCCGCCTGTCGTCGAGCGGCAGGCCGAGGACGTAGCGGTCGGCGGCGTTGCGGAGTTCGCGGATATTGCCGGGCCAGTTCTTCTGCCCGATCTCGTTCAGCGTCAGCGCCGGCACCCTGACGTTCGGCCGGCGATAGCGGACGGCCGCCTCCTCGACCAGTTGCAGGAAAAGGAGGGGGACGTCCTCGCGGCGCTCCGCCAGCGTCGGCAGGCGCAGCGTCACGACGTTCAGCCGGTAGAGCAGGTCGGGGCGGAACCGGTTGGCCGCCACCTCGGCTTCGAGTGGAACCTTGCTCGTCGCGACGAAGCGGACGTCGAGCGGGACCGGCTCGTTCGACCCGAGGCGGGTGACGAAGCGGTCTTCGAGGACGCGCAGCAGCTTCGCCTGCAGTTCGAGGCTGATCGAGCCGATCTCGTCGAGAAGCACCGTTCCCGTGCGCGCATGCTCGAAGCGGCCGAACCGGGCGCGCACCGCGCCGGGGAACGCGCCGACCTCGTGGCCGAAGAGTTCGCTCTCGATCAGGTGTGCCGGCAGGGCGGCGCAATCGACGACGACGAAAGGCCGGCCGGAGCGATGGCTGAGGTCGTGGAGCGCACGCGCCGTCACGCCCTTGCCGGCGCCGGTCTCGCCGACGACGAGCACATCGGCATCTGTCTGCGCGACCGCGCGGATCTGATAGCGCAGGTCGACCATCCGCGCCGAGCGCCCTGGCAGGCGCGCCTCCAGCGCATCCCGCTTGCCGGCGATCTCGCGCAGGCGCCGGTTCTCGTTGTGGAGGCCGCGATGGCTGGCTGCGCGGCCGACGACGTTGGCGAGATGCTGCGCGCTCACCGGCTTCTCGACGAAGTCATAGGCGCCCTCGCGCATGGCGCGGACCGCGAGCGGCAGGTCGGCGTGCCCCGTGACGAGGATCACCGGAATGTCCGGATCGATCTCGCGCACGCGGCCAAGCAGCGTCATGCCGTCCATGCCCGGCAACCGGATGTCGGTGACGACGACCCCGGTGAAGGCGTAGCCGAGAAGATCGAGCGCATCCTCCGCCGTCCCGAAGGTGCGCACGTTCAGGCCGGCGAGCTCCAGCGTCTGCGCATAGGACTGGCGGATATCGTCCTCGTCGTCCACCAGGATGATCAGCGGCTCGCTCATGCCGGTTCCAGTTCCGCTGCCCGGAGCGCCTGCGCCAGCTCGATCGAGAAGACGGCGCCGCCGTCGGGGTGCCGGGCGACCGACAGCGTGCCGCCGAAATCCTTGACGATGTTGTAGGAGATCGAGAGCCCGAGGCCGAGCCCCTTGCCGACGCCCTTGGTCGTGAAGAAGGGATCGAAGATGCGCTCGGCGACGGCGTCCGCAACGCCGGGGCCGCGATCTCGCACGACGATGACGACGCGATCCGCCGCCGCCGGGCGGGAGGCAATCGTGATCGTCCGCTCGGCGAGGCCTTCCATCGCGTCCGCCGCAGTGGAGATGAGGTTCAGCAGCACCTGCTGCAGGCGGACGGCATCCGCCATGACGAGCGGCACCGACGGATCGAGGTCGGTCTCGACGACGGCATCCGCCGCCCGAATCCGCCAGGCGACGATTTCAAGCGCATCCTTGATCGCGTCGGCGAGCGCGACGGGCCGCAGCTTCTCGTCCGGCCGGCGGGCGAAACTGCGCAAGTGCCGGCTGATCGAGGACAGCCGCTCGATGAGGCTGCTGATCCGCCCGATGTTGTCGCGGGCCTCCGCGCTGCGGCCGCGTTCGAGGAAGGCGGCGGCGTTGTCGGCATAGGCGGCAAGGGCGGCGAGCGGCTGATTGAATTCATGCGACAGCGCCGCCGACATCTGCCCGAGCGCCGCGAGCTTGCCCGCCTGGACGAGGTCGCCTTGCATCTTGCGAAGCGCCCGCTCCGTCGCCCGCCGCTCGACGACTTCCCGCTCCATCCGCTCGTTGGCGCGCGCGAGGTCGGCGGTGCGCATCCGGACGCGGTGTTCCAGCTCGGCCTGCGTCTCGCGCTGCAGGCGCATGCGCTCGCGCAGGCGACCGCGCCTCTGATGGAAGATCGCGATCAGGAGGGCGCCGAGCAGGAAGACCAGCATGGCGGCCGCGGCGATCAGCAGCGCCTGATCATGGGCTGTCCGCGTGTCGATGAGCACGCTGACGCTCCATCCGGCCTGGTCCATCGGCTGGGTCAGCATGGCGTATTGGCGCTCGGCGTCGCCGAGCTTCAGCGTCACCAAGCTGTAGCCGTTCCGCTGGCTGAGGCCGGCGACCGGCAGCGCGGATAGCGACCGGTCGGCGTAGCGATGCGAACTCAGCGTATGCGCCAGCGCCGTGCGGTCGATCGCGTGGAAACTGCGATAGAGCCAGTCCTTGCGGCTCGACATGAAGACGATGCCTTCCGGATCGGTCACCACGATCTCGTCGTCGCTCGGCCCGCGCCACGATTCCTCGATGACGTTGAGGCTGATCTTGAAGACGACGACGCCAAGGATCGCGCCGTTCACGCGGACCGGCGAGGAGAAATAGTAGCCGCGCTTGCCCGACGTCGTCCCGAGGGCGAAGAAGCGCGCCGGCCGGCCCTCGGCGGCATTCTGGAAATAGGGCCGATAGCTGAAATTGTGGCCAACGAAGCTGTCCGGCTTGTCGTAGTTGCTCGCGGCGATCGTGTTGCCGCTCCTGTTCATGATGTAGATCTCGGCCGAGCCGAGCAGCGCGTTCACCGATTTC
>JBQCEN010000068.1:0-4880 GCA_051960215.1 Pararhizobium sp.
CACCTTCCACTTCGACGAGAAGAACAACCGCGAGCTGCCGCAGATCGTCGGTCAGTTGCTGGTGCTGCCGAAGCACTGGTGGGAGGGCAAGGACAAGAACGGCAAGACGCGTTCGATCAAGGAGACGACACTCGAGGCGCCGGTCGGTTCCGGCCCCTACCTCATCAAGGCGATCGACCCCGGCTCGAAGATGACTTTCGTGCGCAATCCCGACTATTGGGGGATGAACCTCAACGTCAATGTCGGGACCAACAACTTCGACACGATCACCTACAGCTACTTCTCCGACCGCAACGTCGAGTTCCAGTCGTTCAAGGCCGGCAACACGGACTACTGGAGCGAGAACGTCGCCAAGCGCTGGGCGACCGGCTACAACTTCCCGGCCGTAGAGGACGGCCGCATCAAGCGCGAGGAACTGCCGAACCCCTATCGCGCCATGGGCCTGATGGTCGGCTTCATCCCGAACCTCAGGCGGCCGGAGTTCCAGGACCAGCGGGTGCGCCGGGCGCTGAACTTCTGCTTCGATTTCGAGGAGCTGAACCGGACGATCTTCTACGGCCAGTACGAGCGCATCGACAGCTACTTCTTCGGCACCGAGCTCGCCTCGTCGGGCCTGCCGAAGGGCCAGGAGAAGGATATCCTGGAGACGATCAAGGACAAGCTGCCGCCGGACATCTTCACCAAGCCCTATACCAACCCCGTCGGCGGCAGCCCCGAGAAGCTGCGCGACAACCTGCGCGCGGCGGTCGAGCTCTTCAAGCAGGCCGGCTACGAGATCCGCGACACCGGCATGGTCAACATCAAGACCGGCAAGCCGTTCACCTTCCAGATCCTCCTGAACGGGCCGACGATCGAGCCGGTGGCGCTTGCCTTCGCGCAGAACCTGACGCGGATCGGCATCACGGCGACGGTGCGCTCCGTCGATCCCTCGTCCTACATCAACCGGGTGCGCAGCCGCGACTTCGACATGATCTACAGCGGCTGGGCGGAATCGCTCTCGCCCGGCAACGAGCAGGCCGAGTTCTGGGGATCGCAGGCCGCAAAGCAGCCGGGCTCCCAGAACTACGCCGGCATCGCCGATCCCGGCATCGACGCGCTGGTGCGCGATGTCATCTTCGCCAAGGACCGCGACACCCTCGTCGCCGCGACGCACGCGCTCGACCGCGACCTGCTCGCCCACGACTACGTCGTCCCCAGCTATTCCCGGCAGAAGGAGCCGATCGCCTACTGGACGCGGATCGCGCGGCCGAAGACCCTGCCGCGATATTCGATCGGGTTTCCGACGATCTGGTGGTCGACGCAGGCCGGGACGTCGAAGCCTTGAGCGACGGGCGGAGACCAGACCGCACGGGCCGACCGGTCGGCCGGCGGACCGTGCTTCGCGCCGGCGCGCTCGCCGGCGCCGGCCTTCTCGTACCGGGAGCGCTGCGGGCCGCCCGTGCGGCCGAGCCGGATGCGGAACGTCGGCACGGGCTCTCGGCGTTCGGAGAGTTGAAATATCCGGCTGACTTCAAACATTTCGCTTACGTCAGGTCGGACGCGCCGAAGGGCGGGACCTTCAACTTCGGCCCCTCGAACTGGGTCTTCAACCAGAACGCCGAGACCTTCAACACGCTGAACTCCTTCGTACTCAAGGGCGATGCGCCGCCGCGCATGGAGATGTGCTTCGACACGCTGATGACATCCGCCCTCGACGAGCCGGACGCGCTCTATTGCCATCTGGCGGAATGGGTCAGCGTCAGCGCCGACGGCAACCTCTATACCTTCGGCCTGCGCGAGGCGCGCTTCCACGACGGCACGCCGGTGACGGCGGAGGACGTCGCCTTCTCCTGGCGGACGGCGAAGGAGAAGGGGCATCCGCAGCTCTCCTTTCCGCTTGCCGAGATGATCGAGGCGCGGGCGCGCGACGCCCGCACGGTCGAAATCCGTTTCTCCGGCCGGCAGTCGCCTCATGCGATGCTCGCCTCGGCGGCGAGCGTGCCGGTGTTCTCCAAAGCCTATTACGCAAGCCGGCCGTTCGATTCGTCCTCCCTCGACGTGCCGCTCTCCTCCGGTCCCTACCGCGTCGGACATTTCGAGGCGGGGCGGACGATCGAATACGAGCGCGTTCCGGATTATTGGGGCGCCGGCCTGCCGACGGCCGTCGGCCTCAACAACTTCGATACGATCCGCATCGACTTCTATGCCGAGCGAGAAGCGGCCTTCGAGGCCTTCAAGAAGGGCGCGATCGACTTCCACGAGGAATTCACCTCGAAGATCTGGGCGACCGGCTACGACTTCCCTGCCATCAGGCAGAAGAAGGTCATCCGCGGCACCTTTCCCGAGGAGAAGCGGCCGGCGATGCAGGCCTGGGCGCTGAACCAGCGCCATGCGCGCTTCGCCGACCCGCGCGTGCGCCAGGCGATCGACCTCTGTTTCGACTTCGAATGGACGAACGCGAAGATCTTCTACAACATCTATAGCCGCTCGCAGTCGCTCTTCGAACGGTCGGACTTCAAGGCCGAGGGGCCGCCGGACGCGGCGGAAGAGGCCCTGCTCAAGGGCTTGAAGAGTCCCGTGCCGAAGGAGGCGTTCGGGCCGGCGGTCATGCAGCCCGTCACCGACGGGTCCGGCCACGACCGCAGTCTGCTGAAGCGCGCCTACGACCTGCTTGCCGCCGCCGGCTGGAAACGGGAGGGCGACGCGCTCCGCAAGAACGGCGAGACGCTCTCGATCGAGGTGCTGATCCGTGCCTCCGCCTTCGAGCGGCTGCTCTCGAGCTTCGTCGAGAACCTGCGCCAACTCGGCATCGTCGCGACGGTGCGCCTCGTCGACCCGGCGCAGTACCAGGCGCGGATCGCAAACTTCGAGTTCGACATGACGGCGCTCGCCGTGCAGTTCGAGGCGACGCCCACGGCCGAAAGCCTCGGCCAGTTCTTCTCGCAGCGCTCGGCCGACCAACCCGGCTCCTACAACCTGCCGGGCGTCAAGGCGCCGGTCTATGACGAGATCCTCGAGGACGTGAAGGCCGCCAGGAGCCGCGAGGAGCTGGTGACGGCAATGCGCGTCCTTGACAGGGTGCTCCGAGCCCGGCTCGACTGGATTCCGAACTGGTATTCGGCGAATCATCTGGTCGCCTACTGGGACCGCTTCGGCTTCGTGACGCCGAAGCCCGATTACGGCTGGCCGGTGGAGAGCCTCTGGTGGTACGACGCGCAAAAGGCGAAGGCGATTGGCAGGACCTGACGGCATCGACGGCCGAGGGCGCCCGGCCGGCGCCACCACGGTGAAACCCTGATGGGCGCCTATATCCTCAGACGCCTGCTCCTCATGATCCCGACCATCGTCGGCATCATGGCGATCTCGTTCGCCGTCATCCAGTTCGCCCCCGGCGGCCCGGTGGAGCAGGTGATCGCCCAGCTTTCCGGCCAGGGCGACACGACGACCAGCCGGATTTCCGGCGGCAGCGATTTCCAGGGCACGCTGCAGGCCTCCGACGCCGGGTCGAGCACCTATCGCGGCGCGCAAGGCCTCGACCCCGCCTTCATCGCCAAGCTCAACAAGCAGTTCGGCTTCGACAAGCCGCCGCTCACGCGCTTCCTCAAGATGATGTGGGACTATGCCCGCTTCGACTTCGGCGACAGCTATTTCCGCGACGTCTCGGTGATCGAGCTCATCCGCGAGAAGCTGCCGGTGTCGATCTCGCTCGGCGTCTGGATCCTCATCCTCTCCTATGCGATCTCGATCCCGCTCGGCATCAAGAAGGCCGTCAACGACGGTTCGCATTTCGACGTCTGGACCTCCGGCGTCATCATCGTCGCCTATGCCGTTCCCGGCTTCCTCTTCGGCATCCTCCTGATCGTGCTCTTCGCCGGCGGATCCTTCCTCGACTGGTTCCCGCTGCGCGGCCTCATCTCGGACAACTTCGCGGCCCTCCCCTGGTACGCGAAGATCCTCGATTATTTCTGGCACCTCATCCTGCCGCTGCTCTCGCTGTCGCTTGCCGCCTTCGCGACGACGACGCTGCTGACCAAGAACTCCTTCATCGACGAGATTCGCAAGCAATACGTCGTGACGGCGCGGGCCCAGGGCCTGAGCGAACGGCGGGTGCTTTACGGCCACGTCTTCCGCAACGCCATGCTGATCATCATCGCCGGCTTCCCGGCGGCCTTCATCACCTCGTTCTTCTCCGGCTCGCTTTTGATCGAGACGATCTTCTCGCTCGACGGGCTCGGCCGGCTCGGCTTCGAATCCGTCGTCAAGCGCGACTATCCGGTCGTCTTCGCGACGCTCTACATCTTCTCGCTGATGGGCCTCGTCGTCGGCCTCGTCTCCGACCTCACCTATACCTGGGTCGATCCGCGCATCGACTTCGAGAAGAGGGACGTCTGAGATGGACCGGGCGGTCGGCGAACAAGCGATCGGGGCGGCGGCGGCACGGCCGAAGCGCGGCTGGCTGTCGCCGACGAACCGCCGGCGCTGGCAGAACTTCAAGGCGAACCGGCGCGGCTACTGGTCGCTGTGGATCTTCATGATCCTCTTCGTCGCCAGCCTCTTCGCCGAGGTGATCGCCAACGACCGGCCGATCCTGGTCTCCTACAAGGGCGAAATCCTGAGCCCGATCCTCGTCGACTATCCGGAGGCGAAGTTCGGCGGCTTCCTCGCCCGCACCGATTATCGCGATCCCTTCATCCAGAAGGAGATCAACGGCCACGGCTGGATGCTCTGGCCGCCGATCCGCTACTCCTACCGCACGGCGAACTCCTATATCCCGCATTCGGCGCCCACCGAGCCCTGGTGGCTGATGTCGAAGGAGGAGCGTTGCTCGGCCTATCCCAAGGGCGTCAACGACCCGAACTGCATCCTCGGCAACATGGACTGGCTCGGAACCGACGACGAGG
>JBQCEN010000069.1:0-15989 GCA_051960215.1 Pararhizobium sp.
GCGAGAGCATGTCGTCGATCGAGATGCGTAGCGACCCCAGCGCCTCGGCGAGCCGCTTGAGCTCGGCTTCCGCATCCTCGTTCAGGAGGTTCGTCACGACGACGCGCGGCTCGTGCAGGACGACATAGCCGAGACCGATGCCGTCGCCGTAGCTGTCGCCGTCGATGGTGACCGGGCGGCTGAGATCGAGCTCGATACCAGGACGGGTGATCTTCTTCATTTCGCCGGTGGCAATCATCTCGGCGAGCACCATCGCCGTCGTCTCGGGGGCTTCGACCTCGTCATCACGATAGTGGCGCAGCGCCTTGTTCTGAACGACGAGCACGCCGAGCGACCGACCCGCCCGCAGAACCGGCACGCCGAGGAACGAGTTGAAGGTTTCCTCACCCGTTTCCGGCAAATATGTGAAGGCGGGGTGCGACTGAGCGTCCGAGAGGTTGAGCGGCCGGGCATTGGCGGCGATCGTGCCGACGAGGCCCTGGCCCATCTTCAGTTGCGCGAGGTGGACGGAGCCCGGGTTGAGGCCTTCGGTCGCATAGAGCTCGAGGACGCCGTCGGCGCGCAGCACGTAGAACGAGCAGACCTCGGCGACCATGTTCTGCGCGATCTGGCGCACGATGCGGTCAAGGCGCGCCTGCGGCTCCATCGGCTCCGCCATCAGCTCGCGGAGCCGCCTGAGCAGAACGCGTGGACCCGCAGCGAGGTCTCTCATCGCGTAGTCACTCCCCTGTCGCCGGGCATCTTCCCCCGCGCTTCCTGAAACAGGCGCGACAGGTTGCGTGCCAACCCAAGTGTACCCGGGACGGGTCCGCCCTGGAACGCCGCGTCTTCCAGACCGGAACGCCGGCCGTCTCGTCAGTCCTGCCCCCGGCGAAAGCGTGCCGGCGTCCGCGAAGCGGCTGCCCGGCAGTGCCTTCAATCGATTCTATTTCTTATCGAGACCGTAGACCGAATGCAAAGTCCTGACCGCCAATTCGGCATAGGCACCGTCGATGAGGATCGAAATCTTGATCTCCGAGGTGGTGATCGCCTTGATGTTGATGCCCTTCTCGGCAAGCGCCCGGAAGGCGGTCGCGGCGACGCCGGCGTGGCTGCGCATGCCGATGCCGATGACGGAGACCTTGCAGAGGCCCGATTCGCTCTGCACGACGTCGAAGCCGATCGCGGCCTTGGTGCCGTCGAGCACGCTGAGCGCCTTGGCGAGGTCGGTCGAGGGAACCGTGAAGGTCATGTCGGTGCGCGACCCGTCCTCCGAGATGTTCTGGACGATCATGTCGACGTTGATGTGGGCTTCGGCGAGCGGGCCGAAGATCGCCGCGGAGACGCCCGGCCGGTCGGCCAGCCGCCGCAGCGAGATTTGCGCTTCGTCCTTCGCGTAGGCGATGCCGGTGACGACTTCCTGTTCCACGATCTCATCCTCGTCGCAAATTAGGGTCCCTGGGGGATTGTCGAAGTCGCCCATGCCCGGAGCATCGGGGTCGTCGAAGCTGGAGCGCACGAAGGTGCGGACCTTGTGGACCATCGCCAGCTCCACCGAGCGCACCTGCAGCACCTTGGCGCCGAGCGAGGCGAGCTCCAGCATTTCCTCGAAGGCGATCTTCTTCATCCGCCGCGCCTTCGGCTCGACGCGGGGATCGGTCGTGTAGACGCCGTCGACATCCGTATAGATGTCGCAGCGGTCCGCCTTCAGCGCCGCGGCGATGGCGACCGCGCTCGTGTCGGAGCCGCCGCGGCCGAGCGTCGCGATCCGGTTGTCCGGCCCGAGCCCCTGGAAACCGGCGATCACCGCGACCTGCCCGTCGGCGAAGCGGCGCACGAGGTCGCTGCCGTCGATCTCGAGGATGCGGGCGGCACCGTGCGCGTTGTCGGTGCGGATCGGGATCTGCCAGCCCTGCCAGGAGCGCGCATTGATGTCCATCGCCTGAAGCGCGATCGCGAGCAGCCCCGCCGTCACCTGCTCGCCGGAGGCGACCACCGCGTCATATTCGCGGGCGTCGTGCATGGGCGAGGCGCCGCGCGTCCAGGCGACGAGCTCGTTCGTCTTGCCGGCCATGGCCGATACGACGACCGCGACGTGATGCCCTGCGTCGACCTCGCGTTTGACATGGCGCGCGACATTCCGGATGCGGTCGAGGTCGGCGACCGAGGTGCCGCCGAATTTCATCACGAGACGGGCCATGGACCATTCCGGCAAGAAGTGCGGCGCTTACGCACCCGGAAAACGAATCCGCCCCGGTTAACCGGGGCGGAGGATCGGGAGGCTCATAGCCAAAATCGCACCGCGCTGCAACCATGCGGGCGGATCGCGGGGCCGGCAGCGCTTGACTTTCGCCGCCGTCCGACCGAGTTCACAAGGCGGCTGAGCAAGGGGAGCGCGAGAGATGACGGCTGAAGCCCGCACGACGATCGACCCGTCCGAAGTCGACCGCTTTTCCGCGCTCGCGCAGGAATGGTGGAACCCGGCCGGCAAGTTCAAGCCGCTGCACAAGTTCAACCCTGTCCGCCTGACCTATATCCGCGACAAGGCCGCCGCCCATTTCGGCCGCGACCCGCGCGCGCCGAAGCCGCTCGAAGGGCTGCGCCTCCTCGACATCGGCTGCGGCGGCGGCCTTCTCAGCGAGCCGATGGCGCGCATGGGGGCCGGCGTCGTCGGGGCCGACGCCTCGGAGACGAACGTCGAGGTGGCGAAGATCCACGCCGCGCGCTCCGGCGTCGCCGTCGACTACCGCGCCGAGACGGCCGAGGCGCTGGCCGAGGCCGGCGAGACCTTCGACATCGTCCTCAACATGGAGGTGGTCGAGCACGTCTCCGACGTCGACTTCTTCCTCGCCTCCTGCGCAAAGATGGTGCGGCCGGGCGGCCTGATGTTCGTCGCCACGATCAACCGCACGATGAAGGCGATGGCGCTCGCCATCGTCGGTGCCGAATACGTGCTCGGCTGGCTGCCGCGCGGAACGCATCAATACGGAAAACTCGTGCGGCCGGACGAGCTCGAGGCGCCGCTGAACCTCGCGGGGATGAAGATCATCGACCGCACGGGCGTCTTCTACAGCCCGCTGCAGGACCGCTGGAACCTTTCGCGCGACATGGACGTCAACTACATGGTGCTCGCCGCACGCCCGAAATAACGGGTGGGCCGGCACCGCGTCCCTCCCGACGAGGCGTCCGCCCATGAAGATCAGCGGCATCGAGACCGTCCGCATTCCCGCCTTCGAGAATCTGATCTGGGTCCTCGTCCACACCGACGAGGGCCTGACGGGGCTTGGCGAGACCTTTTTCCTGCCGAAGACGGTCGAAGCCTATCTGCACGAGGTGCTCGCCGCCCGGCTGATCGGTCGCGATCCGCTGGCGATCGACGCGATCTCGAGGGACCTCTACGGCTATCTCGGCTTCCGCTCGACGGGTGCGGAGGCGCGCGGCAACTCGGCGATCGACATCGCGCTCTGGGACATCTTCGGCAAGGCGACGGACCAGCCGATCGCCCAGCTCCTCGGCGGCTTCTCGCGCGGCGCGATCCGCACCTACAACACCTGCGCCGGCACAGCCTATATGCGCAAGGGCAATGCCCAGACCGTCGCCAATTACGGCCTGACCGGGCAAACCGGCGACTATGACGACCTCAACGCCTTCCTGAACGATGCGGGGACGCTGGCGCAAAGCCTTCTCGACGAGGGCATCACGGCGATGAAGATCTGGCCTTTCGACATGGCCGCCGAGAAGACCGCCGGCCGCTACATCAGTCCTGCGGATCTCCGCCACGCGCTCGAGCCCTTCGAGAAGATCCGGAAGGCGGTCGGCGACCGGATGGACGTGATGGTCGAGTTCCATTCGATGTGGCAGCTCCTGCCGGCGATGACGATCGCCCGCGCTCTGAAGCCCTACGGCACCTTCTGGCACGAGGACCCGATCCGCATGGACAGCCTGTCGTCGCTCAAGCGCTATGCCGAAGCCTCGGAGGCGCCGATCTGCGCCTCGGAGACACTCGGCTCCCGCTGGGCCTTCCGCGACCTCATCGAGACGGGCGTCGCCGGCGTCGTCATGCTCGACATCGCCTGGGTCGGCGGCCTTTCCGAAGCCCGCAAGATCGCGGCGATGGCCGAGACATGGCACCTGCCCGTCGCTCCGCACGACTGTACCGGGCCGGTGGTCCTCGCCGCCTCGACGCATCTTTCGCTGAACGCCCCGAACGCGCTCGTCCAGGAGAGCGTGCGCGCCTATTACCGCACCTGGTATCGCGACCTGGTGACGGCACTGCCCGCAGTGAAAGACGGGATGATCACCGTCCCGCCCGGCCCGGGGCTCGGACTGGAGCTCGCGCCCGACCTCGACCGCCGCTTCGCGGTGGAGCGGCGGACGACCCGCGCCGGCGATCTTTAGGTTTCGGGCGCCTCCGAGCGCCTGGAACAGGAGGAAGCTCCGCCGCGTTCAACCGGCACGGGAGGGTCGCGTTCGCGGCGTGGCCGTTCGCCTTACCCGGGAGAAGTCGCCATGTCAGTTGCACCAGCCACGGTGAGCGCCGAAGACCAGGCACTGATGGACCGCGCGGTCCGCTATCTCGTCTCGAACTACAGCCCCAAGGGCCAGAAGGTCGGTTGGCTGATGATCGCCTCGATCCTCGTCGAGGCCTGGGACCTCTATTCGATCGCCTTCGTGCTGATCTACCTGAAGGAGATCTTCCACCCCTCCCCCGCCCTCCTCGGCTTTGCGGCGGCCGGAACCCAGGCCGGCGCCGTCGTCGGCTCGCTCCTCGGCGGCTGGCTTTCCGACAAGGTCGGCCGGCGCGCGATCTTCCTCTCGACGATGATCATGTTCATCGTCTTCGCGATCCTGCAGGCCTTCGCGCCGAACATGATCTGGCTCGCCGTCATCCGCCTGATCCTCGGCATCCCGCTCGGCAGCGACATCTCCAACGGCTACACCTACATCATGGAGTTCCTGCCCAAGGGGCAGCGCGAGGTGATGGGCAACCGCTGGCAGTTCATGTTCGCGGTCGGAGAGGTGCTGACGCTCGCGGTGATCGCAATCCTCATCGTCGTCAACCTGCCGCACGACCTCATCTGGCGCGTCACCCTCGGCCTCGGCGCGCTGCCGGCCGCAATCATCTTCGTCCTGCGCTA
Organism: Pararhizobium sp.; assembly: GCA_051960215.1. Taxonomy (GTDB): domain Bacteria; phylum Pseudomonadota; class Alphaproteobacteria; order Rhizobiales; family Rhizobiaceae; genus Pararhizobium_B. The sequence goes on from JBQCEN010000069.1 coordinate 5,118, forward strand.
CAAGCTTCCGGAAACCGCCGTCTGGCTGATCCGCCACGGCCGCTTCCGCGAGGCGAAGGCCGTCGCCGCGGACATGTACGACGACACCCTCGACATGCTGCCCGACCACGACGTCGAGATGGTCAAGCCGAACCCCTGGCAGTTCCTCGACCACATCCGCAAGGACCCCGTCCGCTGGCGCGCCACGGTCTTCGGCTGGATCGCCTGCGTCGCGCAGAGCCTCGAGTTCTCGACCTTCGCCTTCTACATCCCGCTGCTTCTCGTGATGGTCGGCGTCTCCGGTACGCTCGGCACCAACCTCGTGACGATGGGCCTCTACATCATCGCCGCGATCTCCGGCTGGATCGGGCCGCTCATCACGCCGAAGATCGGCCAGCGGGGGCTGAGCATCTGGGGCTTCGGCATCACCTTCGTCGCGTTGCTGGTCGCCGCCTACGCGCTCTACACGAGCACGCTGTGGCTGATCCCGGTCGCCGCCGCCGCAATGCTCTGGGGCCACTACTGGGACGCCGAGAACTGCATGACCATCCCGTCGATGGTGGCGCGCCCCGAATACCGCGGCACCGCCAGCGGCTTCGCCTACATGTTCGTCAAGCTGCCGGGCTTCCTCGGCATCTTCCTGTTCCCGGTACTCTTCGACGCGATCGGCCAGGCGAACGCCACGCTGATGACGGCGATCTTCCCGCTCTGCGGCCTGCTCGCCGCGATCTTCATCCTGCCGGAGGTCTACGGCTACGAGGAGGATTGACGCGGCGCTCTGGCTTCTCCCCGCGTCGATCTTCCCTTGCGGGGGAGATGCCCGGCGGCTCAAAGGGGGTGGCGCCGTTCGGCAGCTTCTCGCGCTGATGGAGGTGAAAAGGCCGCATCGCCCCCTCTGTCAGCTTCGCTGACATCTCCCCGCAAGGGGGAGATCAAGACCGACTCAAGTCGCCTCTTCGGCGAAATCCGGCAGCGGCGCGACGGCGATGCCCTCGTCGAGGAGCGCGCGCGCCTCGTCTTGGCTGGCACGGCCGAAGATGCCGCACGGGTCGGCCTCGCCATAGTGGATCTTGCGCGCCTCCTCCGGGAACCGCTCCCCGACGTCGTCGGCATTGGCCTTGATCGTCGTCACCATCTCCTTCAGCTTCGCCATGGCGGCGCGCTGCTCGTCGGACATCGCAAGCCGAACCGGCTTTTCCTCGCGCCGCGCCGAGGCGACGGCCGGCGCCATCAGGGACTTCGCGACATGCGCCGTCCCGCAGGCCGGGCAGGTGACGAGACAGGCCTCGGACTGCCGGTCGAAATCGGCGTTGGAGGAGAACCAGCCTTCGAAGGCGTGGCCCTTTGCGCAGGCGAGGGAGAAGCGGATCACGATGCCTGCCTCCGGGCCTCCGGCGCAACCCGGGTGACGGCGCCGAGCTCGCGGGCGTTCCTGAGGTTCGGGATCTTGGCGCGCGCGGCCGCGACCGCCGCGGTATCGATCTCGGCGGAGATCACGCAAGGCTCGTCGTGATTGGCCTCGGAGAGCACCCGCCCCCAGGGATCGACGATCATCGAATGGCCGAAGGTCTCGCGCCCGTCCTCGTGGCGGCCGCCCTGCGCGGCGGAGACGACGAAGGCGCCGTTCTCGATCGCCCGCGCCCGTTGCAGCACGTGCCAGTGCGCCTCGCCTGTCTGGCGCGTAAAGGCGGCCGGCGCGGTCAACACTTCGGCGCCCGCGACGGCCTGCCGCCGGAAGAGCTCGGGAAAGCGCACGTCGTAGCAGATCGCGAGTCCCACCGACGCCACGGGCAGGTCGGCGACGACGATCTCCTCGCCGGGGCGATAGACGGCGCTCTCGCGCCAGCTCTCGCCGTTGTCGAGGTCGACGTCGAACATGTGCATCTTGTCGTAGCGGCAGACGATGCCGCCGCCGGGCCCGAAGAGGAAGGCGCGGTTGGCGATGCGCCCGTCGTCGAGCGCGATCGCCGTCGACCCGATGTGTAGGAAGATGCCGTGCTCGGCCGCAAGGTCGGAAGCGGCGCGGACGATGCCGTCCTCCCGCTCGCCGCGGAGGATGGCGGCGAGGCCCTTGCGGTCGCGCTGGACGGCGCCCGTCATCTCCGGCGTCTGGACGTAGCGGGCGCCGAGGCCGACGGCCTCGCGCACGCTTTCGACGAGCTTGCGCGCGTTCCGCTCCGGATCGACGCCCGAGCGCATCTGGACGGCGGCAGCGGTGAAGACCGTCATGACCGCCTCACGCCTCTTCGAGCAGCGCGTCGAGGCGGCCCTGCCGCTCCAGCGCCTGCAGGTCGTCGCAGCCGCCGACGTGCCGGTCGCCGATGAATATCTGGGGGAAGGTGGAGCGGCCGTTGGCGCGCTGGATCATCTCCTGGCGCAGTTCCTTCGAATAGGTCGCGTCGTGCTCGACGTAGTCGACGCCCTTGCGCTCCAGCAGGCTCTTCGCGGCCGAGCAGAAGCCGCAGAATTGCCGGGTATAGATCGTCACCTTGCTCATTCGTCGCTCCGGATCCGCGCCGCCGGGCGCTGTCGACCGCTCATATAAGACCCTTGTGGACCCTTGCAAAGGTCAGCACCGTCACCTCGCGCACCCCCGCCTTGCGCAGCGCCCGGCTGGCGGCCGCGATCGTGGCGCCGGTCGTATAGACGTCGTCGATCAGGACGAGGTGGCGGCCGGCGACGAGCGGCACCGCCTCCTCCGGGACGACGAAGGCGCCGCGCACGTTCTCGTGGCGCTGCCGCTCGCCGAGCCCGACCTGCTGGCGCGTATTGCGCCGGCGCACGAGCACGTGGGCGAGCATCGGCGTGCCGCAGAGCCGCGCCAGCGCCCGCGCGAGTTCGGCCGACTGGTTGTAGCGCCGCGAGAAGAGCCGGCGGCGATGCAGCGGCACGGGGACGAGGCCTTGCGCCGTTTCGAGGAAGCCGTCGCCGGCCCTGAGCATCCAGCGCGCCATGGTCGGCGCGAGGTCCGTCCGGTCCCGGTACTTCAGCGCGTGGACGAGACTGCCGGCGAGGTCGTCGTAGAGCACGGCGGCGCGCGCCCGGTCGAAGACAGGCGGATTGGCGATCGCCTCGGCCGAGACGATCGCGTTCCCCATGTCGTGCGAGAACGGCGTCCCGAGGATCGGGCAGAACGGTCGCTCGATGAAATGGAGCTTCTGCCAGCAGGCCGTGCAGAGCGCGCCGTGACGGCCGACGAGGACGCCGCAACCGAGGCACATCGGCGGGAAGACGACGTCGCGCAGGAACGCCAGCCCGCCGAGAAGGTCCCTCCCCATCTGCCGTGCCAGCCGAGGGCCTGCCTCTGCTTCGGTCTCCATGTCCATGCGTTGACTTTAGCCGCCCCGCGCCCTCTATGCGAGGCCAGCCGTGCGGCCCGCGTTCCCGCGAGCCGCCGCGACACTTCGAGGAGCCATGGTGGATCACGTCTTCGACCGCGCCCTGATCGCGGCCCGCGCCCGCCGCGCCGGCGCCGCCGCGACGGCCGGCGCCGACTTCCTGCTGCGCCGCGCCGCCGACGACCTCGGGAGCCGCGTCTCGATCGTCGAGCGACGCTTCGAAGCCGCCGGCATCCTCGACGACCCGACCGGCGTGGTCGCCGCGGCGGTCGGCGCAGCCCGAAACGTCTCCGGCCTCCGCCCGATTGCCGTCGCCATGGCAGAAGCCGGCGCGGTATCCGAGCGGATCGCTGAGGAGCCCGCCACCTTCGACCTCATCGTCTCGGCCCTCGGCCTCCATCTCGTCAACGACACGCCGGGGCTTCTGCTCCAGATCCGCCGCCTGCTGAAACCGGACGGGCTCTTCCTCGCGGCGATCCCCGCGGCAGGCACCCTCCAGGAACTGCGCGAGAGCCTGCTTGCCGCCGAGGCCGAGACGACCGGCGGAGCAAGCCCGCGCGTCATCCCCTTCGGCGACGTGCGCGACTACGGGGCGCTCCTGCAGCGGGCGGCCTTCGCGCTGCCGGTCGCCGACGTCGAGACGCTGACGGTGCGCTACGACACGCTCTTCGACCTGATCTGCGACCTGAGGGCGATGGGCATGACCAACCCGCTGGTCGACCGCAGCCGCAGACATGTCGGCCGCGCCTTCTTCGGCCGCGCCGCCGAAATCTACGCGGAGCGGTTCTCCGATCCCGACGGCCGCATCCGCGCCACCTTCTCCTTCGTCTATCTCTCCGGCTGGGCGCCGCACGAGAGCCAGCAGACGCCGCTGAAGCCCGGCTCCGCGCGCTCGCGCCTCGCCGACGCCCTCAAGACGACCGAGCGGAAGCTCTAAGCGCTCTACGGCGTTTCGGACGAGAAACCGCTGCCACCTTCTCGGAACGTCAGTCGCTGCCGTTGTCGAGCGCGTTCGAGGCCGTGTGAAAGGTCGCGTTGATCGCACTGCCGAGCGGCACGAGGCCGGCGATGAGGGCGGTCGCGATGATCGCGGCGATCAGGCCGTATTCGACGGCGGTCGCCCCGCTCCGGGCCCGCCGGAGGCCGCTGGCGACCGTCCGCAGGGCGCGACGGAATGACGGCTCGGATGAAGGATTCCCGGATTCCTCGCCCATCAGCAGGCACCCTTCCTGTGGCCGTCGGCGTCGATGATGCAGATCGCATCGGGCATCGGCTGGGTGATGCTGCGGCGGATCGTGAAGATCCGGCTCGGGCTGCGAGGGCCGATCGAGCCGGTCGTCATCGTGTCGTAGGGAAGGCCGCGCTCCGCGAACTGGCGACCGCTGCGGGCGGCGACGAGCGGCGTCAGGATGATCGCGACCGCGATGGCCACCATTCCGAAGAGGAGGGCGGCTCGAAGCGCGCCGCCGCCAAACGCGCCGTCGCGACGCTCGCCGCTCTTGCCGCGCACGGTGCTCCAGAATTCGTGACTGTCCATGCCGGTCCCTGTCGCCCCACTCGTCCCCATCGGGATGTTAGCGGCAGGGATTAAACTTTGAATTAACGCTTGGCGACGCGCGTCAGAGCACGTCCTGCAGGAAGGGGATGAGCGGCGCGTCGGCCGCCGGCATCGGATAGTCGCGCAGCGCCTGCGCCCGCACCCATTTCAGCACCTGTCCCTCGCGCGCCGTGGCGATGCCCTCGAAGCGCCGGCAGATGAAGAGCGGCATCAGCAGGTGGAAATCGTCATAGGCGTGGCTCGCAAAGGTGAGCGGCGCCAGGCAGGCGACCCTGGTCGTAATGCCGAGCTCTTCGTGGAGCTCGCGGATCAGCGCCTCTTCCGGGGTCTCTCCGGCCTCGACCTTGCCGCCCGGAAACTCCCACAGCCCCGCCATCGCCTTGCCGGCCGGGCGCTCGGCGATCAGCAACCGGCGGTCGGCGTCGACAAGCGCACAGGCCGCGACGAGAACGATCGGCTTCCTCGACATCACGGGCTGGAGGCGTCCGGCGGGCGGCGATAGGCGTAGCGGTAGACCTCGCGGAACCCGAGGTCGCGGTAGAGCGAGACGGCGGGAATGTTTGCCGCCTCCACCTGCAGCCAGGCCTTGACCGCGCCGTGGTGGCGCGCCCAGCGAAGCGCCGTCGTCACGACCTTGCGCCCATAGCCCTTCCGCCGGAGGTCGGCCCGCGTCGCAAGTTCGAAGATGCCGGCGAGATCGTTGTCGTGGATGCAGAGCGCCGTGGCCGCCGGACCCGACGTCCCGTCCTCCAGCACGAAGAGGCCGCTCGCCGGCCGGATCGAGCTCAGCACCTCCGTCAGCCCCGGCTTCAGCGACCGGTCGCGCCCGTGGACGCGCAGCGACGCATCGACATAGCGGCCGATGTCGCGCACCGGCAGCCGGTCGAGCGCCTCGCCGAGATCGAGCGCCGTCATGTCGGCAATCATCACGATCGTCTCCTCGAAGCGCGGCCAGCCCTGACCATCGAAATAGCTTTCGAGCTCCGGCGGAGCGAGCGGCGACTGGCGGAAGACGAGCGGCCGCTCGTAGGCCTGGAAGCGATGGGCCGCGCGCTCGATGCGGCCGGGAATGTCGCGGTGGTCGGAGGGATCGAGCGGATTGACCGAATTCAGCCGCTTCGACGGGTGCCCCGCCGTCAGCCGGATCTGCCAGCTCCCGTCATACTGGATCGAGGCCGCGGGCCAGGCGCGGAAGCCGACCGCCTCGAGCCGGCGCACGATCGCGAGATCGGGGCGCTCCGCCGCAGGGTCGTCCGTCGTTTCCGGCATGCGTTCTCCATCTTTCCGCCGAATATCCGGGCGAACTTCGGGCTCTTTTCTCTGTCATCCTGTGCTTTTCACAGGAATCCATGCCGTTCCGCTGTCCTCGCAGGGATGCCATCGAGAACGCCCCCGAGAGGCGATCGGATAGGAGCGGGTCCCTGTGACAAGCACGGGGACGACGGAGGACTGGCGTCATGCCGCTGCGACCGCCGACCGGCCTTGCCTCCGCTCAGCTCCGGTAATCGCCGTTGATCGCGACATACTCCTTGGTCAGGTCGCATGTCCAGACGGTGGCGGTGCCGCGGCCGAGGCCGAGATCGACACGGATCGCGATCTCGTCCGCCTTCATCACCGCCGATGCCGCCGCCTCGGAATAGTCCGGATCCCGCTCGCCGTCCCGGGCGACCCGGACGTCGCCGAACCAGATCGACAGGCGGTCGCGCTCCGCCCTCTCGCCGGCCTTGCCGACGGCCATGACGACGCGGCCCCAGTTGGCGTCCTCGCCGGCCACCGCCGTCTTGACGAGCGGCGAATTGGCGATGGAGCGGGCGATGCGTCCGGCGGCCGCCGCCGACGTCGCGCCCGTGACGGTCACGGCGACGAGCTTGCGCGCCCCCTCCCCGTCGCGCACGATCTGCAGGGCGAGGTCCTGCATCAGGTCGAAGAGCGCCTTGCGGAAGCCCGCAAGCCGACGGTCGTTCGTCGCCGTGACCGGCGCCTGGCCACGCGCCGCGGCGCGGCCCGTCGCGAAGAGGAGCAGCGTGTCGGAGGTCGAGGTGTCGCTGTCGACGGTGACGGAGTTGAAGCTCGGGCCGACGCCCTTGGAGAGCAGGGCCTGCAGCACGGGCGCGGCGATCGCCGCGTCGGTGACGATGAAGGAGAGCATCGTCGCCATGTCCGGCGCGATCATGCCGGCACCCTTGGCGATGCCGTTTATCGTCACGGTCACGCCATCGATGGTGGCGCTGCGCGTCCCGACCTTCGGAAAGGTATCGGTCGTCATGATCGCCTTCGCCGCGTTCAGCCAGCCCTCCGCGCGGGCATCGCGCGCCAGCGTGTCGAGCACGCCGGCGAACTTCGTCGCGTCGAGGGGTTCGCCGATGACGCCGGTCGAGGCGAGGAAGACCGCGTCTTCGCCACAGCCCGCCGCCGTCGCGGCCGCCTTCGCCGTCAGCGCCGTCGATTCGACACCTTTGCGGCCGGTGAAGGCGTTGGCATTGCCGGAGTTGACGACGAGGGTCCGTGCCGCGCCGCCTGCAAGGTTCTTCCGGCAGAAGTCGACCGGCGCGGAGGGACAACGCGAACGGGTGAAGACGCCGGCGACGGCCGTCGACTCGTCGAAGACCATCATCAGCACGTCGGTGCGGTTCTTGTACTTGATGCCGGCCGCGGCCGTCGCCATGCGCACGCCTTCGATCGGCGGCAGCTCTGCGGTGGATTTCGGAGCGAGCGGAGAAACGGAAGCGGCCATCGCTGGTCTCGGCTGGATGACGGGAGAGAATGTCGGAGCCGCCATGTGACGGCGAAGGGCCGGCGCGAGGCCGGCCCGGAGGATCAGAACAAGAGAAACCGGCGCCGAAGACGCCGGTCCTCCGGCCTCACTGGGCGCCGGCGCCGCCCTGGCTGTCGCCACCGCCGTCCGCCGGCGCGGCAGCGGCGCCGCCATTGCCCGAGACGGCATTCTGCGCCGCGGCGTTCGCCGCGTCATAGGCCTTCTTGAGGTCCGGATCCTTGACGTCGACCTTCATGTCGGCCTTCGCCTTCTGGAGCACGTCGAAATAGCGCTCGCGCATCAGCACCTGCTTGACCTGGTCGGAGACCTGGTCGAGCGGCGGCGGCGGGACCTTGCGCTTGTCCTCGACCTTGATGACGTGCCAGCCGAACTGCGTCTTGACCGGGGTCTTCGTGTATTCGCCGGGCTTCAGGGCGAAGGCCGCCTTCTCGAATTCCGGCACCATCTGCCCCTCGGTGAAGTAGCCGAGCTCGCCGCCCTTGGCGGCGCTGGAATCGGTCGACTTCTCCTTGGCGAGCTTGGCGAAATCGGCGCCCTTGTTGAGCTGGTCGATGATGTCCTTCGCCTCGGCCTCGGTCTTGACGAGGATGTGGCTCGCCTTCACCTCTTCCTGCGGCGGCTGCGCGGCGACTTCCTTGTCGTAGCGCGCCTTGACGTCGGCATCGCTGATCTTGCCGACGACTTCCTTCTCGAAATAGATGTTGTGAAGCGCGCGCTCGCGCAGGTAGGCCATCCGCTTCTTGAACTCGTCGGTCTTGTCGAGCCCCGCCTCTTCCGCCTTCTTCGCCAGCATCTTGACGTCGATCAGCGTCGACAGTGCGGCAACGCGACGCTGCGCTTCCGGCATGTTGGCGAATTGCGGATCGAGGCCGTTTTCGGCGGTCTTCAGGTCGGACTGGGTGATCTGCATGCCGCCGACCGTGGCGATGACCGTATCCGGCGCGGGAGCCGCGGCCTTGTCCTCGGCCAATGCCGGCGCCTGCGCTCCCACGGCGAACGCGAGGAACGCCGTTGCGAGCATGGTTGAATAACGCATGGTATAGTCGCCTCTGCTGCGGTTCTGCGGTTGGGGTGCTTTTTCGGCGCCACCGGTGCCTTGAAAACCGGCCTTTCTATGACCGGCGGGGCCGGTTCAGCGGCGTTGACATCCTCCGACCCCCCTCTTATCTGTCACGCAACCCTGCGTCCAGACTAGTTTCCGGGCTGTGCCTGCGGTCGCGTGCTCGTCTCTTCCGAGGGCACATGATGCCGGGGCTGGTTTCGGCGGCCAGCGAAAGAAAGGACCATCTTCATGGTCAGCTTCGGCGGCATCGCCCGCAAAATCTTCGGATCGGCGAATGATCGCCGCGTACGCGGCTTCGGCGCCCGGGTCGCCGAGATCAATGCGCTCGAAGACGAGATCAAGGCGCTTTCCGACGAGGCGCTCGCCCACAAGACCGTCGAGTTCCGCCAGCAGCTTGCAGACGGCAGGACGCTCGACGACATCCTCGCCCCGGCCTTCGCCGTCGCCCGCGAGGCGGCGCGCCGCGTCATCGGCCTGCGTCCCTTCGACGTGCAGCTCGTCGGCGGCATGATCCTGCACGACAACGCCATCGCCGAGATGAAGACAGGCGAAGGCAAGACGCTCGTCGCGACGCTGCCCGTCTATCTCAACGCGCTTGCCGGCAAGGGCGTCCACGTCGTCACGGTGAACGACTACCTGGCCAGCCGCGACGCCGAATGGATGGGCCGCATCTACCGTTTCCTCGGCCTTACGACCGGCATCATCGTCCACGGCCTCGACGACGACGAGCGCCGCGCCGCCTATGCCTGTGACATCACCTACGGCACGAACAACGAGCTCGGCTTCGACTATCTGCGCGACAACATGAAGTACGAGCGCTCGCAGATGGTGCAGCGCGGCCATTCCTACGCCATCGTCGACGAGGTTGACTCGATCCTGATCGACGAGGCGCGCACGCCGCTCATCATCTCCGGCCCGCTCGACGACCGCTCCGACCTCTACCAGACGATCGACACCTTCATTCCGCAGCTTGTCGAAAGCGATTACGAGATCGACGAGAAGCAGCGCTCGGCGAACTTCTCGGAGGAAGGCACGGAGAAGCTCGAGCGGATGCTCACGGAGGCCGGCCTCCTCAAGGGCGCCTCGCTCTACGACATCGAGAACGTCGCGATCGTCCACCACGTCAACAACGCGCTGAAGGCCCACAAGCTGTTCCAGCGCGACAAGGACTACATCGTCCGCAACGACGAGATCGTCATCATCGACGAGTTCACCGGCCGCATGATGCCGGGCCGGCGCTACTCGGAGGGCCAGCATCAGGCGCTCGAGGCGAAGGAACACGTCACGATCCAGCCCGAGAACCAGACGCTCGCCTCGATCACCTTCCAGAACTACTTCCGCATGTACGACAAGCTCGGCGGGATGACCGGCACGGCCAAGACGGAAGCCGAGGAGTTCGGCGACATCTACGGGCTTGAGGTCATCGAGGTGCCGACCAACCTCCCCGTCCAGCGCAAGGACGAGGACGACGAGGTCTACCGCACGGTCGAGGAGAAATACCAGGCGATCGTCAACGACATCAGGGAAGCGCGCGAGAAGGGCCAGCCCGTGCTCGTCGGCACGACCTCGATCGAGAAGTCGGAAGTGCTCGCCGAAGTGCTGAGGAAGGCCGGCATCAAGGACTTCCAGGTCCTGAACGCCCGCTACCACGAGCAGGAAGCCTACATCGTCGCCCAGGCGGGCGTGCCGGGCGCGATCACGATCGCGACCAACATGGCCGGCCGCGGCACCGACATCCAGCTCGGCGGCAACGCCGAGATGCGCATCGAGCGCGAGCTTGGCGAGATGGAGCCGGGGCCGGAGCGCGAGGCGAAGGAACAGGCGATCCGCGACGAGATCAAGCGGCTGAAGGAGCAGGCGCTCACGGGCGGCGGGCTCTACGTGCTCGCGACCGAGCGCCACGAGAGCCGGCGCATCGACAACCAGCTGCGCGGCCGATCGGGCCGGCAGGGCGACCCGGGCCGCTCGAAGTTCTTCCTGTCGCTGCAGGACGATCTGATGCGCATCTTCGGGTCCGACCGCATGGACGGCATGCTGCAGAAGCTTGGTCTGAAGGAGGGCGAGGCGATCGTCCATCCGTGGATCAACAAGGCGGTCGAGCGCGCGCAGAAGAAGGTCGAGGCACGCAACTTCGACATCCGCAAGAACCTGCTCAAAT
>JBQCEN010000070.1:0-11454 GCA_051960215.1 Pararhizobium sp.
AGAATGACATCGAGCACCGCGCTGCCGACGGCCATGGCCAGCGGATTGCCGCCAGAGGTCGAACCATGGGTGCCGGCCTTCATGCCGGAGGCGGCCTCGGCGGTGGCAAGGCAGGCGCCGAGCGGGAACCCGCCGCCGATGCCCTTGGCGACCGCCATGATGTCCGGCGTGATGCCGGCCCACTCATAGGCGAAGAGCTTGCCGGTGCGCCCGACGCCGGTCTGCACCTCGTCGAGGGCGAGCAGGATGCCGTGACGGTCGCAGAGCTCGCGCAGCCAGCGCAGCTCCTCGTTCGGCACCGGCCGGATGCCGCCCTCGCCCTGCACGGGCTCGATCAGGATCGCCGCCGTCGTCTCGCCGATCACGGCCTCCAAAGCCGCGCGGTCGCCGAAGGGAACCTGGATGAAGCCCGGCGCCTTCGGGCCGAAGCCCTCGAGATACTTCGCCTGCCCCCCCGCGGCGATCGTCGCGATCGTCCGGCCATGGAAGGCGCCCTCGAAGGTGATGATGTCGACGCGCTCGGGGTTGCCCTTGGCGTGGTGGTAGCGGCGAGCCGTCTTGATCGTCGCCTCCAGCGCCTCGGCGCCGGAATTCGTGAAGAACACCTTGTCGGCGAAGGTCGCCTCCGTCAGCCGCTCGCCAAGCCGCACCTGGCCCGGGATCTCGTAGAGATTCGAGAGGTGCCAGACCTTCTCGGCCTGCTCCTTCAGGGCTTCGACGAGGTGCGGATGGGCGTGGCCGAGCGAATTGACGGCGATCCCGGCGCCGAGATCGAGATATCGGGTCCCGTCCTCCGCCATCAGCCAGACGCCTTCGCCGCGCTCGAACCGGATCGGAACGCGGGAATAGGTATCGTAGAGCGGCGACGCCGTTGCCATGCCGGTCTCTCCTGGAGCGACGGGAAGGGAGGAAGCGGCCGGCCGAACGTGCTCGTGCCGGCGGATCAGCCCGCAAATCAAAACGCCGCCCTGCGGGCGGCCGCGGCTATATTGTCAGTTCGCGCCGCCGTGTCAACAAAGCCGGAAATCCCGGCATTTCACGGCCGATCTTCCCCTCTTCCCGGCCGGCCCGCCGTTGCCCGAAAGCCGCATGCGCAGGGGAGCAAGTTGGGGAAAACCATAAAAAGGAATCAATGCGATTCGGGGGACTCTTGCCACGGAGTCAAGCGACCATTAACTTTGCCTTAACAGCACTAGGCTGTATGCGGCGGACCTAGTCACGGACAGTGTGAAGGCGTTCCGGCCCCGGATGTCGTTCGGGGTCACGGTGAGGGATTCTGCCGGTCTCGGGGGCGCGTGAACGACGAGGAACCATGATGAACTGGACAGACGAACGCGTTGAGAAGCTGAAGAGGCTCTGGGCCGATGGCCTGAGCGCCAGCCAGATCGCGGCACAGCTCGGAGGGGTGAGCCGCAACGCCGTCATCGGCAAGGTGCATCGTCTCAGCCTGCCCGGCCGCGCCAAGGCGGGCGGGAGCTCGGCGGTTCCCCGCGCCAAGCGCACGACCTCGGCGCCGCGCGCCCCGAACTATGCGAGCCGCGCGAGCGTGCGCTCGGTCGTCAGGACCGCCGGCGCCACGGCGCTCAAGGAAGACATCGCGGTCGAGGCGTTCCAGGAGTTCGATCGCCGGCCGGTCGAGAACGTCGTGGTGCCGATCTCGCGCCGGCTGGTTCTGACGGAACTCACCGAGCGGACCTGCAAATGGCCGATCGGCGACCCGCTGCAGGAGGACTTCCACTTCTGCGGCAACGATTCCGGCGAGAGCACACCCTATTGCACCTACCATGCGCGGCTCGCCTTCCAGCCCTCGGCCGAACGCCGACGGGCGCGCTGACGCAAGGCATCGACGACATGACGGATCGCCGCCGGCGGTCCGCACGAGAGGCGCTCGGCGTCAGCTCTCCAGCGAGTAGCCGGCGCCACGGACGGTGCGGATGACGTCGCGCATATTGGCGAGGTTGAGCGCCTTGCGCAGCCGGCCGATATGGACGTCGACGGTGCGCTCGTCGACATAGATGTCGTGGCCCCACACCCCGTCGAGCAGTTGCGAGCGCGAGAAGACGCGCCCCGGCGACGTCATCAGGAATTCGAGCAGGCGGAACTCGGTGGGCCCGAGCCGGATCTCCCGGCCGCGGCGATGGACGCGGTGTGTCGTCCGGTCAAGTTCCACGTCGCCGCTCTTCAGCAGCGTCGCGATGATCTCCGGCTTGGCGCGGCGGAGCATGGCGCGCACCCGCGCCATCAGTTCCGGCGTCGAGAACGGCTTCACCACGTAGTCGTCGGCGCCGGTTGCAAGCCCCCGCACGCGCTCGCTCTCCTCGCCCCGCGCCGTCAGCATGATGATCGGCAGGCGCTCGGTCTCCGGACGCATCCGAAGCCGCCGGCAGAGCTCGATCCCCGACACGCCGGGCAGCATCCAGTCGAGGATGAGCAGGTCCGGAACCACCTCCTGCAACGAGATCTCCGCCTCGTCGCCACGGACGACGACATCGACCTCGTAGCCCTCCGCCTCGAGGTTGTAGCGCAGGAGAACGCCCAGCGCCTCCTCGTCCTCCACGACGGTGATGCGCGCGGACATGCCCATTCAGGCACTCCTTCCCGCACCGCGCGCGTTCATTGGCCGCCGGCGCCGACGCTCGGCGTCTCGTCCACCTTCGGGCGCTCCGTCGCGAGCTGCGAGCCGGTCGCCATGTAATAGACGGTCTCGGCGATGTTGGTCGCGTGGTCGCCGATCCGCTCGATGTTCTTGGCGCAGAAGAGGAGATGGGTGCAGGCGGTGATGTTGCGCGGATCTTCCATCATGTAGGTCAGGAGCTCGCGGAAGAGCGAGGTGTAGATCGCGTCGATCTCCTCGTCGCGATCGCGGATCGAGTTGGCAAGCTGCGGCGAGCGCGTCGAATAGGCGTCGAGCACCTCCTTGAGCTGCGTCAGCGCGAGCTCGGCGAGGTGCTCCAGGCCGCGCACGAACTTCTTCGGCTGCGTCATCGTCTGCACGGCGATCACCCGCTTGGCGATGTTCTTGCCGAGGTCGCCGACACGCTCGAGGTCAGAGGCGATGCGGATCGAGCCGATGATCTCGCGCAAATCCTGGGCCATCGGCTGGCGCTTGGCGATGATGACGACCGCCTTCTCGTCGATCTGGCGTTCCGCCTCGTCGAGCAGCGCGTCGTCGGCGATCACCTTCTCGGCGAGCGCGGCGTCGCCGTTCGTCAGGGCGCCGACGGCCTCGGCGACCATGCGCTCGGCGACGCCGCCCATCTCGGCGATGCGCCGCACAAGATACTTCAGCTCCTCGTCGAAGGAGGAGACGGTGTGTGTGAGGGGCATCGGATCGTCCTTTCGTTCGCCATTCGCCGGCGGCCGCAGCGCCGGTCGTCCGGGGAAGCCTCGCCCACGACGGCCGGCGCCGACAACCAGCTTCTATGACCCTGCGGTAACACGATTATGACATGCCAAGTGCAGGCGCGGAAAGGCGATTTCCCGGCGCCGTTCAGGCCTTGCGCAGCCGCACGGTGAAGGTCGAGCCGTCGCCGACCTCGGAGCGGACGATCAGCCGCGCCCGGTGGCGGGTCAGGATATGCGTGACGATCGCCAGACCCAGGCCGGTCCCCTTCTTCAGACGGCTGGTCTCGACGTCGACCCGATAGAAGCGCTCCGTCAGCCGCGGCACGTGCTCCGGCGCGATCCCCGGGCCGTAGTCGCGCACGAAGACGTCGACCATGCCTTCCGGCGTGCCGGCGCCGCGCTCGATCCCGACGTCGACGAAGCGGCCGCGCTCACCATATTTGCAGGCGTTCTCGACGAGGTTCTGGAAGACCTGGATCAGTTCGTCTCGATCGCCGACGACCGGAACCGGGCCGGGCGGGGGATCGAAGCGGATCGCGACGTCGAGTTCGCCTGCCAGCGGCCCGAGCGTGTCGCAGACATGGACGAGCAGCGGCCCGATGTCGACGGCGCCGGCCGGCGAGACGTGGGCGCGCAGCTCAAGCCGCGACAGCGACATCAGGTCCTCGACGAGCCGGCTCATGCGCTCGGCCTGCTCGCGCATGATCGGCAGGAACCGCTCCCGCGCCTTCGGGTCGTCGCGGGCCGGACCCTGAAGCGTCTCGATGAAGCCGGTGAGCGAGGCGAGCGGCGTGCGCAGCTCATGGCTCGCATTGGCGACGAAGTCGGAACGCATCCGGTCGATGCGATGCATCTCCGTCACGTCGCGGAAGAGGAGGAGATAGGTTTCCGCCGTTTCGCCCATGAGCGTGCCGGCCGGAGCGACCCGCACCTGATACCAGCGCTCCGAGGGAACACGCTCGCTGTGCTCGATCGCATTGGCCCGGCCGGTCTCCATCGTCTCGCGCACCATGTCGAGGATGTCGGGCGAGCGGATCCGCGAGGAGAGATGCTGGCCGGCAACGATCGACCCGAAGGCTTCCGTCGCGGCGCGATTGGCATGGAGGAGGACGCTCTCCTCCCCAAGAAGGAAGGCGGGAAGGTCGATCGCGTCCAGAACCGCCTCGCAGGCGCGGCGCCCTGCGCCCTCCGCCTCCTCGCGGCGGCGCTCCTCCGCAGCCCGCTCGACGGGCGTACGACGCGGCACGAAGGCGGCCGCGATCGTGACACCGACGACAAGCGCGACGGCGCCCGTTGCAAATCCCGAGATCCAGGCGAGGAGGCCGGCCGCAACGACGCCGACGAGGATGTAGCGCGCGTCGGCCAGGCGCCCGATGAGCGCGTCCCATCTGCCGGAGCGCTTCGTCACCGTCCGGCCATCGCTTCCGCCCGTCCCGCCCGCCATTCCGTAGCGCCCGTCAAAACCGCCGACGGGGCCCGTGTTAAACAGAGCGGCGCAAACCGCAAGGGCAAAGGCGCTCAGCGCTGCGGCTGGACGCCGATCGCGAAGATATCGACGGGGCGGCCTTTACCGGTGACATCGCTGTCGATGATGATCGCTCCCGGGCCGCCGGGCGCCGCACCGTCGGCGACATCGGCGTTGAAGACGACGTCGGTCATCTCGTTCGCCACGTCGACGCGCCGGCGACGGCAGGTCCCGAGCGAGCCGAAATCGCATTCGATCGAGATCTGGGTCGGCTTGCCCTCGACGTCGCGGGCATCGAGCGCGATCGTCGCCTTGCCGCTCGCCAGCACCTGCATCGCCGCTGCCGGGACCGTGATCCGCACGGCGCCGTCGGCGCCCGGGCTCGTCGAGGTGATCCGGGCGGCCTGGCCACGCTCCGTCTTGACGATCTCGACCCTGGCGGCGCTTCCGGCCACGGGGTTCGCGTCCTTTCCCGGTCGGTAGATCGGCGTCCAGGCGCCGACGAAGCCGCCTTGCGTGGCGAGCCCCGGACCGGCGTCGAATTTCGTGAAGGAGTTCGGCCCGCCGTTGGTGCTGCCGGTCTCCTGCAGGAGCCCCGTCACATCGACGAACCAGAGCGCGAGGCCGCCGAAGACGAGGAGCGTCACCAGCAGGAAGAGGCTCGACCACAGCCCGCCGCGGCGCCCGCGCCGGCGGTCGCGCCGCTCCTCTTTCTCCGCGCGCTTCGCGATCTTCCTGCCGCGGCGGGTCCGCTCCGTCTTCACCTCCGCGGCGACGGCGACCGGTGCCGCCGCGGCCTCCACCGCCTTGCGCGGCGCCGAGGCGGGCGCAAGCGAGACTTCCGGCGCGCCAACGTTCGCGGGCGTCTCCCGCCTCACCCCTTCGAGGCGCGGAGCCACGGCGCCAGCCGGCTCCTCGGCGTCTCTCGCGATGCCGCCGATCTCGACAGCTCCGGCCTCCCGCTCGGCTTCCTCGGATTCGACGTCGCGGACCAGGGCCTCGAAACGATCACGCTGCGCCTGCGCGACAGCCGGATCGAGATCGGCGCGCTGGGCAAGACCCTTCTCCAAAGCCGACCGCGCCGCATCGTAAATGCGCGCGCGCGTCGCCGCATCCCGAGCGCCGGCGCGCTCCAGCGCGTTTCGGATGGCCGATTCCAGTCCCGTCACGGTTTTCCCTTCGCGGCGGCAGACCGCTCGAAATTCAGGCTTCGGTAACGTCTGCGGCCCGAAACCGCAAGCCCGCCGTCGGCGCGGCCGGCGGCTGTTGGCCGGGCGACGCGCCGCATGCTATGCGGCCTTGTCCCTGCCCTGCATCGCCAAGCGGATCGCCCTCGCCCATGTCCCTGCCCGACGTCCTGAAGACGAACCTCCGCCTGCCGGTCGTCGCCGCGCCGCTTTTCATCATCTCGCACCCGCCGCTGGTGCTCGCCCAGTGCAAGGCGGGCGTCATCGGCTCCTTTCCGGCGCTGAACGCCCGGCCGGAGGGCCAGCTCGACGAATGGCTCGCGCAGATCACGGAAGAGCTTGCCGCCCATGACCGGCGGAACCCGGAACGGCCGGCGGCGCCCTTCGCCGTCAACCAGATCGTCCACCGCTCGAACACGCGGCTCGAGCACGACCTCAGGATCTGCGTCAAGTACAGGGTGCCGATCGTCATCTCCTCCCTCGGCGCAGTTCCGGACGTCAACGACGCGATCCATTCCTACGGAGGGATCGTGCTCCACGACGTCATCAACGACCGCCATGCCCATTCGGCGATCCGCAAGGGCGCCGACGGGCTGATTGCGGTTGCGGCGGGCTCCGGCGGCCATGCGGGCCCGCTCTCGCCCTTCGCGCTCGTCCAGGAGATCCGCGCCTGGTTCGACGGGCCGCTCCTGCTTTCGGGCGCGATCGCGACCGGCGGCGCGATCCTCGCCGCGCAGGCGCTCGGCGCCGACATGGCCTATATCGGCTCGCCCTTCATCGCGACGCCCGAGGCGCGCGCCATCGACGACTACAAGCGGATGATCGTCGAAGGCAGCGCCGCCGACATCGTCAACTCGAACTCCTTCACCGGCATCCACGGCAACTACCTCAAGCCCTCGATCGTCCGCGCCGGCATGGATCCGGAGAACCTGCCGCAGGCCGACCCGCAGACGATGAGCTTCAGCGGCGGCGCTTCGAAGGCGAAAGCGTGGCGCGACATCTGGGGCGCCGGCCAGGGGATCGGCGCGGTGCGCTCCATCGCGCCGGTCGCCGAGCTGGTCGACAGGCTGGCGCGCGAATACGAGGCGGCGCAGGCGCGCCTGCAGGCCTGATCGGCACGCCGTCCGCTCCCGCTTTTGTCGCCGGTCGTGCGACGAGACGTCTTGAAATCCACGGCCAATGCCTGTATCAGCCCCCGCATGCGCGGCGGCCGCCAGGCCCGACCCCCGCGCCGGCCGCTTTAGCTCAGTTGGTAGAGCACATCATTCGTAATGATGGGGTCGCGTGTTCGAGTCACGCAAGCGGCACCACTCCCCTGCATCTCACCGAAAGATCGTTCGCCTCGGCCTTGCGTCCGGCGTCTGCGCGTCCGATTCTCGCCCGGGCTTTGGAGGTGAGAGCGATGGAGGGAGATTGCAGGTCCGTCAGGCTTCGGATCGAGGGCCATGTGCCGGGCGTCGGGTTCCGCGCCTGGATGGCGGATCAGGCCGGCGTGCTTGGCCTCGACGGCTGGGTGCGCAACGCCGCCGACGGCTCCGTCGAGGCGTTCGCTTCGGGACCCACGGAGACGATCGGACAGCTGTTGGAAGCGGTGCGCCGGGGACCGGCCGGTTCCGCGGTGAGACGCGTCACCTTCGCGGAAGAGGCCGAGGGCACGACGGAGAAGGGCTTCCGCATCCGCCGCTGAGGAGGCCTTCCGCCGAGCCGCGAATCCGATCCGACGGGCCCGAGCACCATCAGCCCGGCGATCCGTGCTTTCGGCGGCTTCCGCAACGGGACGCGCAAGGGCGGCGATTTGCGTGTATGATCGAGCCGCGGACGCGACGGGAACCTCTGCCCGGCGCTGCGCATTGCGCGAGTCACTGATGGGAGATCGGCAGTGGCACCGCGGGCAAACTGGAAGGGCTGGATCAAGGTCGACGAGCTGACCTGCGCCGTCGCGCTCTACACCGGCGCCTCGACGTCCGACCGCATCACCTTCCACACGGTCAACCGCGAGACCGGCAACCGCGTCCATCGCGAGTTCGTCGACAGCGAGACGGGAAAGCCCGTCGACAAGGCGGACCAGGTGAAGGGCTACGAGGTCGGCGACAACGACTACGTCGTGCTTGAGCCGGAGGAGATTTCGGCCGCGGTGCCGGAGAGCGACA
Organism: Pararhizobium sp.; assembly: GCA_051960215.1. Taxonomy (GTDB): domain Bacteria; phylum Pseudomonadota; class Alphaproteobacteria; order Rhizobiales; family Rhizobiaceae; genus Pararhizobium_B. The sequence continues at coordinate 8,148 of JBQCEN010000070.1, forward strand.
AGACGCTCGCCGTCGAAGCCTTCGTCGCCTGCGACGACATCGACACCGTCTATATCGACCGGCCCTATTATCTTGCGCCCTCCGACGCGATGTCCGGCGAGGCCTTCGTCCTCCTGCGCGAGGCGATGCGGCGCGAGAAGGTGGCAGCACTTGCCCGCACCGTCCTCTTCCGGCGGGTGCGCACCGTCCTGATCCGCCCGCACGGCGAGGGCCTGATCGGCAGCACGATGAACTTCGACTACGAGGTGCGCGCCGCTGCCGACGTCTTCGACGACATCCCGGAGATCAGGATCGAGGGCGAGATGCTCGACCTCGCCAAGCACATCATCAACCCCACGCGCGGCACGTTCGATCCCGCCGAATACAAGGACCGCTACGAGGCGGCGGTGGCCGAACTCGTCAAGGCGAAGATCGAAGGCCGCAAGATCGAACCGAAGAAGGAGCGCCCGCCGGAGAAGGTCGTCGACCTGATGGAGGCGCTGCGCCAGAGCGCCGGGGCCACCGCGGCTGCGGGCAAGGGCACGAAGAAGGCCGCCTCGCGCAGCCGCTCCTCGCGGAAGACGGCGGCGGAACCGCGGCGCAAGGCGGGGTAGCCCGTGGCTCTCGAGACCTACCGAAAAAAGCGGAACTTCAAGGCGACGCGCGAACCGGAGGGCGCCGAGCCCGGCGGCCACGGCGGCCGTTCCTATCTGATCCCGAAGCACGCGGCGCGCCGGCTGCACTACGACCTGCGGCTGGAGATGGACGGCGTGCTCAAGAGCTGGGCCGTGACGCGCGGCCCGAGCCTCGTCCCCGGTGAGAAGCGCCTCGCCGTCCATGTCGAGGACCATCCCCTGGAATACGGCGACTTCGAAGGCACGATCCCGAAGGGCGAATATGGCGGCGGTACGGTGATCCTCTGGGATCGCGGCTCGTGGGAGCCGATCGGCGACGCCGCCAAGGGCTACAAGAAGGGCCACCTCGATTTCGAGATCCATGGCGAGAAGCTCTCCGGGCGCTGGCATCTCGTCCGCATGGCGAAGAGGCGCGGCGAGAAGGCCGACAACTGGCTTTTGATCAAGGGCGAGGACGACGCGGCGCGCAGCCCCGACGAGGCCGACATCCTTGCCGAGCGGCCGGAATCGGTGAAGACCGGCCGGGTCGTCGAGGAGGTCGCCGGCGAGGACCCCGGCTGGTCGTCCAAGACCGGGCGGATCGAAAAGCCGCAGCGGCAGGCGCCGGTCGGTCCGTCGCGCATCAAGGGCGCCCGGAAGGCGAAGATGCCCGACTTCGTCCCGCCCTCTCTCGCGACGCTGAAGACGAAGCCGCCGGCGGGCAGCCGCTGGCTGCACGAGATCAAGTTCGACGGCTATCGCCTGCAGGCGCATGTCGCCGACGGCACGGCGCAACTGCTCACCCGCCGCGGGCTCGACTGGACGAAACGCTTTGGCCGCGCGGTCGCGGGCGCGCTCGAGGCGCTGCCGGTCGGGAACGCGATCATCGACGGCGAACTGGTGGTCGAGAACGCCCACGGTGCCTCGGACTTCTCGGCGCTTCAGGCCGACCTTTCCGAAGGCCGCACGGACCGCTTCGTCTTCTATGCGTTCGACCTCCTCTTCCTCGACGGCTACGACCTGCAGGCTGCGCCGCTCGAGGCGCGCAAGAAGGCGCTGGAGGCCCTAGTGCAGGACCAGGCCGGGGTGCTGCGCTTCAGCGCCGCATTCGAGGCGGAGGGCGATATCGTGCTCCGGCACGCTTGCCGGCTCTCCCTCGAAGGCGTCGTGTCGAAGGTTCGCGACGGGCCCTATCGCTCCGGCCGCGGCAACGACTGGATCAAGTCCAAGTGCACGGAGCGGCAGGAGTTCGTCGTCGCCGGCTACGTCCCCTCGACGACCATCGCCAAGGCGATCGGCTCCCTCGTCCTCGGCTACTACGAGAAGGGGGAGCTGGTGCATGCCGGCCGCGTCGGCACGGGCTATTCGGGCGAGGTCGCCAAGGACCTCTACCAGCGGCTGGAGGCGCTGAAGCGGAAGACGAGCCCCTTCGCCAAGCGGCTCTCGGCCGATGCGGCGCGCGGCGTGCGGTTCGCCGAGCCGGAACTCGTCGCGGAGGTCGAGTTCCGCGGCTGGACGGCCGATCGGAACCTGCGCCACGCCTCGTTCCGCGGGTTGCGCGACGACAAGGACCCGAGCGAGATCGTCCGCGAGGAGGCGGCGGGAAGAGCGAAGACGGCCTCCGCGGCAACGCCGAAGCTCACGCATCCGGACCGTCTGCTCTGGCCGGACGCCGGCGTCACCAAGCAGGGGCTTGCCGACTACTACGCCGAGGTCTGGCCGCGGATGGGGCCGTTCGTCGTCGGCCGCCCGCTGTCGCTGCTGCGCTGCCCCGGCGGCATCGCGGGCGAGTGCTTCTTCCAGAAGCATGCCTGGAAGGGGCTCAGCAAGGAAATCCGCCTGGTCGAGGACCCGAAGGACAAGTCGGGCGAGAAGATCCTGACCATCGACGGCTTGGACGGCCTGATGGGGCTCGTGCAGGGCGGCGTCCTCGAAATCCATCCCTGGGGCTCGACGATGGCCGCCCTGGAGCAGCCGGATTTCATCACCATGGACCTCGACCCCGGCGAGGGCGTCGACTGGCAGACCATGATCGCCGCGGCCTTCGCCGTGCGCGAGCGGCTGGAGGCGGCAGGCCTCGGCTCTTTTGTCAAAACCTCCGGCGGCAAGGGCCTCCACGTCGTCTCGCCGCTGAAGCCGTCGGCAGACTGGGAGACGGTGAAGGATTTCGCCGGCCGGCTCGCCAAGGCGATGGCGGCGGACGAGCCGGAGCGCTACGTCGCGACGATCACCAAGTCGAAGCGGCGCGGCAAGATCCTCATCGACTATCTGAGGAACGGCCGCGGCGCGACCGCCGTCGCCCCCTATTCGACCCGCGCCCGCCCCGGCGCTCCGGTCTCCATGCCGCTCGACTGGGAAGAGCTTTCGGAGAGCATCAGCGCGGCGTATTTCACGGTCAACAACGCGCCGGCCCGGCTCGCCCACCTGCGCAAGGACCCGTGGGAGGCGTTCCGCACCGCCGCCGTGCCGCTGCCCAACGGGCGCAAGGGCAAGCGGGCGGCATAAGGCGCGGTCGCGTCTCTCCGTCGTTCCCGTCGTGACGCCAGAGCGTGGCCGATGGCATCCCTCTGCCGATCGCGGAGGGGAATGGACCCCTGTGACGAGCACAGGGTGACGGAGGGTGAGGCAGCGCGGGGCTCAAGCGACCGCCAACTGAGGTGAACGGCTTGGAGAGCACTGACGGCAGACTGACAGACCCCTCCTCCGTCATTCCT
>JBQCEN010000071.1:0-19099 GCA_051960215.1 Pararhizobium sp.
ATTTCATTCTTCTCAGAACCTTTGTCGCTGAAAGCGGCCCCGCTTGTCCAGCCGACAAGGGTGCACGAGACGCAATAGGAGGATGCTCAATGGGCGGCGATGCCTTCATCCGCCTTGTCGCCCCAGATCGCCTTGACCTGCCGGTCGCGGCCGCAGGCGCTGCGGTAGTATTGATAGTGCATGGGGTTCTTCTTGTAGAAGTCCTGGTGGTAGTCTTCCGCCGGCCAGAACTTCGGCGCCGGCTTGACGACCGTCGCAATCGGCTTGCCGAGCGCCTCGTGCACCTCCGCCTTCGAGGCCTTCGCCTCCTGCATCTGCTTGTCGTTCAGCGTGTAGATCGCCGTGGTGTAGCTCTCGCCGCGGTCGCAGAAGGCCCCGCCGGTGTCGATCGGGTCGATCGAGTGCCAGTAGACGTCGAGGAGCTTGGCGTAGGACGTCTTCGTCGTGTCGAACTCGATCTTGACGGCCTCGCGGAAGCCCGGATGATTGCGGTAGGTCGGGTTCTGCATCGAGCCGCCGATATAGCCCGACGTCGTCGAGACGACGCCCGGCACGTGGTCGAAATCCGATTCGACGCACCAGAAGCAGCCGCCGGCGAAGATCGCGGTTCCGGTTTCGGCGGCCCGCACCGGGTGCGCCAGGAGCGCGAGAGAAAGGACGGCGAGCGCGAGACGGATCATGAAGTCCTCCTGTTTCGCCTGAAGCTAGCCGGGCGGAAGGCGGGTTCAACTCAATATCGCACACGAGCGCGTGATGCGGCCGCTGACTGCACGTCTTGTCCGCATGTTCTTGTTTACGTGGGCCGGCGGCCCTCTAGTTACCGCTGCGGCCATCACCAAGGAAGGGAGACGCCATGAAGAGATACGCAACGGCCGTCTGGCAGGGCGCTCTTGCCGACGGGAGCGGAAAGATCGACACGCAGAGCGGCGCGCTCAAGGACGCGCCCTATTCGTTCAAGGGCCGCTTCCAGGACGAAGCCGGCCGGTCCGGCACCAATCCGGAAGAGCTGATCGCCGCGGCACATGCCGGCTGCTTCGCCATGCAGCTCTCGCATTTCCTCGCGGAGAACGGCACGCCTGCGACGAAGCTCGAGGCGCGCGCCGTCGTCACCGTCCAGGAGGCGCCCGGCGGCGGGTTCGAGATCACGAAGAGCGCGCTCGAGCTGACCGGGACGGTCCCCGGCATCCAGGAGGAGACCTTCATCCGCATCGCCCGCGAGGCAAAGGAAGGCTGCCCCGTGTCGAAGGCGCTCGGCGCCATCGAAGTGACGCTCGACGTCCGCCTCGTTCAATAGGCCGCCAGGCAGAGAAAGGCCGCGTCATCCCTGCGCGCGGCCTTCCTCGATGGCGCTCCGGTGGACCGCACGGCGGGTCCGCAGGGCGCGTCGGAGCTGGGTTAGACCCGCCGCTCGACCATCATCTTCCGGATCTCGGCGATCGCCTTTGCCGGATTGAGGCCCTTCGGGCAGGTCTGGGCGCAGTTCATGATCGTGTGGCAGCGGTAGAGGCGGAACGGGTCCTCGAGGTTGTCGAGGCGCTCGCCGGTCTTCTCGTCGCGCGAGTCGATCAGCCAGCGATAGGCCTGGAGCAGGATTGCCGGGCCGAGGTAGCGGTCGCCGTTCCACCAGTAGCTCGGGCAGGAGGCCGAACAGCAGGCGCAGAGGATGCACTCGTAGAGGCCGTCGAGCTTGGCGCGATCCTCGTGGCTTTGGCGCCATTCCTTGGCCGGCGTCGGCGACACCGTCTGCAGCCAGGGCTCGATCGAGCGGTGCTGCGCGTAGAAAGTCGTGAGGTCGGGAACGAGGTCCTTGACGACCGGCATATGCGGCAGCGGGTAGATTTTGACCGCGCCGTGGATTTCGTCCATCCCCTTCGTGCAGGCGAGCGTGTTCGTGCCGTCGATGTTCATCGCGCAGGAGCCGCAGATGCCCTCGCGGCAGGAGCGGCGCAGCGTCAGCGTCGGGTCGACCTTGTTCTTGATCCACAGGAGCCCGTCGAGAACCATCGGCCCGCAGTCGTCGCGGTCGACGAAGAAGGTGTCGATCGTCGGCCCCTTGTCGTCGTCCGGGCTCCAGCGATAGATGCGGAACTCCTGCAGGTTCGTCGCGCCATCCGGCCGCGGCCAGACCTTGCCTTCCGACATCTGCGAGTTCTTCGGGAGTGTGAGCTGGACCATTTCTCTTTTTACCTTGAAGGAGGCTTCTACAGCGCTTGGCTGAGGTCGTTGTTCTCTTCGATGCGAAGCATCCGGATGTCGCGGACCGATGGCCGAAACCATGCAAACCGGCGGGAAAGATCCTGCGCCGCCAGAACGCATGTGACGGCCGTCACATCATCGTTTCCGAAATACACGCTTCCCTGCTGCCAGCTGAACCCGTGCTCGCGAAGCGCGTTCCGAATATCGGCATAGGCGTTTCGCCAGGAGGCGTTGCCGTAAGCCTGTTCCAGCGTCTGCGTGTCGAGATCGAATGTGATGGCGTACACGCGCTGCCCCCGCCTACTATTGTGACCCAACATGTTCATGGCGGAGTCCTCTCACCCGAACGAACGGCTCCCGATCAATACACCCGCGCCTTCGGTTCGATCTTCTTCGGGTCGATGCCTTCGGCGATGAGGTCGGTGTGGACGGGGCGGTACTTGAGCGTCACGGTGCCGTCGGCGCCGACCCAGGCGAGCGTGTGCTTGCGCCACTCCTCGTCGTTGCGACCGTCGAAGGGACCGTCCTTGTAGTCCTCGCGCGCGTGCGCGCCGCGGCTTTCCTTGCGGGCTTCGGCGCCGTAGACGGTGGCGATCGCGTTCGTCATCAGGTTCTCGAGCTCGAGCGTCTCGACGAGGTCGGAGTTCCAGATCATCGAGCGGTCGGTGACCTTGATGTCGCTCATCTCGTCCCAGATCTCGGAGATGCGGCGGCAGCCCTGCTCGAGCGATTCCTGCGTGCGGAAGACGGCAGCGTCCTCCTGCATGGTGCGCTGCATCCTGTCGCGCAGCATCGCCGTCGGCTTCGAACCCTTGGCGTAGCGGATCCGATCGAAGCGGTCCATGATCCTCTCGCAGGCCGCCTCGTCGACCGGGGGAACCGGCGCGGTGCGGTCGATCGTCTGGCCGGCGCGGATCGCCGCGGCGCGGCCAAAGACGACGAGGTCGATCAGCGAGTTCGAGCCGAGGCGGTTTGCGCCGTGAACCGAGGCGCAGGCCGCCTCGCCGACGGCCATCAGGCCCGGTGCGAGCGCATCGGGACCGTCGGCGGTCGGGTTGAGCACCTCGCCCCAGAGGTTCGTCGGCACGCCGCCCATGTTGTAGTGCACCGTCGGCAGCACCGGGATCGGATCGCGGGTGACGTCGACGCCGGCGAAGATGCGCGCCGATTCCGAGATGCCGGGCAGCCGCTCGTGCAGGACCGCAGGGTCGAGGTGGTCGAGGTGCAGGTAGATGTGGTCCTTGTCCTTGCCGACGCCGCGGCCCTCGCGGATCTCGATCGTCATGCAGCGCGAGACGACGTCGCGCGAGGCGAGGTCCTTGGCCGAGGGCGCGTAGCGCTCCATGAAACGCTCGCCTTCCGAATTGACCAGATAGCCGCCCTCGCCGCGCGCGCCCTCGGTGATGAGGCAGCCGGCACCGTAGATGCCGGTCGGGTGGAACTGGACGAACTCCATGTCCTGCAGCGGCAGGCCGGCGCGGGCGATCATGCCGCCGCCGTCGCCGGTGCAGGTGTGGGCCGACGTCGCCGAGAAATAGGCGCGGCCGTAGCCGCCGGTCGCGAGCACGACCGTCTTGGCGGCGAAGCGATGGATGGTGCCGTCGTCGAGGTTCCAGGCGACGACGCCGGTGCAGCGCCCGTCGGGGGCCATGATCAGGTCGATCGCGAAATACTCGATGAAGAACTCGGCATTGTGCTTCAGCGACTGGCCATAGAGCGTATGGAGGATCGCGTGGCCGGTGCGGTCGGCAGCGGCACAGGTGCGCTGCACGGGCGGGCCGTCGCCGTAGTTCTGCATGTGGCCGCCGAAGGGGCGCTGGTAGATCCTGCCTTCCTCGTTGCGGGAGAAGGGCACGCCATAGTGCTCGAGCTCGTAGACCGCCTTGGGCGCCTCCATCACCATGTACTGCATGGCGTCGACGTCGCCGAGCCAGTCGGAGCCCTTGACCGTGTCGTAGAGATGCCACTGCCAGCAGTCGGGCGTCATGTTGCGCAGCGACGCGGCGATGCCGCCTTGGGCCGCAACGGTGTGCGAGCGGGTCGGGAAGACCTTGGTGATGCAGGCGGTCTTCAGCCCCTGCTCGGCCATGCCGAGGGTGGCGCGCAGACCGGCGCCGCCGGCGCCGACGACGACGACGTCGAAGGCGTGGTCGACATATCGATAGGCCGTGCCGCCGGTGGCGGGGGAAGCGGGTGTTGCCATTTCGGGGTCAGCCTCCGAAGCCGAGCTTGAAGACGGCGAAGAGGCAGAACCCGCCGACTGCGATTGCGAAGAACGTGTTGAGGGCGATGAGGGCGATCTTGTTCAGGTCGCCGTGGACGTAGTCCTCGATGATCACCTGCATGCCGATGCGCATGTGGACGAAGACCGAGAGGACGACGAGCCCCATGACCAGGGCGACCAGCGGATTGCCGAGGGCGGCGACGACCGTGGCGTAGGGCGCGCCGTTATAGACGATCAGGAAGATGATGAAGAAGGTGATCAGCGGGATGTTGGCGATCGCCGTCAGGCGCTGGAGCCAGAACTGACCCGTGCCCTCCTTGGCCGAACCAAGGCCGCGAACACGACCGAGCGGTGTGCGCAAGCTCATATGCGTCCTCTTTAGCGAACGAGGTAGCCGACGATCCAGATGACGATCGTCAGGATGATCGAGCCGACGAGGTTCGCCTTGGCGAGCTTCGTCGACGTCTGCTTCTCCATCAGCGCCCCGGTGTCCCAGGTGAGGTAGCGCAGGCCGCCGAGCATGTGGTGGACGAGCGCCCAGGTGTATCCGAAGAGGATGATCTGGCCGATGATGGAGCCGAAGAAGGCATTCGCCGTCTCGAAATAGGCGGGACCCGAGGCGGCGGCCGCCAGCCACCAGGCGACGAGCAGGGTGCCGAAATAGAGGGCGCCGCCGGTGATGCGATGGACGATCGACATCACCATCGTCGGGATCGGCTTGTAGATCTGGAGATGCGGCGAGATGGGCCGCGTTTTCATCGCGTTGGCCATGAAGACCCCTGTGAAACGAAGCGGGCGAGCGCGACCTGCGCAAGGGGCCTGCCACGCTTTCGCCACGGGTTTTAGTCCCTTATGTGCAGCGCGTCAAAGATTGAATCGGCAATTCGTCCAAGCATTTGGTCGAAAGCGCCAAGCCTCTGCGTCTGAACCGATTTAGGGTGTTCCGTCGCCGGAAAGGAGTTCATTCCGAACCGAAACGCTGCACCCAGCTGGTCCCGTCGGCCTTGACGGCGAGCTTCTCGTAGAGCTTGCGCCCGTCCTCCGGGAAACGCGGCGCATTGAGGACGAGCCGCGCCCAGCCGCGTGCATCGGCCTGGTCGCCGAGCATGTCGATCAGCGCCTTTCCGATGCCGAGGTTGCGGTACCCATGCTCGACGTAGAGATGGTCGACCTGGCCGAAGCGGGCGCCCGTGACCGGTTCGGGCAGGTCGTAGAAGACGACGAAACCGACGAGGCGCCCGGCGATGCGCGCGCCGAGAAGCTCCGCGGTCGGATCCTGCAGCAGGCGCTCCGCGTAGAACCGGTCGGGCCGCCGCGGTGCGCCGCGCTTCAGCGCCTGCGCATAGGCGGCAAGCAGCGGCGCCAGCACGAGAGCGTCCGCGAAGCGGAGCGGCGTGATGTCGATCGGCGGCTGTTCGTCCATGCGGCCATGATTCCAGAAAGTGGCGCCTCGTCAACCGCCCCGGCGGCCGGGAGCGCCGGCTTAAGGTTAACAAAGGGTTTATTGCGGTGCCGCGTGACAGGCGCTTGCGGCTGCGCCACCTTCTCCTCGAGGCGCCCGGTCAGCGGCAGGAGACGGCGATGGACAGGCTTTGGCAGACTTGCATGGCGGCCGCCGGGGCGGCCGTTCTCGCGCTGGCGCTCGGCGTGCCATCAGCCACGGCGCAAGCGGGCCACCACGGCGGCGGCTTCGGTGACGCACGGGCGAGCCTCCATCGTTCCGGCGGCGATTGGCACAGCCGTTCATGGCAGGGCGGCCGGCAGCGCCCTGGAGCCTCCGCAGCATCGGCGCGCTGGCTCGCGCACCACGGCCGCGGCGGAGAGATCGCCGCCTTCCGGTCCGGGCTCCCGGCCTTCCGCTTCGACCGGCGGTCGGGGTGGCGGGAAAGCCGCGTTCACGGTTGGTGGAGAGGTCGACGAAGCGGCCACCGCCTCTTCGTTGCGCCGCCGACCCTCTGGCGCTCGGAGCCGATCGGCGACGGCGGCTCATGGCGCGCCATGGGCGGCACCGGGTATCGCGGCTTTGACGCGCCCTATGGTGGCGACGGCGCGGAGATCCGCGTCTCCGGTCTCGGCACCTATGCGGGCGGCCTCTACGCCTACCACGAGCCGGGCAACGGCAATTTCTTTTATGTCGACGGGGACTACGGTGGCGCAACGGCGGTGCTCGACCGCGGCGGCCCGAAGATCGTGACGGTGACACCCGGGATCGGCGAGGCCGCCTGCCACCGCGAGGCCGGTGTCTGCGTCATCCGTCCCTGAGGGGAACCATCCGGATGCCCGGCTGAAACAGTGCGCCTCCTTCGGCGTTACACTGGAAGCAACGCGAGAGGAGCATCCGATGGTGGACAAGAAGACGCCGAAGAAGGCCGGACAGACGGAGGCCGATCGCAAGGATGCGGACGATCGGCTGGAGGAGGGGCTCGAAGATACCTTTCCCGCGAGCGATCCGGTTTCGGCCACCCAGCCCACCCGCACCGGCGAGCCCGAAGAGAACCGCCGCGCCAAGCGGGGCAAATAGATTATCTGCGTCGGAATGGTGACAGCCTTCTGGCCGTCACCGTTTCGCGTGGCTCATCGCGGGGCTTCAGGTTCCGCGATCTCCCGGTGCCACGGACGCGCTGCGGGGCTATTCCCGCTGCCGCACGCGGATGTTGTTCTGGACGTGGACGACGCCGCTGACGGTCTCCGCCCAATCCTCCGCAAGCCTCTTCTCGAAGCGCTTCGCGACCTGGCCCTGCAGCGTCACCTCGCCGTCGTGGACGATCACCTCGACCTCCGAGGGATCGAGCTGCGCCTCGTCCGTCAGGCGATCGCTGACATCCTCCCGGATGCGCTCGTCGGAGCGCTTGTAGCCGCGGGGGCCCTTGCCGCGATGGTCCGGCCCCTGTTCTCGCGGCGGACCGCCGCGGAAGGCGCGCCGGTCCGGGCGTCGCAGCATGCGATCGCGGCGCAGCGCCTGTTCGTCGGTCAGGCGGTCGAGCCGGTCGTCGGCGTTGTGGAATCCGGTGTTGGGGTCGTCGTCGGGAGAGCCGGTGCCGAAGGCATAGGGCTCGTTGGGCCAGACGCGGGTCCGTCCTTCCGCATCATCGTAGGGCCAGCCCGAATCGATGTCGCGTTCGCGGTAGTCGTCGTAGTCTTCCTGCCGGCGGGGGCGCGGCCGGTCGCGTTCGCCGAATCGCATAACAATGCTCCTTCGTGCTTGCTTGCTTCGGCTGGCTAACGTCTGAAGGGCACCAATGTTTCGGCATCCGGCCGCGTCGCGCTCTCCTCCTACGCTCCCGGCGGCGTCAGCTCATGCCGTCGGCCGCTGCCCCTGTGCAGCAATGCAGATCTTGCGCACGGTGCGCGTGCACTGTCGCTTGTAGAGATCGAGAAGCGCGTCGTCGTTGCTTCTCAGAAGCGCGAGCTGCAGGTCCATATAGGCGCCGCGGAACTCGCTGTTGAGGGCGGAAGCCTGCGAGGGCTCCTTGACGGCCGCGGTGATCTGTCGGGCGAGAACCTTCACGCGGGCGTACCGGGTCTTGTCGGGGGTATCGGTCTCCCTGATCTGGCGGACGAGTTCCTCATATGGAGTTTCAGCCATTGCATTGTCCCTTCGGCCTCGTTCAGCTTCTACAATCGGAGGCCGGAGGGACGCTGGCAATAACACAGGTTAACCTTGTTTGGCGGCCCGTTGCACGGCGTGAACGGCGGGCGACATGTGGCCACAGGGAAGAGAACGGTGGCTTGGTCTATGATCGGCTTCGAGGTCGAGGCAGCCGGAGCAAGGTCAGGCCGCGCGCAAGGGCCGCGGACTGAGGAGCAGAGGGCGAGGTTACCGAACGCGCAATGATCTCTTGTCCAGCAACATCCGGGGGCGGCACGCGTCTTCGTGAGCATCTTCCGGCGTCCTTCTACGAGCGCGACGCCGTCACCGTGGCCCATGCGCTGGTCGGTACCTGGCTGCAGGCGGGCCATGCGGGCGGCATCGTCGTGGAGACCGAGGCCTATACGGAGGACGACGGTGCCTCCCACAGTTTCGGCGGCCGCACGGTTCGCAATGCCGCGATGTTCGGCCCGGCGGGCTGTGCCTACGTCTACCGTTCGTATGGGCTCCACTGGTGCTTCAACGTCGTCTGCCTGCCCGGAAGCGCCGTGCTGATCCGGGCGCTGAAGCCCGAGCACGGGCTTGACCTCATGTTCGAGCGCCGGCAGGTCAGCGACATCCGCAAGCTGTGCAGCGGTCCGGGGCGGGTCACCAGCGCCCTTGCGATCGACGGCAGCCACGACGGGCTGCCGCTCGACGGGCCGCCTTTCCTGCTGGCGCCCTGCCTCGATGAGCCGCCGGTGGTCAGCGGGCCGCGGATCGGCATCACCCGCGAGATCGACCGCTCCTGGCGATTCGGCCTCAAGGACAGCCCCTTCGTCAGCCGGGCGTTTCGCTGAACGCCGATCGGCGCTACCATCCACTTCGGCCGGATCGGATTCCGTCGTCGTGCGTTTCGACCCGGAGGCGCCGCGTCGAAGGGCGCCCGATTGCCGCAGGGGAGGATCCTTGGACGACGTAGCGCAGGTCAACGGCCGCGCGGCCGAAATCATCGTGCCGGGGCGCAACTGCTGGCGCATCGAGCAGTGTGATCGACTCGCGCTGATCGTCGATGCGGCCGACTATTTCCGCGTCGCCAAGGAGGCGATCCTCAAGGCACGCCACGTCGTCTACCTCATCGGCTGGGACTTCGACACGCGCATCCGCTTCGAGCCCGGCGGCAAGACGCTCGAGGGCCCCGACAGGCTCGGCCCCTTCCTGCGCTGGCTCGACCGCCACCGGCCCGGGCTTCGCATCTACGTGCTGAAATGGGACCTCGGCGCGCTGCAGACGCTGAGCCGCGGCACGACTCCGCTCTTCGTGCTCAACCTGATGACCAGCAAGCGTGTCCGGTTCCAGCTCGATTCGGCGCATCCGCTCGGGGCGGCGCATCACCAGAAGATCGTCGTCATCGACGACGTGATCGCCTTTTGCGGCGGGCTCGACATGACCGCCAACCGCTGGGACACGCGTCGGCATCTCGACGACGACCCGCGCCGCCAGGGGCGCCATCACGGCCCGTGGCACGATGCGACGACGGCCGTCGACGGCGCCGCCGCCCGCGCCATCGGCGATATCGCGCGCGAGCGCTGGCGCCGGGCGACCGGCCGGACGCTCGATCCGCCGCCGGCCGCCGAACCGATCTGGCCGCGTGACATCCGCCCGACCTTCCGCGACGTCCCCGTCGCAATCGCGCGGACGATCCCGGAATACGAGCAGCAGCCGGAGGTGCGCGAGATCGAGCACCTCTATCTCGACGGCATCCGGTCGGCACGGCGCGCCATCTATTGCGAGACGCAGTATTTCGCCTCGGATGCGATCGTCGCGGCGATGGCCGAGCGGCTCGCGGAGGAGGACGGCCCCGAGATCGTCATCATCAATCCGAAGACGGCGCATGGCGAGGTCGAATCGGAAGTCATGGATTCGCGCCGCGAGCGTTTCCTGAAGACCATCGCCGAGGCCGACCGGTTCGGCCGCTTCCGCATCTTCTATCCGGTGACGCGGCAGGGGCGGCCGGTCTACGTGCACGCGAAGATCCTCGTCGTCGACGACCGGCTGCTCCGCGTCGGCTCGTCGAACGTCAACAATCGCTCGATGGGCTTCGATACCGAGTGCGACGTCGCGGTCGAGGCCGGCGCAGACGATGCCGACCGTCGCGCGACCATCGCGGCGGTTCGCGATGATCTAATTGCCGAGCATTTCGATCTCGACCCACAAGCCGTCGCGCAGAAGCTCGATGAAAGCGGCGGCTCCCTCGTCACGGCGATCGACGCGCTGCGGCAGGAAGCGGAGGGCTCCGGCCGGCGGACCATGGTGCCGCTGGTGCCGGACGAGAACGGGCCCTTCGACGAGATCGTCGCCGAAAGCGTCATTGCCGATCCGGATCACGTGCCGAAACCTTGGCGGGCGCTCGTCGATCGGCTAAAGGCGATCCTGCCCTGAGGCGGGCGGGTCGTGTCGCCTCTTGCTATTTTAGATCGTTTCCGCGTTTCGCTGAATCGCGAAAACGATCTATGTCTTTGTTTTGTCGCGTTTCCGGGCGGACAACCGGTTTCCACTTTCCAGGAAACGCTCTAGGAGCGCTGATGATCGACCCGCGGCCTTTCCTCGAGGCGCTGTTCAACGCTGCCGTCGCCGCTGCCGATCCGGAGCTTTCGATCCGCCGGTTCATGCCGGAGCGGCCGAAGGGCCGCACGGTGGTCGTCGGCGCCGGAAAGGGCGCGGCACAGCTTGCCCGCGCCTTCGAGCGCCAATGGGATGGGCCTCTCTCCGGCCTCGTCGTGACGCGCTACGGCTACGCCGCCCCTTGCGAGCGGATCGCCGTGATCGAGGCGCGCCACCCGGTTCCGGATGCCGCCGGCCTCGCCGCTTCCGAACGGCTCCTCGAGGCGGTCGCGGGGCTCGGGCCGGACGACCTGGTCGTCGCGCTGATCTGCGGCGGCGGTTCGGCGCTCCTGCCGGCGCCGCCCGCGGGGCTCACGCTTGCCGACGAGATGGCGCTGAGCGAGGCCCTGCTTGCCTCGGGCGCGCCGATCTCGGCGATGAACGTCATCCGCAAGCACGTCTCGCGGATCAAGGGCGGCCGGCTCGCCGCGGCCGCGTCTCCGGCGCGGGTGGTGAGCCTCGTCGTGTCCGATATCCCGGGCGACGTCGCCGCCTTCGTCGCATCGGGGCCGACCGTCCCGGACGCCTCGACGCGGGGCGACGCGCTGAAGGCGATCGAGCGCTACCGAATCCCGCTTTCCGCATCGATCCTGCGTCACCTCGCCTCGGAGGCTGCCGACGCGCCACGTCCGGACGATCCGCGCTTCATCCGCAACGAAGTCCACGTCATCGCGTCCGCTGCGGTCTCGCTCGAGGCTGCGGCCACGCAAGCCCGCCGGCTCGGCGTTCCGGCCGTCATCCTGTCCGACGCGATCGAGGGTGAGGCGCGCGAATGTGCCCGTGTGCACGCAGCGATCGCACGCGAGGTGGCGATGCGCGGCCGGCCGTTCGAGAAGCCGGTGGTGATCCTTTCGGGCGGCGAGACGACGGTGACGCTGAAGGGATCGGGCAAGGGCGGCCGCAATTCCGAGTTTCTGCTTTCGCTCGCGCTGGACATCGACGGCTGCGAGACGATCCATGCCCTTGCCGCCGACACGGACGGGATCGACGGCAGCGAGGACAATGCCGGCGCCTTTGCCGACGGCGGCAGCGTGCTGCGGATGCGGGCTGCCGGTCTCGATCCGGCCGCACGGCTCGCCGACAACGACGCCTGGAGTGCCTTCGAGGCGGACGGCGGCCTCTTCGTGACCGGCCCGACCGGCACGAACGTCAACGATTTCCGCGCGATCCTGATCCTCTAGATCGTCTCCGCGTTTCGTCGAACCGCTTCAGCGCGGCCGGTCGGCCCTGCATTGCGGCACGACATGGCGGCTGTCCGGCCGCGGCTCGGGCGGCGCCGCGGGGGCCGTGTGGCGTCGCGCCGCATCCCGGCCCGCGGCTTCGAACGCGCAGGAGGCCATGACGGCGAAGGGCAGGCCGAAGGCCGTTGCGGTGTCTGAGAAATGGATGAGGGCGCCTAGGATGTCGCTCATGGTCTCGCTCGCCTGATCCCCCGCGCGAATGCAACTCCCGGAAAGGGTGCGAAGTTCCCGATCCCTGCGGAACGGCGCGCCGCCGGGACCGTTTCCTCCTTGCCGATCAACGACTGGAACAGGTGGCCCATGACGTGGAGTGAGAACGGCGGCGCGGCCGACGACCGGCCGGCGGATGGCCTTACGATCCCGATGGACGACGACCTCGCGAGCCGGCTTGCTGCCTTCCGCCGGCAGAACCCGGACTTCATGACGATCGAGGAGGCGACGCGGCATATCCTGCGGCTCTGGCTGACGGAGAACGGCTATGACGGACTCGTCCACGCCGATGCCGGGCGCCGCCCCGACGCGCTCAACGCCTCCAACGACGACTGACGCGGCAACGCGTCCCCATCCAAAGACGCGTCCCCATCCAATTTGCGCTCCACCCCTTGAACCGGCGCGGCTCGCGGGCGATTGTCCGCCGCCGACGCATGGACCGATGAGAGGGAGGATCGCATGGCAACCACGATACCGGCAGACGAGACGGGCTGCTTCGTCGGGCGCGTCTGGCGCGACGCCGTGTCGGGGCCTTCGCTGGTGACCCTGCGCGACGGCCGGCTCGTCGACATCACCTGCCGCGAGTTCCCGACGATGCGCGACCTGATGGAGCACGACGATCCCGCCGCTCTCGTCGCGAATGCGAAGGGCGAGGATCTGGGGCCGCTCGACGCCATCGCCGATGCCTCGATCGAACCTGCCGCCGCCACGAAGGCGATCCACCTGCTCGCGCCCTCCGATCTCCAGGCGGTGAAGGCCTGCGGCGTCACCTTCGCACGGTCGATGCTGGAACGCGTCATCGAGGAGAAGGCGGCCGGCAACCCGTCGCTCGCCCAGACGATCCGCGAGCGTGTCACGGCGATCATCGGCAACAGCCTGCGCGACCTGAAGGCCGGCTCGGCGGAAGCGGAGAAGGTCAAGGCGGCGCTGATCGAGGAGGGGGTCTGGTCGCAATATCTCGAGGTCGGTATCGGCCCGGACGCCGAAGTCTTCTCGAAGGCCCAGCCGATGTCCTCGGTGGGCTGGGGCGCCTCCGTCGGCCTGCACCCGATCTCGCGCTGGAACAATCCGGAGCCGGAGATCGTGCTTGCCGTCGACAGCCGCGGCCGCATCAAGGGCGCGACGCTCGGCAACGACGTCAACCTTCGCGACGTCGAGGGACGCTCGGCGCTGCTTCTCAGCAAGGCGAAGGACAACACGGCCTCCTCCTCGATCGGCCCCTTCATCCGCCTCTTCGACGCCACCTATTCCCTCGACGACGTACGGAGGGCCGATCTCGACCTCCGGATCGAGGGGGAGGACGGCTTCGTCCTCGAAGGCCACAGCACCATGCGGGAGATCAGCCGCGATCCGCTCGACCTCGTCTCGCAGACGGTCGGCCGGCATCACCAGTACCCGGACGGCTTCGTGCTCTTCCTCGGCACGCTCTTCGCGCCGGTCGAGGACCGCGACGTGCCGGGGGAAGGCTTCACCCACAAGATCGGCGACGTCGTCTCGATCTCGGCGCCCGGCCTCGGCACGCTCAGGAACACCGTGCGGCTTTCGACCGAGTGCCCGCCCTGGACCTTCGGCACCTCGGCGCTGATGCGCAACCTCTCGGCGCGCGGCCTGATCTAACGCTGCGCCGCAATGACGCGGTAGGCCGCGCGGACGGCGTCGCCGGCGCTGGTGGCGGGATAGATGTCGGCCTGGGCGGCGATCGGGATGCGGAATTCGTAGCCATTGCCGGCGATGCCCTCGGAGCGGCCGCCGAGCGAGCGGATGAGCCGGGCCATCGAATGGTTCTCGGCATGGACGAAGGCGAGGAAGGCGGTGATGCCGGCTTCCGCCGCGGCGATCGCGATGCCGGCGAAGAGCAGCGTGCCGAGGCCGCGCTGCTGGTGGCTGTCGACGACCGTCACCGCCATCTCTGCCTCGCTCGAGGTTTCCCCGAGCCGCTCGTAGCGAGCGATCGCGACCGGGAGCGGCGGATCGGCCGAGAGGTCGAGCGCGCCGGCGGCATAATGAGCCGGCGTGCTCTCGGCGGTGAAGCGGGCGATGTTCGCCTCGCTCAGCCGGCGCGTCGGCGCCATGAAGCGGAAGAGGCGCGAGCGGTCGGACAGGCGTTCGAAGCCTTCGAGCAGCATGCCGCGGTCGCTCGGCCGCACGGTGCGGATGAGGACCGGGGTCCCGTCCTTCATTGCCGCCTTGAATTCGATCAGCATCCCACGCCGCCGCCCGCCGCCTCCTCACGAGGTGGGGCGCAGGCGGTGCGCGGTCAAGCGTCAGAAGGCGAAGGCGATGCCGAGGACGAGGCCGAAGAGCGCCTGGCCGGCGACGGTGATCGCCGGCGTCTGGCGCCCGTAGTTGAGACCGAAGGGCCCGGGCGGCTCGAGGCGGCGCAGCGACGTCGGCCCGTCATATTCGGAGGCCATGCGCGGATGGATATAGGGGAGAAGCGGCAGGACCACCGTGATCAGGAACAGGCCGTGCAGGAGGCCGAGCAGCAGGCCGAGCCACCAGCTCGCATAGTGCAGCGTCAGGAAGGCGCCGACATAGAAGAAGCCGAAGACGAGCCCGCCGAGGGAATAGAGCACGTAGCCGAGGATCTGCGCGCGCTTGCGGCTGTCGCTGAAGAAGGTGCCGAAGAGGAAGGGCAGGCTCATGCGCGACAGGCCGAGCATCTGCGCCCCCTCCATGACGGTCGTCATCAGCGCGGTGGCGATCGCGCCCCAGACGAAGATGAACAGCCAGGGCGGGCTTCCGCCGTCGAAGATCATGCTTCGGCCTCCGTTTCCAGGTCAGAGTTGTCGCCGTCGGCGCCTTCGCTGAGTTCGCCGTTCACGGCCGATTCCCGGTCGGGGTGGCGGCCGCGCTCGATGCGGTCGATGGTGAGCGCGGCGTTGATGAAGCCGGTCTGGGTGAAGGCCTGCGGCAGGTTGCCGAGGAACTCGCCGGTCGCGACGTCGAATTCCTCGGAATAGAGGCCGACGTCGTTGGCGCTGGCGACGAGCCGCGCCATGCGCTCCTTCGCCTCCTCGAGACGGCCGGCGCGGGCGAGGTAGTCGACGGCCCAGAAGCTGCAGATGCCGAACGCGCCTTCCCGGCCTTCCATGCCGTCCGTTCCGCTCTCGTAGCGGTCGATCCAGCCGTCGTGCTCCAGCCTCGCGCGGATCCGCTTCCATGTGCTCAGCATGCGCGGGTCGTCGGCAGCGATGAAGCCGGTGCGCGGGAAGAGCAGCGCCGTGGCGTCCACATAGGTCTCCCCATAGGCGCCGACGAAGGCGCCGATGTCGGTGTCGAAGCCCTTCTCCAGCACCTCGGCCCGGATCGCGTCGCGGTTCTCGACGAAGCGTCGCCTGTCGATCGTGATGCGGCCCTTGTCGGCGAGCTTGATCAGGTCGTCGAGCGCCGACCAGCACATCACCTTCGAATAGGTGTTGTGGCGGCGATGGCCGCGGACCTCCCAGATGCCGTCGTCCTTCTCGCGCCACATGTCGCAGACGATGCCGCCGACGCGCGCGAGCAGCCGCCGTTCGGCGAGGGAGAAGGCGTTGCCGCGCTCGATGGTGTCGATCGCGCAGTTGACGACCTCGCCATAGACATCGAGCTGCAACTGGTCCTTCGCCGCGTTTCCGATCCGGACCGGCCGCGAGTTGCGATAGCCGCCGAGGTGGTCGAGCGTCCGTTCCACGGCATTCGTCCGCCCGAAGACGTCGTAGAGCGTCTCGAAACGCGGCTGCGTGCGGCGCGTCGTGTGCATCAGCCAGTCGAAGAAGGCGAGGCTCTCGCGCTCGAATCCGGTATCGGCGAAGGCGCGGAGCGTGAAGGAGGCGTCGCGCAGCCAGCAGAAGCGGTAGTCCCAGTTGCGGCCGGTGCCGATCGCCTCCGGCAGCGACGTCGTGGCGGCGGCGACGATCGCGCCGGACTGGACGAAGTCGAGCAGCTTCAGGGCGAGGATGCTGCGCACGACGAGCGGCCGGTGGTCGCCGTCATAGGTGCATTGTCCGATCCAGTCTTCCCACCAGCCGAGCGTCCTCGCCAGCTTCCCGTCCGCCTCCTCAATGGCCGGGATCACCGCCGGATCGCGCGTCGCGACGGTGAAGGCGACGCGCCGCCGGTCGCCGGGCTTCAGCCGCTCGCGGCCGTGCAGACAGGCTTCCCCCGTCACGGCGAGCGGGATGTCGCTCTGGATGAAGTGATGCGTGCCGGAATTGCGCACGGCGAAGCCGCAGCGCCGGCGGTCGATGAAGCGCACGTGCTCGCGTCCGTAGTCCGGCCGCGGCGCGCAGACGACCTCCACCTCCGGGCTGCCCTCGATGCAGTCGACGATGCGGATCAGCTCGCGCTCCGGCTCCAGCCGGTCGTCGCCCTCTTCGGAGAGCATCATGAAATCGGTGACGGTCAGGCGGCCGGCCGGCCCGGCAAACGTCGTCTCGAGCACATTGGTGCTGCCGACATAGCGCCGGGAGACCATGTCGCCCTCGTGCATGTGCACGGTGAAATGGCCGCCGCGCTCGCGATCGAGCATGGAGGCGAAGACGGAGGGGCTGTCGATGTTCGGCAGGCAAAGCCACTCGATCGACCCGCTCTTGGCGACGACCGCCACCGTTCGGCAATCGCCGATGATTGCGTAGTCGTTGATGGGCGGGAAAGCGGGATGCGGCTGGTGCGTTTTCTGTGACACGCCGCCTTAGGTAGAACAGGCTCGGCCGGGGGCAAGCCGATGGCGGTGATGATGCCGTTCGATGCGGCGGCAGAACCCACGGTGCAACGAGCGGCCAGCGCGTGCCGTCAGTTCGAATTGGCGGCGATCAGCCGCGGGACCGGCGCCTCCTCCCTATGCGGCAAGGTTTCCCTGCCGAGCTTCATGCCGACGCCCGCGCGCGATCCGACCATCATCAGCGCCTGTTCGATGAGCCAGACGCCCTTATGGTCGATCCCGTGATTGCGGGCGATCTGCAGCGCGGATTCGTGCACGTAGAGCGGACGCAATCGGAATTTGGATGACTGGACCGCCGCGTGCACGGCTTTGCTGACCGTGTCCTGCATTCCGATACTCCTTTGGGTGGTATTGAAGCAAAGAGCCACCGGCAAGTCATTTAAATATGTTGTAATGCGACAGCGGCGCCGTGAGGTCGCAGCTTAGCGAAGCCAGGCCGCTCCGACGCTTGACCGAAAACACGCACCGGGCGGCCCCGCTGTTCGGCCGGGGCGGCGTGACGGGTCGAGCGCTCGCGATAAGTGCTTGGCGTTTTAGAGTAAAAATCCGCGCTGCCGTTGCTGGCACCGAGCCTGAGCGAAGGATGCGGCCGAGGGGAGCGGCCACGATAGAGCGGCGATCTCCCGCATCGGCCACTGCAACCGCCGGGGGAACATCGCCGCCCTTCGCGTCAAAACGTCACCAAAATTGATAGGGGTCGATGATGGCGGCGGGCGGCCCAGGGGAGGGGGTGGCCGCCCGCCGCAGCCCGACCGGCACCGAAGAAGCCGGCGGGCAGGCGGATTCGCATGCGCGGTCGTCGGAACGCGGCCTGCGAGCTCTTGGGACGATCAGCTCTTTTTCCTGTCGGGCAGGTTCTTGCGCTTCGTATGGGCCATTTCGTCGAGTTGCTTCTCGCTCATCGAGTCGGCCATGCCGCGCGAGGCGCCCTTGAGGTCGGACTTCTTCGTGTCGCCGCGCTTGGCGGACAGGGCCGCGCCGGCCGCCTTCTGCTGCGCCTTGGATTTCGCAGGCATCTCGAGGATCTCCCGTGTTCGCTCCAGCCCTCCGTCCCGCCGGATAAGGCCATCCGTGACGATTTGTTCCGCGGCGGCGGTCCGAGCGGGCGCGGGAGATCGTCAGCCCGTCGCCCTCTTCACCATGGTCGCCGTCACCGACTGGCGCCAGGCGCGCGCCTCGGCCCATGGATCGTCGTGGCGCTCGAGGACATCGCGGAAATGGAAGACGTTGGCCGCGGCGAGCGTGCGAAGCTCGTCCCAGGAGACGGGCGTGGCGACAGGCGCGCCCTGCCGGGCACGGGTCGAATAGGGAACGACCGCCGTCGCGCCGCGCTCGTTGCGCAGCCAGTCGATGAAGACGCGGCCCTTGCGCTTCTCCTTCGACATCGTCGCGACATATCGATCCGGCCGGGCTGCGGCCATTCCGGTGGCAACCGCCTTGGCGAATGCCTTCGCCGTCGGCCATTCCGCCCGCCGGACCAGCGGCGCGATCACGTGCACGCCCTTGCCGCCGGTCACCATCGGCACGCTCTCGAGGCCGAGATCCCGAAGCCGACGGCGCATGTCGAAGGCCGCGTCCCGCACCACGTCGAACGGAAGATCGGCATCCGGATCGAGGTCGAAGACCAGCCGGTCGGGCGTGTCGAGCCGGTCGATCGCCGCGCCCCAGACATGGAACTCCAGCGTTCCCATCTGCACGGCGGCGACCAGCCCTGCCGCGTCGTGGACGAAGATATAGTTGGCGGTCCCGCCGGCTTTCTCCTCGACCGGCACCTCCCGGATCTGTTGCGGGAAGCCGTCGCCGGCATGCTTCTGGAAGAAGCAGGTCTTCTGCGGCCCCTGCGGGCAGCGCACCAGCGACAGCGGATGATCGGCCGCGAAAGGCAACATCTTCGCGGCCACGGCGGCGTAGTAGCAGGCAAGGTCGATCTTCGCCACGCCCTGGTCGGCGAAGAGGACGCGGTCGGGATGCGAGATGCGGATGCCGAGCACGGTATCGTCGCCGGCTCCGGCGGATGCGTTGGCTGCGGCCTTCGGTTCCTTTCGCGCTTCGCTCTTCGGCTCCGGGGGCATGGCGTCACCTCTTCGTCTCGCCGTGGATGGGGACATCGGCCGCCTCGCTGCCCGCAACGCCCGATGGTCGTTCCGCTGCGTCGCAGGCGGCTCGGATTTTTAAAAATGGTTAATGGAACCGCCGGGTTCCGCCCGGCGTTTCAGGGCGTCGCAACAAGAACACCTACGGAGCGCCCCCATGAAAGTTCTGATCTGCGGTAACGAGCGCGAGACGGCCTCGCT
>JBQCEN010000072.1:0-7255 GCA_051960215.1 Pararhizobium sp.
GGCCACGTCGTCATCGACGGCGCGATCCGCAATCCGGGACGCGAGGAGCCGGCGGACCGGCCGGACTCGATGCTCGATCCGGACGCGATCGCCGAGGCCTACATGCAGTTGATCGACCAGGATCGCTCGGCGTGGGCGTGGGAGATCGAGCTCCGCCCATGGGTCGAGACCTTCTAGGCGCCCCCTGCAAACCATCGCGAGGCTGCAGAATTTCATAAGCCTGCTTTTGAATTTCCGACGTCCGGCGTAATGTGACGCCGCAGCACGGGATCCCGTGCGAAATCCGGAAAGCGACGGAGGCTGGCGTGGCGAAGCGCGACATCACGATCAAGACCGAGGACGGCACGGCGAAGGCCGGCCTGTTCTCCCCGACGGGCACCACGCGCGGCGACCAGCCCGGCGTCATCCTCTACATGGACGCCTTCGGCCCGCGCCCGGCGCTCGATGCGATGGCCGAGCGGCTGGCGGACGCCGGCTACGTCGTCCTCGTGCCCGACCTCTTCTACCGCTTCGGCGACTATCATTTCGATGCGAAGACCGCCTTCAGCGATCCGGCGACGCGCGAGAAGCTGATGGGCATGCTGAGCGGCACGACGCAGGAGAAGACCATCCGCGATGGCCGCGCCTTCATTGAAGCGATCACCAGCGAGGGCGGCGCGACGGGCCGGCTCGGTACGGTCGGCTACTGCATGGGCGGCTCGCGGGCGATCGCCGCGGCGGCGGACTATCCGGACCGGATCGCAGCAGCCGCGAGCTTCCACGGCGGCAACCTCGCAAGCGATGCGGAAGACAGCCCGCACCGGCGAGTCGGCACCATCAAGGGCCGCGTCTATGTCGGTTCGGCCGGCGTCGACAAGAGCTTTCCGCCGGAGCAGTCGGCACGCCTGGCGCAGGCGCTGCGCGAGGCGGGGATCGACCATATCATCGAGAACTACGTCGGCATGGAGCACGGCTGGGCCGTCGCCGACCATGGCGTCTATAACGAGCAAGGCTGCGAGCGGCACTGGAAGCGCCTGCTCACGCTTTTCGACGAAACGCTGAAGAACTGACGCTCCGGATGCGGATGACCTGCGTCAGCCGTCGCGCGGCGCAGACCTCCTTCAGCCGCGCAGGTGCTGCGTCTGCTGGTAGATCGCCGTCGAGCGGTTGCCGGAGCGGCAGAAGCCGAGCATCGGCCGCGGCATCTCGTCGAGCGCGTCGTTCATCGCGGTGACGTTTTCGGCCGTCACGCCGGAGCCGCCGACCGGAATCTGCCGGATTTCGAGACCGAGCTTCTCGGCGGCTTCGCGGATCGCGCTGAAGGGCGGCTGGTCCGGCGTCTCGTTGTCCGGCCGATGGCAGACGACGGACTTGAAGCCCATCTCCCTGATCGCCTGGAGATCGTCGACCGAAATCTGGCCGGTGACGGCGTATTCGTCGTTGATCTGACGGATGTCCATGATGCCTCTCGCAAGCCGACTGTGACCGGCCTGCTCTACGCCCCCTCGGCAGGGCCCGTCAACGGCGCCTAAACAAGCCCGGTGATCAGCGCCCGCAGGCCGGAGAGGCGCTCCAGCCGGCGGAAGCGGCCGCCTTCCGCCGGGGCCTCTGCGTGCTCGTAGGCCCAGGTCAGCGCATGCGGCACGTGCACGCCCCAACTCCCCGCCTCGATCGCCGGCAGGACGTCGGAGCGCAGCGAATTGCCGACCATCACGGCGCGGGCCGGGCCGTCTCCGTGGCGGGCGAAGATGCGGGCGTAGGTGGCCGCCGTCTTGTCGCTGACGATCTCGACGCCGGTGAAGAAGTCGCCGAGGCCGGACTCGGCAAGCTTGCGCTCCTGGTCGAGGAGATCGCCCTTGGTGATCAGCACGAGACGATGAGTCTGCGAGAGGTCCGCCAGAACCTCCCGCACGTCTGGCAGGGTCTCGACCGGATGCTTCAGCATCTCCCGGCCCGCAGCGAGGATCTCGGCGATCACCGCCGCCGGCACCGCACCGTCCGAGACCTCGATCGCCGTCTCGATCATCGACAGGGTGAAGCCCTTGATGCCGAAGCCGTATTGCCCGAGGTTGCGCCGCTCCGCCGCAAGCAGCCGCTCCGGCACGTGCGCCGCCTCCGCATAGTCGGAGAGAAGCGAGACGAAGCGGTCCTCCGCCAGCTTGAAGAACATCTCGTTCTGCCAGAGCGTATCGTCGGCGTCGAAACCGATGACGGTGATATCTGCGTTGGCGGCGGTCATTTCGGCGTCCCCTGTCCGACCGTTCTATAGCCCGGCGCGGGGGCGCGCGAAATGGCGCGATCAAGCGGCGACGCGGCCGTCGTCGCTCGCCTTCGGCAGCCGAAGCTCCGTCCTCAGTCCTCCCGCGGGATCGTTCTCCAGCCGGACGTCGCCGCCGCAGCGCCGCGCCGCGTTCCGCGCGATCGTGAGCCCGAGGCCGAGGCCACCATGGCTGCGGTTGCGGGAGGCTTCGACGCGCTCGAAGGGCTCGAAGACCGAATCGATGCGATCAGCGGGGATGCCGGGCCCTTCGTCGCGGATCGTCAGGATCAGCCAGCCGCCCGCTTCGGCGAGCTTCAGATGGGCGTGTCCGCCATAGGTGATGGCGTTCTCGATGAGGTTCGTCACGCAGCGTCGCAGCGCCGTCGGCTGCGCCAGGCATATGAGGCCGCCGGTCGCGAGGCTGTCCTCCTCGAAAGCGGCCCTCGGATGCTCGTCGGCAATCGCCGTCGTCAGCGACCACAGGTCGACCTTCTCCGGCTTCTCCTCGACCACTTCGAGCGTCGTGAAGTCGACGACGGACCGGGTGATGCCTTCGAGCTCGTCGAGGTCGCCGGCGATCGCCCGGCGGTGCTGGTCGTTGCGGACGAGCTCGAGCCGCAGCCGGATGCGCGTCAGCGGCGTGCGCAGGTCGTGCGCCAGTGCGGCGGCGAGATGCTCGCGCTCCGAGACATAGGCCTTGAGACGCGCCCGCATCGCGTTGAGCGCGCGCGCCGCCGAACGGTATTCGCGGCTGCCGGCTTCCGACAGCGGCGGCCCCTTGATCGAATCGCCCATGGCGGCGACTGCCCGCTCCATCGCCCGGTAGGGCGCGGTCAGGCGCCGCACGCCCCAGATCGAGAGCGCAATGACGAGAAGGGCGACGGCCGCGTAGAGCGGCAGGGTCTCGGGCGTCAGGATCGGGTCCTCGCGGGTCAGCGGGATCACGAAATTCAGCCACTGGCCGTTGCTGAACTCGATCGAGGTCGTCAGCCGGTCGCTGCTCCGCAGGTCGGCGGCGAGGTTCGCAAGCTCGCGCTCCACCTGGCCGGCGTCGGGATCGTCGTCGGCCGGATCCGGGACCGGCTGATCGGCCGGCCGCGCCTTCTCGCGTCGGATCCGCGCGTCGACGACATGGAACTTGCCGAGGCGGGCGACGAGCACGTCCTCGAGCTCGGCGAGCGTGTCGTCCGGCGCGATCGGCGCGGTGACGGCCGGCCTGTCGGAGATCGTCACCGACCGTGCATGGTTCGAAAGCCCGTCGGCGAGCCGCGCCCGCTCGTCCGCATCCGCGGGGCCGATCAGGCTCACCAGCGAGTTCGCCCGCTCCGACAGCGCGAAGAGCTCCAGCACCTTGTTGTTCTCGGTGCGGTCGCGCGAGACGATGAAGAGCGTCGCGCACTGCATCGTGAGCAGACCCGCGATCAGGATGAGGAGCGTCCAGGCCGGCAACGTCTGGGGAAGGAGCCGCCTCATTCCACGACCACCTCCGGCACGAACTGATAGCCGCCGCCGCGCACGGTCACGATCAGCTCGGCCCGGCGGGCGTCGTCGCCGAGCTTGCGCCGCAACCGGCTGATCAGGATGTCGACGCTGCGGTCGTAGCCATAGGCGCTGGCATTGCCGGCAAGTTCCATCAGCTCGTCGCGGCTGAGCACGCGCTGCGCGCTGCCGGCGAGCGCCTCGAGCACGGAGAACTCGGCGCTCGTCAGTTCGACGCGGACGCTCTCCGGCGAGGTGAGGCGGCGCCGGGCGCTGTCGAGCGTCCAGCCTTCGAACCGGTAGAGCGTGCGCGTCGGCTGTGCGGGCATGCGCGCCTGCTCGAAGCGGCGGAGCACCGCGCGCACCCGCGCCAGCAGTTCGCCGGGATCAAAGGGCTTTGCGACGTAGTCGTCCGCTCCCATCTCGAGGCCCACCACCCGATCCGTCGGATCGGCGATCGCCGTCAGCATGATGATCGGGATGCGCGAACGCCCGCGCAGCTCCCGGCAAATCTCGATCCCCGTCTTCCCCGGCAGCATGACGTCGAGGATGATGAGGTCGATCTTGGCGCGGGCGAGCACCGACTGCATCTCCTCCGCGTCGCTCGCGACAGAGACGCGCAGCCCGCGCCGCTTCAGGAATCCGTCGAGCAGGTCGCGGATATCCTTGTCGTCGTCGACGATGAGAATGTGCGGTTCGCTCTTCACGGCGTCCTTCTCCGGAAAGCCGGTCGACGGCATCCTCCTCTCGCTCATAGCCACAGAATTGCGGGCGAAGCTAGACATTTGCGCGCGATGGAGCGCCGCCTCCGGCCTCGCAACAATCCGGAAACAAAACAGCACAGGCGCGAAAAGCGCATGAAAACGGCCGCTGCTAGAGCTTCTGCCCGTGAGCTTGCTCACACCTCGAACCACCGCCCGAGACGCCGGAATGAGCAGATCGAAATCGAGATGGGCCGTCGCGGCCACCGCCCTTGCCGGGCTGCTCGTCGTTCTGGCGACCGATCCCGCGGCGGCGGCAGCAAGGACGAGCCGCGACGAGATGTGCCGGAAGCTGAATATCGAGCTCCAGCACTCCCTTTCCACTACCCGCGCCAAGACCCGCCGGACGGTCGAAGCGCGGGCGCTTCAGAAAAAGGCACTGCATCTGTGCACTGTCGGGAAGAAGGCGCAGGGCATCCGCACCTACGCCGAAGCCCTGAAGCTCGTCGGAAACAAGCCGACGGAACACTGACCGGCAAGGCCGAACGGCCCCTTGATCCTGAAGAAAACGGAGTGACACCATGAACACTAAGATCCTCTCCACGCTCGGCCTCGCTGCTGCCCTGGCTTTCGCTCCGGCGCTCGCCATGACCGCCAACGCTGCCACGATGTCGACCAAGCCGGCCGCGACCTCGACGATGTCGAAGAAGGCTCCGGTCAAGCACGTGAAGCACGCCAAGCACGTGAAGCACGTCAAGCACCACAAGAAGATGGCCAAGAAGTCGGCCAAGACGACGGCGAAGAAGTCGTAATCGGCTTCGTTCGTCCTTGCTTCCACGGAGAGGGCGACCATCCCCCGCTCCTCCGGTAAAAACGGGTCGCGCGTCTCGGGCTTTCGGCGCGCGGCCCCTTTTTCATTGCCTCCGGCAGGGCGGCGCACTAGAAGCCGGCCATGACGGCAGGGATCGGAAGACCTGAGAGCGGCAGGGCGCGGCTCGAAGATGCGTGAGACTGCGGCAGGCCGTATCGCCGTCGTCGGCAATGCGCCGCTCGAAAGGGATTTCTCCGGGGAGATCGACGCCGCCGACATCGTCCTCCGCTTCAACGCGGCGCCCGAGCACGGCCGCCACGCCGGCACGAAGACCGACCGACTGCTCATCGCCAACAGCGGCAAGACGAGCCAGCGCCTGATCGGGGCGCCCGGATTCCGCGCAAGCGCCGTCGTCGCCGCCGCCGGCATCATCGACCTCGTCTTCCATCCCGCGATCATCGCCGCCTATCATCCGAAGCCGGGGCCGATCGCGCGGCTGAAGGGCCGCCGGCACGACCTGACCGGCCTTGCGATCGATGTCTTCGGCGCCGCCGGCAAGCCGGTCCGCGTACTGCCGCCCGCTTTCTACGAGCGCGGATGCGAGGTGCTGAAGATCGCCGGGATCGACCGCCGCCGCCGCTTCCCGAGCACCGGCTTCCTGGCGCTCCTCGACACCGTCGACCATCTTCCGCCCGACAGCGAAATCCGCGCCTACGGCTTCGGCTGGGACGGCTGGAAGCGGCACGGTTGGGCGGAGGAGAGATCGTGGTTCGAAGAACAGGTCCGCCGCGGCCGGATCATCCCGCGTGGGTCTTCCCTGAGCGGAACGGAGACGATCGATCGATGAGGGTGTCGTTCCATACCTATCCGCGCGGCTGGCCGGGCCCGAACGGCCTGAGGCGGCTGCGGCGCTTCTGGCACCAATATGTCCACGGCCGGGCGTTTCGCGAGGGCATGGAGCTCTGCGGCGTCGAGACCGTGCGGGGCAAGTGGGACAGACCCTCCGACGCCGACGTCGCCGTCGTCTGGACCTTCAAGCAGAGCGCGCTGATCGAAGGCATGTTCGCGCGCGGCAAGCATGTCATCGTCATGGAACGCGGCTTCCTGCCGCCCCGCCACGAATGGGTCTCGCTCGGCCTCGACGGCCTCAACGACAACGGCAGGGCGCCGCCGCCCGCCGATGCCGGTGAGCGCTTCGAGCGGCATTTCGGCCACCTCCTGAAGCCGTGGAAGAAGATCGAGAGCGACGTTGCGCTGGTGATCGGCCAGACGCTCAACGGTCCGGCGGCCGGCCATATCGATTTCGCTGCCTGGGCGCAGGAGCAGACCGACCGCGCCCGCGCCGCCGGCTATCGCGTCGTCTATCGCAGCCATCCCGGCCAGCCGACTCGTTGCCCGCGCGGCGCCGAGCCGTCGACGACGCCGGGCCTGATGGACGACGTCGCCGCTGCCGCCGTCACCGTCAGCTATAACTCGACCGCCGCCATCGCCTCCGTGCTCGCGGGAACACCGAGCGTGGCAACCGATCCTTCCGCCGTCGCCTATCCGGTGAGCGCCCATGCCATCGAGGAGCCGCTCGCCATGCCCGACCGCAGCGACTGGTGCCGCGACCTCTCCTGGCGGCAATGGACGATCGACGAGCTGGCCGACGGCACCGCCTGGCGCCATTTCCGACAGATCTTCGAAGCTTAGGCCGTCCGAGCGCGATCCTCTCCGTCGGGTCGGGCGCTTCGGATCGTCCCACCGCATGACCGCTTCGATCATCCCGGAGTTTCCGCTTGACGCGCGCCCGCACCGCGCTTCCCATGGCGGTTGCCGCCTTTCGCCGGGCGGCAGCACCACGGGAGGAACCGGTCGTGGCCCGCTCGCGCAGAGCCTTGCGACACCTCGCCCGCCTGCTCCTTCCGGGCACCATCCTGATCCCCTTGGCGGTGGGCGCGGCAGCAGCCGGCGGCGCCCGCGGATCGCCGACGGCGAAAGCGCCAATCCCCGTCTTCGATGCCGCGGAAATTCGCCGCTACGACG
>JBQCEN010000073.1:0-6453 GCA_051960215.1 Pararhizobium sp.
GCACATGACGGTGTTCCAGAACGTCGCCTATGGGCTCAGGCTGCGGCGCCTCCCGAAGGCTGAAATCGAAAAGCGGGTCGGCCGCATCCTCGCCTCGACCCATCTCGGCGAGCTCGCCTCGCGCTATCCGGGCGAATTGTCCGGCGGTCAGCAACAGCGGGTATCGCTGGCGCGCGCGCTGGTCGTCGAGCCGGAGATCCTGCTTCTCGACGAGCCGCTTTCCAATCTCGACGCCAACCTGCGCGAGGAGATGCGCTTCGAGATCCGCCGCCTCCACGACCAGTTCCGCTATACCACCGTCTATGTGACGCACGATCAGTCGGAGGCGATGACGACGGCAGACCTGATCGTGGTGATGAATGCCGGCCGCATCGAGCAGGCGGGCACGCCCGAGGACATCTACGAGCGGCCGGAGACGGAGTTCGTCGCGCGCTTCATCGGCGGCACCAATATCCTGAAGGGGCGGTGGGACCGGAAGGACACGGTCGTCTGCGGCTGCGGGCTGGCGGTGCGCTGCGGCAGCGGCACGTTCTCCGACAGCGGCGACACCGCCGTCTCGATCCGCCACCACGACATCGGCATTGCCACGGCCCGACCGGCGGACGCCGCGTGCAACTGGGCGTCGGGCACGGTCGAGCGGCAGATCTATCTCGGCTCGCACCGAGACTATCTCGTGAAGATTTCAGGCGGGGAAACCGTGCGGGCCGTCGCGCCCGTCGACGTGGCGATCCCGGCGGGGCAGCCGGTCTGTCTGCATTTCCCGCCCGAACACTGCCGGGCTCTCACACACTAGGCAGGGAGGAAGCATGCATGTGGAAGAAAAGACTGGCGGCGACGGTCGTCGCGCTGGGGGTGCTGTCGGCGGGAACGGCGCTTGCGGCCGCCCCGGCGCCTTACAAGGCGACGCCTGAACTCGAGGCGGCGGCGAAGAAGGACGGCAAGGTCGTCTGGTATACGGCGACCGACCTGACGGTCGCCGAGAAGCTGGCGCAGGAATTCGAGAAGGAGCACCCCGGCATCAAGGTGCAGGTCGAGCGCTCCGGCTCGGAGCGTGTCTTCCAGCGTATCGGCCAGGAACACATGAGCGGCATCCACAATGCCGACGTCATCGAGACGTCCGACGCCGTCAACTTCATCTACTTCAAGCAGCAGGGCTGGCTGGCGGCGGCGGTGCCGCAGATCGTGGCCGACGAGTGGCCGACCGACGAGAAGGACCCGGACGGCCAGTTTGCGGCCTATCGGGCGCATCTCTCGGTGCTCGCCTATCGCACCGACCTCCTTCCGGCGGCCGACGCCCCGAAGACCTGGGAAGACCTTCTCGACCCGAAATACAAGGGCAAGATGGTCAAGGCCCATCCGGGCTACAGCGGCACGATCATGACGGCGACCGGCGTGCTCAGCAAGGTTCTCGGCTGGGACTGGTTCGAGAAGCTCGGAAAGCAGGACGTGATGCAGGTGCAGTCCTCGACCGAGCCGCCGAAGAAGCTCGCCGAGGGCGAGCGGGCGATCCAGGTCGACGGCAACGAATACAACATCTTCCGTCTGCAGGAAAAGGGCGTGCCGATCAAGATCGTCTATCCGCCCAAGGGCACGCCGATGGCGATCGGCAACGCTGCGATCCTGAAGGAGGCGCCGCACCCGAACGCCGCGAGGCTGTTCTATGCCTTCCTCTTCTCGACGAAGGCGCAGCAGCTCAACAGCGACTTCGGCGGACTGCGTTCGTTCAACCCGCACGTCACGGAGAAGGCCGGGCGCACGCCGCTCTCGAAGATCAAGGTCCTGCACTCCGACCCGAACGTGCTCATCAACGAGATCCAGACCATCAAGTCCAAGTACGAGCAATATTTCGGGACCTGAGGGGAGACCAGCGATGACGACGATGACCGAGGCGGTTCCTGCCGCGCAGCGTTCCAAGGGCTTCGACCTTTCCGTGCCCGTCTTCGCGCTGCTCGCCCTGCTCCTCAGCGTCCTGGTCATCCTGCCGCTCTTCTGGCTCGTCTGGTACAGCGTCCGTGGCGACGCCGGCGGTTTCACGCTGAACAACTTCGTTCAGCTCGTCTCCGACGAAACGATGCTCAGGGCCTACGGCGTCGGGATCGCGATGGCCGTCGGGGTCGGCATCCTCTCCTGCGTCATCGCGACGCCGCTCGCATGGCTGGTGGCCCGGACGGACCTTCCGGGCCGCCGCCTGATCCGCATGCTGGTGACGGCGTCCTTCGTGACGCCGCCATTCCTCGGCGCGATCGCCTGGGAACTTCTGGCCGCGCCGAACAGCGGCATCATCAACGTCATCTATCGCGATATCTTCGACCTGCCGCGCTCCGACAGCCTGCTTGACATCTACAGCTTCACCGGGCTGGTCTTCGTCATCGCCTGCTTCACCTTCCCGTTCGTCTTCACGCTCGTGGCGAACGCCTTCGACCGCATCCCGGGCGATCTCGAGGACGCCTCCGCCATTCTCGGCGGGAAGGCGGCGACGACGCTCCGGCGGGTGACGCTGCCGCTCGTCCTGCCGTCGATCCTCGCCGGCACGCTGATCGCCGTCCTGCAGGCGCTGACGATGTTCGGATCACCGGCGATCCTGGCGCTCCCGGCCGGCTTCCACGTCATCACCACCAAGATCTGGAGCCTGTTCCAGTTTCCGCCACGGCTCGGGCTGGCGGCGGCCGCCGCCATGCCGCTGCTCCTCATCACCGTGCTTCTCCTGCGCGGCCAGAAGGCGATCCTCGGGCGGCGCGGCTACACCGTGCTCGGCGGCAAGAGCGGCGCGCCGCGGATTGTGGCGCTCGGACGCTGGAAGGGACCGGCGCTCGCCTTCGCGCTCGTCATCCTCTGCCTGACGGTGATCTTCCCCTATCTCGCGCTGCTGAAGACGGCGCTCGTGCCGAACGCAGGCGATGCGCTGACGCCGTCGACCCTGACCCTCAGCCACTTCCATTTCGTCCTCTTCGACTTCTCGGCGACGAAGCTTGCGCTGCGCAACACCTTCGTGCTCGGCGTCATGTCCGCCACCGTGGTGACGGCGATCGCGCTTGTCGTCTCCTACGTCGCCACGCGCCGGCTGGTGGCCGGCGCCGGCGTTCTCGGCGTGCTCGCCACGGCGCCCGTCGCCATTCCCGGCATCGTGCTCGGCGTCGGGCTCTTCCTCAGCTATGCCAATCCCACCTTCCGGCTTTACGGCACGCTCTGGATCCTGCTCATCGCCTTCGTCACGATCGAGCTGCCGGCGGGCTACCAGCAGATGTCGTCGGCCTTCCACGGCGTCCATCCGGAGCTGGAGGAGGCGAGCCGCATTCTCGGCGCCTCGCGGCTGAGGACGCTGTGGCTGATCACCAGCCCGATGCTGTGGACGAGTGTCGTCGCGGCCTGGTGCTTCGTCTTCGTCGGCACGATCCGCGAGCTTTCGGCGACGATCCTGCTCACGACGGCGAACACCAAGCTCGTCTCCGTGATCATCTACGACCTCAACGAGAGCGGCGACATGGGCGCCATCTGCGTGCTCGGGCTGATCCTGCTTGCGGTATCCTTCCTGGTGATCTTCGCGGTCAACCGGATGCCACTGCTCGGCGGCGGCGGGTCGATCACGGCGCGCGGCTAGCGTGGCTTGCCTTTTAACCGGCTGCTTGTACTAAGGCATGGTGTCGAATGAACCTTCGTGAAGCGCCTCCTGCGGTCTCATCGCCCGGCCCTTGCCAGGCCGATGCGGCCGGCGCGCTTCGCGCACAGCCAGGGCGAAGACGATGAAAGAGCCTGAAGGCGTCTCGGCGATCGATTTCCTGCGCACGCGCTCGCTTGCGAACGTCGTGCAGGCCGAAATCGAGCGGATGATCATCGAGGGCGAACTGAAGCCGAACGAGAGGGTCAACGAAAACGGCCTGTCGCAGCGGCTCGGGGTCAGCCGCGGCCCGATCCGCGAGGCCTGCAGCGCGCTCGGCGCCATGGGGCTGATCGAGATCATCCCGAACCGGGGCTTCTTCATCCGTGCGCTGACGAACGACGAGGCGCTGGATCTCTCCAAGGCGCGGGCGGCGATCTTCGGCTCGCTGGCGATGATGCTGGCGGAATCGGTTACCGACGACGTGATCGCCGAGCTGCGCGGACTGCTGACGCAGATGGAAGCCTTCGCCGACGCCGGCGACGTGCACAGCTACTATCCGGTCAATCTCGAGTTCCACAAGCGGATCAGCGTCGCCACCGGCAACCAGCGGCTCGCCGCGATCTACCAGAGCTTCGTGCGGGAACTGCATATCCAGCGTTACCGCGCGCTCTCCACCGGGGATACGCTGCACGTGTCGAATGCCGAGCACCGGGCGATCGTCGATGCGCTCGAGGCGCGCGACCCGCTGCGCTCGCTCGTCGCTGCGCGCGGACACATCCTCAACGGCATCGTGCGCACCTGGGAAGCCGGGCAGCCCGGCGAGCCGCTGCCGGCGACGCGGCCGGTCGTGAAGGGTCCTCCTCCTGCTGAATAGATAATTGTTGACAATCGACAATCCGTAGGCCAATCCTCCTTCAGCGTCGACAGCGCGCGAAGAGGAGGATGTCCGTGAACCAGAACACGCCGGTCGATACCCAGCTGACGCGCTATGTCGCGGAATTCGTCTGCGGGACGACCGCCGAGAGCTTGCCTGATGCCGTCGTCGCGCTCGGCAAGAAGCACATCCTCGACGGGCTCGGCCTGGCTCTTTCGGGTTCGGTCGCAAAGAGCGGCGAGCTGGTGCGGCGGCATCTCGACGACCTCGGTCTGGGCCAGGGGCCGGCGACGGTGATCGGTGGCGGCCGCAAGGTCGCGCCGCGCTTTGCCGCCTTCGCCAACGGCGTCGGCATCCACGCGGACGACTACGACGACACCCAGCTCGCCGTCGCGCCGGACCGGGTCTACGGCCTGCTCACGCACCCGACGGCGCCGGCGCTTCCGGCGGCGCTCGCCATGTCGGAGATGACGGGGGCGAGCGGCCGCGACTTCATGCTCGCCTACCACCTCGGCGTCGAGGTCGAGTGCAAGATCGCCGAGGCGATCGCGCCGCGGCACTACCAGACGGGCTTCCACGCGACGGCGACATGCGGCACCTTCGCGGCCGCCGCCGCAGCCGCGAAGCTCATGAAGCTCGACGTCGAGGCGACGCGGCGGGCGCTGTCGATCGCCGGCAGCCAGTCGGCGGGCCTTCGCGAGAACTTCGGCACGATGACCAAGCCGTTCCATGCCGGCCGGTCGTCCGAAAGCGGCGTCGCGGCCGCGCAGTTCGCCTCCTACGGCTGGACGGCCGCGCCGCGGATCCTCGAGGCGCCGCGCGGCTTCTTCAGCGCCGCCGGCGGCGGCTACGACCCGAATGCGATCCACGACAGGCTCGGCACCCCCTGGACCTTCGTCGAGCCCGGCATCTCGATCAAGCCGCATCCCTCCGGATCGCTGACACATCCCGGCATGACGGAGATGCTGCGCCTCATCCGCGAGCACGGCATCCGCGCCGAAGAGGTCAGGCGGGTGCGCGTCGGCACCAATTCGAACATGCCGAACGCGCTCATCCACCACCGGCCGAAGGACGAGCTGCAGGCGAAGTTCTCCATGGAGTTCTGCATGGCGATCCTGCTCCTCGACGGTCGAGCGGGGCTTGCCGAGTTCACCGACGAGGCCGTGGAACGGGCGGACGTGAAGGCCCTGATCGACAAGGTCGATTTCGTCGTCGACGCGGTTGCGGAAGCCGCGGGCTACCACCTCATGACGACGCTGATCGACATCGAGCTCCGGGACGGGCGGACGATCTCCGGGCGCGCCGACTTCGGCAAGGGCAGCCCCTCCTTCCCGATGAGCTATGACGAGGTCGCCGACAAGTTCCGCGAAAATGCGGAGTTCGCCGGCATGGCGCGCGGCCGGGCGGGCGAGATCGTCGCCCTCGTGCGCGACCTCGAAAGCCTGTCGACCCTCGACCCGTTGACGCGCCTGCTGATCGCCGCCTCCTGACCCTCGGCATTCACCCATTCCAGCGGATGACGCGGCGGCCGCCCGAGCGGCGGACGCCGGTTTCCGCAGACCCGAAAGCAGACCTCATGAACGACCTGGATATCACGAAGCGGCTCGCGGCCTGGATCGTCGGTCTTGACGCTGACGCGATCCCGGCCGCCGTCAGGGCGGAGGGCGTGCGCACCTTCGTGAACTGGCTCGGCTGCGCCGTCGGCGGTGCCCGGCACGAGACCGTCGACCGTGCCGTCGCCGCTGTCCTGCCGTTTTCAGGGCCGGCGCGCGCCCAGCTGCTCGGTCGAAGCGAGCGGCTCGACGAACTTCATGCCGCCCTCGTCAACGGCATCGCCTCGCACGTGCTCGACTACGACGATACGCACCTGAAGACGATCATCCATCCGGCCGGGCCGGTGGCGTCGGCGATCCTCGCTTTGTCGCAGCACCGTCCCGTCAGCGGCTCCGCCTTCCTGCACGCGCTCTTGCTCGGCATGGAG
>JBQCEN010000074.1:0-27829 GCA_051960215.1 Pararhizobium sp.
GGATCCTCGTCCACCTCGCCCGAGCCCGGAATGCCTGCACGGTCGTCGTCGAGGACAACGGGCCGGGCATCCGCGCCGAGGACATCGACCGCATCTTCGAGCGCTTCTACACCGATCGCCCCGACGGCGAGGACTTCGGCCAGAATTCCGGCCTCGGCCTGTCGATCAGCCGGCAGATCGCGGAGGCCCACGGCGGTAGCCTGACGGCGCAGAACATTCTCGACCCGAAGACGCACGAACCGGTCGGCGCGCGCTTCACGCTGACGCTGCCGGCGGCGCCGAAATGAGCGCGCCCGCCGGCCCGAACGTCCATGCGACGGCGATCGTCGCCGGTACCCGCGGCCTCCTCTTCGTCGGAGAACCCGGCAGCGGCAAGTCCTCGACGGCCTTCGCGTGCCTCGCCGAGGCGCGGGCGCGGGGCGACTTCGCCGCACTCGTCGCCGACGACCAGGTCTTCCTCGATGTGCTCAACGGGGTGGCCGTCGCGACGGCACCGCCGGCGATCGCCGGGAAGCTCGAGCTGCGCGGCGGCGGCATCGTCGCAGTGCCGCATCTCTCTTCTGCCGTCATGCATCTGGCCGTCCGCCTCGGTGACGGCCGTGGCGCGGAACGGTTGCCGCCCGAGGGCGGGCGCTATGCCGTTCAGGGGCGGTTCAGCCTGCCTATGGTCTCTTTGTCGCCGGCCATCGGGGCCGTCCTCGCGGCTATCGAAGCCCTTGCCCCGGCGGTGATGGCACGGTGACGGAATCGGGGCGGGACGCCTCTGCTGCGCTGCAAATAAGGCTTGCACTTCGAAACTTTGTCGCCAAGATGCGCCGTTATGGCCAAAAGGGGGCCCGACACGTCGCGATGAGGGCACAGCAAAACGGCCATCGGGAGCCGGCGACGGGAGCAGATTTCACATGATCGGACTGGTGCTTGTCACGCATGGCAAGCTCGCTGAAGAATTCAGGCATGCGCTGGAGCATGTCGTGGGGCCGCAAAGAGCGATCGAGACGGTCTCGATCGGACCGGAAGACGACATGGATCAGCGCCGGCTCGACATCGTCGAGGCCGTTGCGCGCGCCGACGAGGGCGCCGGTGTCATCATCCTGACCGACATGTTCGGCGGGACGCCGTCCAATCTCTCCATCTCCGTCATGGACAGCGGCCGCATCGAGGTCATCGCCGGCGTCAACCTCCCGATGCTGATCAAGCTCGCAGGCGTCCGGGCCGACAGCGACATGGAGCGCGCGCTCGCCGAAGCGCAGGAAGCCGGCCGCAAGTACATCAATGTCGCAAGCCGCCTCTTGACGGGGAAATGACGATGGATGCCGTGCCGGGAGATAGCCTCTCCAGACAGTTCCCGATCCGCAACAAGCGCGGGCTGCATGCCCGGGCATCGGCGAAGTTCGTGCAGCTCGCCGAGGATTTCGACGCGCGCATTGTCGTCTCGAAGGACGGCATGCGGGTCGGCGGCACCTCGATCATGGGGTTGATGATGCTTGCCGCGAGCCCCGGCTGCTCGATCACGGTGGAGGCGAGCGGGCCGGACGCGGAGGCCGCCCTCGATGCGCTGGAGAAGCTCGTCGCCGAGCGCTTCGGCGAAGAGTGCTGATCGCTCCCTCCGCCTGCGCATAACGACATAAAGACTTCTTTATGTCGTTATTGTCACCGTCGGCCATTCCTGCTAAGGCTCCGCCCCATCCGCCGGCTGCGTTTTCGCGCGGCCGCGCATTCGTTCGAAATCGGAGACAGTGAATGACCGCTGGACAGGACTACAAGGTTGCCGACATCGCGCTGGCCGACTATGGCCGCAAGGAGATTGCGATCGCCGAGACGGAGATGCCGGGCCTGATAGCCTGCCGCGAGGAATTCGGTGAAAAGAAGCCGCTGAAGGGCGCGCGCATTTCCGGCTCGCTGCACATGACGATCCAGACGGCGGTGCTGATCGAGACTCTCCGCGCGCTCGGCGCCGAGGTCCGCTGGGCCTCCTGCAACATCTTTTCGACGCAGGACCATGCCGCGGCTGCCATCGCGGCGAGCGGCGTGCCGGTCTATGCCGTCAAGGGCGAGACGCTCGAGGAATACTGGAGCTACACCGACCGGATCTTCCAGTGGAGCGACGGCGGCCCCTCAAACATGATCCTCGACGATGGCGGCGACGCGACCATGTACATCCTGCTCGGTGCCCGTGCCGAGGCGGGCGAGGACGTGCTGTCGAAGCCGGGCTCGGAAGAGGAGGAAGTCCTCTTTGCGCAGATCAGGAAGCGGCTCGAAGCCTCCCCGGGCTTCTTCACGAAGCAGCGCGACGCGATCCGAGGCGTCACCGAGGAGACGACGACCGGCGTTAACCGCCTCTACCAGCTCCAGAAGAAGGGGCTGCTGCCCTTCCCGGCGATCAACGTCAACGATTCCGTCACCAAGTCGAAGTTCGACAACAAGTACGGCTGCAAGGAGTCGCTCGTCGACGGCATCCGCCGCGCGACCGACGTGATGATGGCCGGCAAGGTCGCCGTGGTCTGCGGTTACGGCGACGTCGGCAAGGGCTCGGCGCAGTCGCTGAAGGGCGCCGGCGCCCGCGTCAAGGTCACCGAGGTCGACCCGATCTGCGCGCTGCAAGCGGCGATGGACGGTTTCGAGGTGGTGACGCTCGAGGACGTCGCCGCGACGGCCGACATCTTCGTCACCACCACCGGCAACCGCGACGTCATCCGGCTCGAGCACATGCGCGAGATGAAGGACATGGCGATCGTCGGCAACATCGGCCACTTCGACAACGAGATCCAGGTCTCGGCGCTGCGCAACTACAAGTGGGACAACATCAAGCCGCAGGTCGACATGATCAACTTCCCCGACGGGAAGCGCATGATCCTCTTGTCGGAGGGCCGTCTCCTCAATCTCGGCAACGCCACCGGCCACCCGTCCTTCGTCATGTCGGCCTCCTTCACCAACCAGGTTCTCGCCCAGATCGAGCTGTTCTCGAAGGGCGAGAAGTACGAGAACGAGGTCTATGTCCTGCCGAAGCACCTCGACGAGCGCGTGGCACGCCTGCATCTCGCCAAGCTCGGCGCACAACTGAGCGAGCTTTCGCAGGAGCAGGCTGCCTATATCGGCGTGTCGCAGCAGGGCCCGTTCAAGCCCGAGCACTATCGCTATTAACCATATCGCTCATTGCCACTAGATGTTGGGTCTGCGCCCTTGACAGCGGCGCAGGCCCTTCTTTTTGCCCCTTTGCCTTCCCGGTGATTCGGGAAGACGGTATTCTTGATCCACGACGATTCGCGGGAGCGGGGACGTGTTTCGGACCGGCGGGCCCTTCTTTTGAGGCGCGGCCCGTCCGGACGCGAATCGACGCTTGTTCGGTCGATCACGCGGGCGGAGAGGAAGAGAAGCCATGCCGGGGACAGATGGCCCTCACGCGAAAGGCGCGGAGGAACGGCCGCCGCGCGCGCGCTGCGGCCGTTGGCTGTCGGCCCGGCTTCTCCAGTCTTCCATCCTGACGGCGCTTCCCGTCGCAGCCGTCGGCCCGGCCCGGGCCGCGACCAATGACGGGCTTTCCTCCGGCGACATGATCAACTTCGCGCTCGTCATCGGCGCGCTTTCGGCTGCCATGCTGTCGGCGATCTGGCTGATGCGCGAGCGCGCCCGGATCGAGGCGGAGAACATCGAGCTCAAGGCGGGCCTCGGCGACGCCCATGCGAAGCTCTCCCGTTACCAGTCGCTGCTCGTCGACAAGGACCGGCGGATCGTCGTCTGGGAAGGGCCGGGCCTGCCGGCGGAGGTCGTCGGCCACCTGCCGGCGGAGATCGGCGCGCCGGCTGCGGAGGCGGCCTTCCTCGCCTTCGGCCGATGGCTGGAGCCCCGCTCGGCGGCGAAGATCGAGCAGGCGGTCGACCGCCTGCGGGCCAAGGCGGAGCGCTTCGATCTGGTGCTCGAATCGGCGCGCGGGCATGTCGTCGAGGCGCAAGGCCGCGTCTCCGGCGGCCGCGCCTTCGTCCGCTTCGTCGCCCTTGCCAATCTCAGGGCGGAGCTGGCCGAGCTGAAAGTCGAGCGCGACCGCCTCGTCGGCGCGCTGCAGACGCTCCAGGCGCTGCTCGACGCGCTCGAGATGCCCGCCTGGATTCGCGGCACGGACGGCCGGATCGGCTGGGCGAACCACGCCTATGCCAATGCCGTCGAGGCCCGCAGCCGCGCCGAGGCGCTCGAGAAGGGGTCGGAGCTGCTCGCCGCCCACTCGCGCGAGAAGATCAGGTCGCTCGCCGCGCCGGACCGGCCCTTCGCGGAGAAGGTCTCGACGGTGGTGCGCGGCAACCGCGTCTTCTTCGACGTCGTCGAGGCCGTGTCCGAAGCGGGATCGGCGGGTCTTGCGACGGACGTCACGACGCTCGAAGCGGTGCGCGAGGAGCTTGCCCGCACGATCCGCAGCCACGCCGAGACGCTCGATCACCTGGCGACCCCGGTCGCGATCTTCGACGCGCAGCAGCGCCTGCAGTTCTACAACCAGGCCTTCGAGCGCCTCTGGCAGCTCGACGCGCCGTTCCTCGAGAAGAAGCCGACGAACGGAGAATTCCTGGAGCGGCTGAGGGCCGAGGGCAAGCTTCCCGAGCCGCATTCCTGGCGCGAGTGGAAGGAGAAGATGCTGTCGGTCTACCGCACGGTGGAACCGCAGCCGCATCTGTGGCACCTGCCCGACGGACAGACGCTCAACGTCTTCGCCAATGCCCATCCGCAGGGCGGCGCGACCTGGGTCTTCGACGACCTGACGGCGCAGGTCGACCTTGAGACGCGCTACAACACGCTCCTCAAGGTGCAGGGTGAGACGATCGACCACCTGGCCGAAGGCGTCGCGGTCTTCGGCGCCGACGGCAAGCTCAAGCTCTCCAATCCCGCCTTCCGTGCCATCTGGGGCATCTCCGAAGCCGACGCTGCGCCCGGCACCCACATCCGCGCGCTCGCAGAGAGCTGCCGTCCATCCGACCGGGGCGGCGAGAGCTGGCGGCGCTTCGCGACCGTCATCACCAGCTTCGACGACGAGCGGCCGACGCGCGACGGGCGCATCGAGCTTGCGAGCGGCCTCGTGCTCGACTACGCGCTCGTGCCTCTGCCGAACGCCCAGACGATGCTCACCTTCGTCAATATGTCCGACAGCGTGAAGGTCGAGCGCGCGCTGACGGACAAGAACGAGGCGCTGCGCCGCGCCGACGCGCTGAAGAACGACTTCGTGCAGCACGTCTCCTACGAGCTGCGCTCGCCGCTCACCAACATCATCGGCTTCACCGATCTCCTGAAGAGCCCGCTGAGCGGGCCGCTCAACGAGCGGCAGTCGGAATATGTCGACCATATCTCGACCTCCTCCTCGCTGCTCCTGACGATCGTCAACGACATCCTCGACCTCGCCACGGTCGACGCCGGCATCATGCAGCTCGAGCTTCAGGAGATCGACGTCGCGGCGATGCTCGGCGAGGTCTCCGACCAGATGCGCGGGCGGCTGAAGGAGAACGGGCTCAGGCTGGAGATCGAGGCCGGCCGCGACCCGGGCGTCATCGTCGCCGATCCGCAGCGGCTGAAGCAGATCCTCGTCAAGCTCCTGAGCAACGCCGCGAACTACGCGCCGGAAGGCTCGGCGATCCGGCTGCACTACGCGGCCGAGCGCGACGCCGGCGTCTTCACCGTCTCCGACGACGGGCCCGGAATCCCGGAGGATGTGCTCGCGACGGTGTTCCACCGCTTCCAGACGCATGATCGCGGCGGCCGGCGCCACGGCGCGGGCCTCGGTCTCTCGATCGTCGACAGTTTCGTCAGCCTGCACAAGGGCACGGTGACGATCGAAAGCCGCGTCGACGGCGGAACGACCG
Source organism: Pararhizobium sp. (assembly GCA_051960215.1). GTDB lineage: Bacteria > Pseudomonadota > Alphaproteobacteria > Rhizobiales > Rhizobiaceae > Pararhizobium_B. Next base: position 5,838 of record JBQCEN010000074.1, read on the forward strand.
TCACCTGCCGCATTCCCTCGGCCGCCGCCGGCGCCTCGCGCGCCTCCGGCTAAGCCCTTGGCGTCACCCGCTGCCATGCCGCCCATCGTCATCGACCTGCCGGACGAAGCCGCCACGGCCCGCTTCGGCGAGGACCTGGCGCTGGCGCTGAAGCCGGGCGACTGCCTGGCGCTTTCCGGCGATCTCGGCGCCGGCAAGTCGACGCTCGCCCGCGCGCTCATCCGCGCGATGGCCGACGATCCCGGGCTCGAGGTTCCGAGCCCGACCTTCACGCTGGTTCAGGGCTACGAGCTGCGCTTCCCCGTCGCGCATTTCGACCTTTATCGCATCGCCGACCCGTCAGAGCTCGACGAGCTCGGCCTCGACGAGGCTCTGCAGGGCGGCGTCGTGCTGGTCGAGTGGCCGGAGAACGCCGCCGATGCGCTGCCGGCCGCCGCGATCCGCCTCCGGCTCGAGAATGCCGGGGCAGGCCGGCGCGCCACGCTCGGGGCCGAGGGGCCGTCGCGGGCGCGGATCGAGCGCTCGCTCCGTATCCGCGCGTTCCTGGCGGAAACCGGATTGCCGGAAGCGGAACGCCGTTATCTCCTCGGCGACGCCTCGCCGCGCGGCTATGAGCGCATCCGTCGGGGGCAAGCAGCGGACCTCATCCTGATGGACGCGCCGCGGCTGCCGAGCGGCCCGATCGTCCGCGACGGCAAGCCCTATACCGCGCTTGCCCATATCGCCACGGATGTCCGCGCCTTCGTGGCGATCGACGTGGCGCTGCGGGAGCGGGGGCTTTCGGCGCCTGAAATCCTTGGCCGCGATATGGACGACGGCCTTGTGCTGATCGAGGATTTCGGCACTGCCGGCGTGCTCGACGCGGAGGGCGCGCCCATCCCGGAGCGTTACGCGGCGACGATCGACGTGCTCGCCCACCTGCACGGCGAGCCACCACCCGAGGCGATCCCGCTGCCGGGCGGGCATATCTATCGCGTGCCGCCCTTCGACCCCACCGCGATGACGATCGAGGTCGAGCAGCTGCTGAGCTGGTACGTGCCGTGGAAGCTCGGCCGCGACATTGATCCCGCCGCCCGCGCCGATTTCGACGCGATCTGGGCCGATCTCGTCGCCCGCGCGCAAGGCTCCGAACAGAGCCTGCTGCTGCGCGACGTCCACTCGCCGAACCTCTTCTGGCTGCCCGAGCGCGACGGCGTGCGGCGCATCGGCCTCAGCGACTTCCAGGATGCGATGATCGGGCCCTCGGCCTATGACGTCGCCTCGCTGGTGCAGGACGCCCGCGTCACGGTCCCGCCGGCTCTGGCGGAGAAGCTTCTTGCCGGCTACCACGCCGCGCGCTCGGCCGATCCGGCCTTCGACGCCGAAGTCTTCGCCGAGGCCTATGCGATCATGGCGGCGCAGCGGGCCACGAAGATCCTCGGCATCTTCGTGCGCCTCAAGCTGCGCGACGGCAAGCCCGGCTATCTGAGGCACCTGCCGCGCATCGAGACCTATCTGAGGACAAGCCTCGGACATCCGGTGCTTCATCCCTTGCGCGATTGGTATCGACAGGTTGGAATCCTCTCCGACGAATCATGACCGTCGGAAGGGCCTTGCGTGACTGTTGAGACTGCCATGGTGCTCGCCGCGGGACTCGGGACCCGGATGCGTCCGATCACCGAGACGATGCCGAAGCCGCTGGTGAACGTCGCCGGAACGCCGCTGATCGATTATGGTCTTGCCGCGCTCAAGGCGGCCGGTGTCGAGCGCGCGGTCGTCAATGTCCACTACCGCGCGGACCAGATGCACCGCCATCTCTCGGGCGTGAGCGACCTTGCGATCACGATCTCGGACGAGACGGAAGGCCTGCTCGATTCGGGCGGCGGCATTGTCAAGGCCCTGCCGCTCCTCGGCGACGGGCCGTTCTTCATCCTGAACGCCGATACGTTCTGGGTCGAGGACCCGGGCGCGCCGCAAGGCAATCTCGAAGCGCTCGCCGCTGCCTTCGACCCGGCGCGGATGGATTTCCTGCTGATGGTTGCGGCGATGGATCAGGCGACAGGTCATGAGGGCCGCGGCGACTTCACGTTGCTGCCGGATGGCCAGCTCGTCCGCCACGACGGGGTCGCCCCGAACCCGGTGATCTATGCCGGCGCGATCGTCTGCACGGCCCGCCCCTTCGAGGGCGCGCCGGATGGCCCGTTCTCGCTGAACCGCCTGTTCGACAAGGCGATCGCCGCCGGCCGGCTCTACGGCTTCAGGATGCGCGGTCACTGGCTGACGGTCGGCACGCCGGATGCGATCGCCTGCGCCGAGGCGGTCATCGCCGGGCTTGCCGAAACGAGGAAGGTCGGATGAGGGACGGCGCCGAGCGGCTCTTCACGATCCCGCCGGGGGTGCCGTTCCTGCGCACGCTCGCCGGCGCCCTCTGCGAGGGGCGACTCGTCGCGGGCTTCCGTCACGATCCGGCCGATCCGCTGGCGCTGTCGCGCGCGACGATCTTCGTGCCGACGCGGCGTGCGGCGCGGGCGCTGCGCTCGGAATTCGTCGACCGGCTCGGCGGCGGCTCGGCGATCCTGCCCGTCATCCGGCCGCTCGGCGAGATCGACGATGATGCGGGATTCTTCGAGCCGGCGGTGCCGGCGGCACTCGATCTCGATCCGCCGATCGGCGGCGTCGACCGGCTCATGGAGCTCGCCCGCCTGATTCTCGCGTGGAAGAAGGCGCTGCCGAAGGCCGTTTCCGCCGTCCATGCGGACAATCCGCTGATCGCGCCGGCCAATCCGGCCGATGCGGTGTGGCTTGCTCGCGGCCTCGCAGACCTTCTTGAGGCAATGGAGACCGAGGAGCGGCCCTGGTCGGCGCTGGAGGCGCTGGACGCGGCCGACCACGCCGAGTGGTGGCAACTGACGCTCGAATTCCTCAAGATCGCCCGCGACTTCTGGCCGGCGCGGCTGAAGGAGCTTGCCCGCTCCAGCCCCGCCGCCCACCGCAATGCGCTGCTTCGCGCCGAGGCGGCTCGCCTTGCAAGCGTACCGCCGCGTGGGCCGGTGGTGGTCGCAGGCTCCACCGGCTCGCTGCCGGCGACCGCCGAGCTGATCAAGGCCGTGCTCGGGCTGAGGGAGGGGGCGGTGGTCCTGCCCGGGCTCGACCGGACGATGACGGAGGAGCAGTGGCGTCTTGTCGCCACCGGCCGCGCCGAACCGGCGCCGACCGGCCCCGCAGAGGATCCCGCCGCCCGGGCCCATCCGCAATACGGCCTCCACAGCCTCCTCCTGCGCCTCGGCTGCACGCGCGAGGACGCGCGCATCCTCGCCGTGCCGGAAGAACCGACCGCCCTCCGCAACCGGATCCTGTCGCTGGCGCTGCTGCCGGCGGCGGCGACCGAGGAATGGGCCGAGCCCGACGCACTGCCGCCACCGGGGGAGACGGCGCGCGGCCTCGCCGCCGTGAGCCTGATCGAGGCGGCGAACGAGCGCGAGGAGGCCGCAGCCGCCGCCGTCGCCATGCGTCTGGCGCTCGAAGGCGAGGCCGGCGCCGGGGCCGAGACCCAGGTCGCGCTGGTGACGCCGGACCGCGGCCTTGCCCGCCGCGTTGCGACGGAGCTCCGGCGCTTCGGCATCGAGGCCGACGATTCGGGCGGTGTGCCGCTCGCTTCGACCCCGCAGGGGAGCCTGCTGACGCTCGCCGTCGAGGCGGCCCTCCGGCCCGGCGATCCGGTGGCGCTGCTCGCCCTGCTCAAGCACCCGCTCGCCCGCTTCGGCCTTTCGGCGGGCGCGGCGCGCCATGCCGCGCGGATGATCGAGCTCGCCGCGCTCAGGAACGGCACCGGCGAGGCCGACGCCGCGGCGCTGACGACACTGCTCGCGGAGCGGTTGGCCGCGTCGGAAGGCGACCGTCATCCGCCGGTCTGGCGCAGCCGCATGAGCCCGCGTGACATCGCCGCCGCACAGGACCTCGCCGTCCGCGTCGAGAAGGCCGTCGAGCCGCTCGCGCGACGGCTGGTGCACCGCGACCGGCAAGGCGGCGGGCTCGTCCGCTCTCGTCCCGTCGCCGATTGGGCGCGCGAGACGGGGCATGTGCTCGAAGCAATCGCAATCGACGAAGCAGGCTCGCTCGCTCGGCTTTGGGGCGACGAGGCAGGCGAGGCGCTGGCCGCCCTCATGGGCGGTCTCATCGAAAGCCGCGCCGGCGTCGAGGTCGACGAGATGGAGTGGGCGGCGATGCTGCCGGCGCTGCTTGCCGGCGAGACGGTGAAGCCACGCCGGCCGGCGCACCCGCGCGTCTTCATCTGGGGCACGCTAGAAGCCCGCCTCCAGCACGTCGACACGATCGTGCTCGCCGGCCTCAACGAGGGAACGTGGCCGGGGAAGCCGGCGAACGACCCCTTCCTGTCGCGTGCGATGAAGATGGCCGTCGGCCTGGAGCCGCCGGAGCGCCGCGTCGGCCAGGCGGCCCACGACCTCCAGATGGCGATGGGCACCCGCTCCGTCGTGCTCAGCCGTGCGGCCCGCGCCGGGACCGAGCCGACGGTCGCCTCGCGCTGGCTGCAGCGGCTGCTGGCCGTTGTCGGCGAGGAGGCCGCCGATGCGATGCGCGCCCGCGGCCGCTCGATGCTCGCCTGGGCCGAGACGCTCGATCGCGTGCCGCCGCAGCCGTCGGCGCCGCGTCCGGAGCCGCGCCCGCCGCGGGAAAAGCAGCCGACGAACTACTCCTTCTCCGAGGTCAAGACGCTCCGCCGTGACCCTTATGCGATCTACGCGCGCCGCGTCCTGCGGCTCGATCCGATCGGCGAGATGGTGCGTGACCCCTCCGTCGCCGAGCGCGGCACGCTCTATCACCGGATCCTTGAGGAATTCGTCCGCGCAGGCGTGCCGATGGATGAACCGCTGGCCGACGAGACGCTTCGCGCGATCACCGCGCGCTGCTTCGCCGAGGCGAAGCTGCCGCCGCATGTCGCGGCCACGTGGCGGCCGCGCTTCGATCGCGTGGCGGAACTCTTCCTCGCCTGGGAGCGGGCTCGCGACGGAACGGTGCGTCGCCGGCTCGTCGAGGCACGCGCGCGGATGCCGATCGAACCGCTCGGCGTCTCCCTTTCGGGCTCGGCCGACCGCATCGACCTGATGGCCGACGGCACGGCCGAGGTCATCGACTACAAGACCGGCGCCTCGCCGTCCCCCAAGCAGGCGCGCACGCTCCTCGACCCGCAATTGCCGCTGGAGGCAGGCGTTCTGATGCTGGGCGGCTTCCGCGATCTGCCGAAGCTCGTTCCTTCGCACCTCTCCTATGTGCGGCTGAGGCCGGGCGACGTGCTCAAGGTCGAGGATGTCGACAACAAGAAGCCGGAGAAGCCCGAGACGCGCTCGGCGGAGGAACTCGGCGAGGAAGCGCTGCACCAGTTCGCAGCACTGGTCTCGCTGCTCGCCTCCGGTGAGCGTGGCTTCGCCTCGCGGCTGATCCCGGCGAGCGCGCGCGATTTCGGCGGTGAATACGACCACCTGGCGCGCGTCGCCGAATGGTCGACCGCCGAGGAGGGTGAGGGCAACGGCGATGGATGATCTCGACGCCGTCCGCGACATCATTGGCCAGGTCGCCGCCGATCAGACACGCGCCTCCGATCCGAAGGCCTCCGCCTGGGTGTCGGCGAATGCCGGTTCCGGCAAGACGCATGTGCTGACGGAGCGGGTGATCCGCCTGCTCCTCGAGGGCAACCGGCCCTCCGCCATCCTCTGCCTCACCTATACGAAGGCGGCCGCCGCGGAGATGGCCAACCGGGTCTTCGAGCGGCTTGCGGAATGGACGCGGCTCGATGACGCGGACCTGTCGAGGCAGATCGCCCGGATCGAGCATCGGACACCGTCCCCGGCGATGTTGGGCGTCGCCCGGCAGCTCTTCGCCCGCGCGCTGGAGACGCCGGGCGGGCTGAAGATCCAGACGATCCACGCCTTCTGCGAATCGATCCTGCATCAGTTCCCGCTGGAGGCGAACGTCGCCGGCTATTTCGAGATCCTTGACGATGCGGGGGCGGCGACGCTGCTTGGCGAGGCGCGCCGCCTGCTCCTGACGGATGCGGCGGACGAGGCGGACACGGCGCTCGCTGCCGCCTTCCAGCACGTGCTCGAAGCCGGTGGCGAATTTGGCCTGGAGAACCTGCTTTCGGCGATCGTCGCCAACCGCGCCGCTATTCGCCGGTTCACCGGCTGGGCGGAGAACCACGGCGGTGTCGACCATGTCCTGAAACGCGGTCTCGATCTCGGGAAGGATGACGACGAGGCGGCCATCGCCGCGGCCGCCTGGCCGCTCCCTTCCTTTCCGGCTGAAGCGGTCGAGGCCTATTGCGCGGCGGCGGAAGGCCAGAAGGCGAAGAAGGCGCTCGCCTTCGCGGCGGCGCTGCGCGCCATTGCCGCCGCCGGACCGGCCGAGCGTTGGGAGCGCATGCGGACGGTCTTCCTGAAGGAAGACGGCAAGCCGCGGAGCCTCTCGCAGGTCACCCCGAAGGATGTCGTCGCCCGGATGGCCGACGCGGAGGATCGGGTGCGGGCCGCACTCGATCACGTCTGCGCCGTCTGCGACCGCCTCGCGCGCCATCGCGTCTTCGTGGCGAGCCGCGCCGCGCTGGTTCTGGCGCGGCGGCTCGACCATGACTACGAGGTGCTGAAGCGGGAGCGCGGCCGGCTCGATTTCGACGACCTGGTGGCGCGCACGGCGGCGCTCCTGGCGCGCGGCGGGGCGGGCCGCTGGGTCCATTACAAGCTTGACCAGGGTATCGACCACATCCTGGTCGACGAGGCGCAGGATACGAGCCCGCCGCAATGGAGCGTCATCCGGGCGCTGGCGGACGACTTCTTTGCCGGCGAAGGAGCGCGCCCGCGACGGCGCACGCTCTTCGTCGTCGGCGACGAGAAGCAGTCGATCTATTCCTTCCAGGGCGCCCGGCCGGAGCGCTTCGACGCCGAGCGCCGGAGCGTCGAGCAGCGGGTGCGCGCCGCCGGTGAACGGTTCGAGCCGGTGCGCCTCACCGTCTCCTTCCGCTCGACGGCCGATGTGCTCGGCGCGGTCGACCGCGTCTTCGAGGTCGAGGAGAACCGCCGCGGCCTCGGCCACGACGCTGCGGCGATCGTCCACGAGACGGCGCGGATCGCGCATCCGGGCTGCGTCGACGTGTGGAACATGATCCGCAAGGAGCCGGCGGCCGAGACTGACGACTGGACGGCGCCCTTCGACGCCGTGCTCGAAAGCGCCCCGCCGGCGCGGCTCGCCCGGCGGGTCGCAGCGACGCTGAAGCAGTGGATCGGCCGGGAGACGATCACCGATCGCGACGGGCGGCGCCCGATGCGCCCCGGCGACGTGCTCGTTCTGGTGCGCAAGCGCGACGCCTTCGTCACCGCGCTGACGCGCGAGCTCAAGCAGCGCACCGACATCCCCGTCGCCGGCGCCGACCGGCTGACGCTCGCCGACCACATCGCGGTCAAGGATCTCGCCGCCTTCGGGCGCGTCATGCTCCTGCCCGAGGACGACCTCTCGCTTGCTGCCGTCTTGAAGAGCCCGCTCTTCGGCGTTTCCGAGGACGAGCTCTACCGGATCGCCGGCGAGCGCGGCGAAAACGAGAGTGTCTTCGCGCACATTGCGCGTCTTGCGGAAGGGGGCGAGGTGCGCTGGGTAAAGGTCCATGCCGAGCTTGCCCGCTGGCTCGGCATCGTCGACACGATCCCGGTCTTCGAATTCTTCGCCCGGCTTCTGGCCGAGGGCAAGGGCCGGCAGCGCTTCCTGGCGCGCCTCGGCAGCGAGGCGAGCGACGTGCTCGACGAATTCCTCTCCTTCGCCGAAGAGTTCGAGACGACGGCCGGCGTGCCGGGCCTGCAGGCCTTCCTTGCGACGCTGGAGACGGACTCGCCGAAGATCAAGCGCGAGGTGGAGAAGAGCCGCGACGAGGTCCGCATCATGACCGTGCATGCGTCCAAGGGCCTTGAGGCGCCGGTGGTCTTCCTCGTCGATCCGGGCGGCCAGGCCGTCCATGCGAGCCATGTGCCGGCGATGCGCATGCTGCCGCTCGACGGCCACTTCGGCGCGGTGCCGCCGGCGGTCGTCTGGGTTCCCGGTGCGGCCTGGGAGAACCGGGTGACCGAGGCGCTGAAGGAGGAGATCCGGCGCGCCGGAGAGGAGGAGTACCGCCGGCTGCTCTATGTCGGCATGACGCGGCCCGCCGACCGGCTTGTCGTCTGCGGCTACCAGAACGCCGAGAACCCCGGCCACAGCTTCTGGCAGCGCATGGTCTCGGAGGCGCTCGCTGCCGAAGGCGCGGGCGGTGAGCCCTGGGCCTATTCGGCCGACGGCGAGGAATGGCAGGGCCTGCGCTACCGGCTGACCCCGGCCGCCGAGGATGCGGCCCCGCCGGAGGCCAAAGCGGTCCCGGCGAACGCCGAGCCACCCGCAGCGCTTCGGAGTCGGCTGCCCGCGCCGGAGCGCCTGCCGCGCCCGCTCGCCCCTTCCGGTGCCTCCGTCCTGATCGACGGCGAGGAGCCCGAGCCGCCGAAAGGCTCTCCCCTCTTTGCGGCCGCCGTGAGCGGAGGCGACGCGCTGGAGCGCGGCCGGATCATCCACCGCTTCCTGGAGGTTCTGCCGCGGCTTGCGCCTGAGGAACGGCCGGCGGCTGCCGAGCGTTACCTGGCGCGCGCCTGCCCCGGCTGGAGCGGAGCGGACAAGGATGCGCTTCTCGCCTCGGTCTTTGCGATCCTCGACGATCCGTCCTTCGCGCCGGTCTTTGCGGAAGGCAGCGAGGCGGAGGTCTCGCTGATGGGCACGATCGTCGTCGGCGGCAAGGAGCGCGCCGTGTCCGGCCGGATCGACCGGCTCGCGGTGACCGGCGGCCGCGTGCTGATCGTCGACTACAAGACGAACCGGCCGCCGCATCGCGAGCCGGCGGCCGTGCCCGCCGCCTACAAGGCGCAGCTTGCGATCTATCGCGCCGTGCTCGCGCCACTCTACCCGGAGCAGACGATCGAGGCCGCGCTCGTCTTCACGGAGGCGCCGGCGCTCGTCCGCCTGCCTTCCGCAGAGCTCGATGTCGCCTTTGCCGCCCTGCGATGAACGCGACGGATGGCCAGTTGAAATCGGCCTCCGTCTGCATCACATCATAGGCCGAACGACCGACCGCTGGTCGCACCTTTAAATTCTCAAGGAGAGCCGCATGGCCACCGTGAAAGTCGACAACGCCAACTTCAAGTCGGAAGTCCTCGAGTCCGCCGAGCCGGTCGTCGTGGACTTCTGGGCCGAGTGGTGCGGACCCTGCAAGATGATCGCCCCGAGCCTCGAGGAGATCGCGACGGAGATGGCCGGTAAGGTCAAGGTCGCCAAGCTCAACATCGACGAGAACCCGGAGCTCGCCGCGCAGTATGGCGTGCGCTCGATCCCGACGCTCGCCATGTTCAAGGGCGGCCAGGTCGCCGACATCAAGGTCGGCGCCTCGCCGAAGACGGCGCTGTCCTCATGGATTTCGGGCGCCGTCGCCTGACGCGGTCGGCGATCGTCGCGTTCCCGAAGGCCCGGCTCCTGCCGGGCCTTTCCTTATGCGTGCTGCAAAGATGTAAGGCTGCTCAAGCAAACGTTACGGCGCCGCCTCCACACCTTCATTGACGCTCGCATGGCCCTGTGGTGAAGCGGAAAGCGCTTCCCCGCCGCCCGCCGCGGTCGGGAAGCGCCGCTATGGCATTCGCCTTGCCGCAACGGAGATGACGGACATGCGCGCTCTCACCACGCTCCTCGCCGCCCTCTTCGCCGCTCTGCTCGCGACGGGTGCCGCGCGCGCAGGCGAGCCCGATCCCTCCGGCTGGGGCGCGGTTGTCAAACAGGCGCGCGGTGAGACCGTCTACTGGAACGCCTGGGGCGGCTCGCAGAACGTCAACGACTACATTGCCTGGACGGCCGGCGAGATGAAGAAGCGCTTCGGCGTCACCGTCGTCGACGTCAAGGTCGACGACACGGCGAACGCGCTTGCCAAGGTGGTTGCCGAGAAGGCTGCCGGCCGCGACACGGACGGCTCCGTCGACCTGATCTGGATCAACGGCGAGAACTTCGTCGCGATGAAGCGGCAGCATCTGCTGATGACGCCCGGCTGGGCGGAGAAGCTCCCGAACTGGAAATATGTCGACTTCGAGCACAAGCCGACGATCCTCAAGGACTTCACCGTCCCGACGGACGGGCTCGAAAGTCCCTGGGGCGGCGCGAAACTCGTCTTCTTCTATGATTCGGCGCGCACGGCGAAGGGCGACCTGCCCGACTCGGCGAAGGCGCTGCTGACATGGGCGAAGGCGCATCCCGGCCGCTTCTCCTATCCGGCGCCGCCCGATTTCACCGGCACGTCCTTCCTGAAGCAGGTTCTCTATGAACTGGTCGACGACAAGGCGAAACTCTACCGTCCGGTCGACGACGCGACCTTCGAGAAGGAGACGGAGCCGCTGTTCGCCTATCTCGACGCGCTGAGGCCGTTTCTCTGGCGCGAGGGCCGCGATTATCCGAAGAACTATCCGGCGATGAAGCAGATGCTCGCCGACGGCTCGCTCGACATCATCTTCGCCTTCAATCCCTCCGAGGCCTCGGCGGCGATCGAGGCCGGCGAACTGCCCGATACCGTCCGCTCCTTCACCTTCTCCGGCGGTACGCTCGCCAACACGCACTTCGTCGCGATCCCCTACAACGCCAAGGCCAAGGCGGGCGCGCTGCTGCTCGCAAACTTCCTGATCTCGCCGGAGGCGCAGCTCCGCAAGCAGGACCCGCGCTACTGGGGCGACCCGACCGTCTTGTCGATGGCGAAACTGCCGCCGAAGCAGCGCGCCGCCTTCGCCGCGCTCGAGCTCGGCCCGGCGACGCTGCCGCCGGACAAGCTCGGGCCGCAGATCATGGAGCCCGATCCGAGCTGGACGACGCGCATCAAGGCCGAATGGCAGAAGCGCTACGGAGTGGCCAACTGAACGGCAGGCGCGGATTTGAGGCCGGCCGCCCGGCTCTCTTCGGCCTGCCGCGGTTCGCTCCGATCCTGACGCTCGCCGTCCTCCTCCTGCCGATCGCCTGCGGCCTCGCCGGGACGATCCTGCCGGCCTTCGGTTACCTTCCGGCGCTCGGGGGCGACCGCCTGACCCTCCACTGGTTCGCCGACCTCTTCGGCCAGCCGGGTCTTGCGCGCTCCGTCGGCCTCAGCGTCGCCAGCGGACTCGTGACGACGGGGATTTCGCTGGCGCTCGTCTTCCATTTCGTCGCCGGCTGGTCCGGCACGCGGGTGTTCCGCCGGCTGCAGCATCTCCTGTCGCCGCTGCTTGCCGTGCCCCATGCCTCCGCCGCCTTCGGCCTCGCCTTCCTGATCGCCCCCTCCGGTTTTCTCTTCCGCCTCGTCTCGCCGTGGGCGACGGGCTTCAGCCAGCCGCCGGACCTGCTGATCGTCGGCGACCCCTATGGCCTCGCCATGATCGCCGGCCTCGTCGTCAAGGAGGTGCCGTTCCTCCTGCTCGTGACGCTTGCCGCCCTGCCGCAGGTGCGCCTGCGCGAGACGGAGAGGCTCGCCCGCTCGCTCGGCTATGGCCGCATCGCCGGATTTGCCTATGTGCTTTCGCCGGTGCTCTATCCGCAGGTGCGCCTCGCCGTCTACGCGGTGCTTGCCTATGCGAGCTCGGTCGTCGACGTGGCGATCGTGCTTGGCCCGTCGCTGCCGCCGCCGCTTGCGGTGCGGCTTCTCGCGTGGATGAACGACCCGCAGCTTTCGATGCGCTTCCTCGCTTCCGCCGGCGCCCTTCTCCAGCTCGCCGTGACGTTCACTACCTTAGGCCTCTGGCTCGCCGGCGAAGGGGTTGTCCGCCGCCTTGTCGTCTCTTTCCGCGATCGCGGTGTGCGGTTCCGCCGTGACGGCTGGCTGAGGCGGCTGACCCTCGCCCTCGTCACGCTCTCGGCCGGCACCGTCCTCGCCGGCCTGGCGGTCCTCGCGCTCTGGTCGGTCGCCGGCTTGTGGCAGTTTCCGGATGCCTTGCCGTCCGCCCTCACCGGGCGCAGCTGGGCCCGCGCCTTGCCCCGGATTGTCGGCCCGCTCGAAACCACGCTCGCCGTCGCGGCGCTCGCGGCGCTGATCGCGATCCTGCTCACGATCGGCTGCTTGGAACGCGAGGTCGAGACCGGCCGGCCGGCCGGCCGCGGCGCGCTCCTCGTCATCTACATGCCGCTCATCGTCCCGCAGATCTCCTTCGTCTTCGGGCTCGAGGCCCTGGCCGTCGCCGCCCATGCCGAGGCCCGCTTCGCGACGCTGGTCCTCGTCCACCTCGTCTTCATCCTGCCCTATGTCTTCCTCTCGCTTTCCGACCCCTGGCGTGCCTTCGACCGGCGCTACGAGATCGCCGCCGCCGCTCTCGGGCACGCCCGCGGCGCGGTCTTCTTCCGGGTCCGCCTGCCGATGCTGCTCCGCGCGATCCTGACGGCGCTCGCCGTCGGCTTCGCCGTGTCGATCGGCCAGTACCTTCCGACCGTGCTCGTCGGCGCCGGCCGGCTGACGACCGTGACGACGGAAGCGGTCGCCCTTGCGGGGGGCGGAAACCCGCGCGTCATCGGCGTCTACGCCTTCCTGCAGGCGGTGCCGCCCTTCCTCGGCTTTGTGATTGCCTCGCTCCTGCCCGCCTTGCTATTCCGCAACCGCCGCGCGCTTGGCGTCTGACGCGGCACCGGCGAGGCGATGAGCAGACACTCCGGCCTGACACTTTCGGCGATCCGCATCCGGCTTGGCGGCCGGTTGCTCGTCGCGCTCGATGCGGAGGCTCCGGCCGGCGAGGTCTTGACCGTGATGGGGCCGTCCGGCTCGGGCAAATCATCGTTGATCGCCTATGTCGGCGGCTTCCTCGATCCCGCCTTCGAGGCGGAGGGTTCCGTCACCGCCGATGGCGTCGAACTGACGAGGCTGCCGCCGGAGGAGCGCCGGGCGGGCATCCTCTTCCAGGACCCGCTGCTCTTCCCGCACATGTCGGTCGCCGGCAACGTCGCCTTTGGCTTGCCGGCCACAGTCGGCTCCCGTGCTGCGCGCCTGAGGCTGGCGGAGGCGGCGCTTGCCGAAGTGGGCCTTGCGGCCTTCGGCAACCGTGATCCGGCGACGCTCTCCGGCGGACAGAAGGCGCGGGTCGCGCTCCTCCGCGTCCTCGTCTCGAAACCGCGCCTGCTTCTCCTCGACGAGCCCTTCTCCCGGCTGGACGCGGCGCTGCGCGACCAGGTCCGCGACCTCGTCTTTTCCCGGGCCCGTGCTGCCGGCCTGCCGGTCATCCTCGTCACGCAGGATGCGGCCGACGCCGAAGCGGCCGGCGGCCCGGTGATCGAGCTCGGCGCCGCGCAATGACAACGCGGCCCGAACTCCCCGACCTGCCGGTCCGCGCCGTCCTTCCCGAACTCGGGCGGGCGCTCGAAGGCGATGGCCGTGCCGTGCTCGCAGCACCCCCGGGCGCCGGCAAGACCACGCTCGTGCCGCTGTTCCTGCTCGACGCGCCCTGGCGCGGCGACGGCACGATCGTCCTCGTCGAGCCGCGACGGCTCGCCGCCCGCGCCGCCGCCCGCCGCATGGCCGCACTTCTCGGCGAGGAGGCCGGCGGAACCGTCGGATACCGGATGCGCCTCGACAGCCGCGCCGGCGGAAAGACGCGCATCCTCGTCGTCACGGAAGGCGTCTTCACCCGGATGGCTCTCGACGATCCGGAGCTTGCGGGCGTCGCGGCGGTGCTTTTCGACGAGTTCCATGAGCGCGCGCTCGACGCCGACTTCGGTCTGGCACTCGCCCTCGACATCCGTTCCGCCTTCCGGCCGGACCTGCGCCTCATGGTGATGTCGGCGACGCTCGATACCGCCCGTGTCGCCCGCCTCCTCGGCGGCGCGCCGGTCATCGCCAGTGAAGGCCGCGCCTTTCCCGTCGAGATCCGCTATCGCGAACGTCCCGCCGGCGAGCCCGTCGAGGCGGCGGTCGCAAGCGCCATTGTCGAGGCGCATCGCAAGGAGACCGGCTCCATCCTCGCCTTCCTGCCCGGCCAGCGCGAGATCGAGCGCACATTCGAACGGCTGGAGGGACGCTTCGGGCCGGAAACGGTGCTGGCGCCCCTTTATGGCCGGCTCGACGCGCGCGCGCAGGACCGCGCCATCCGTCCCGCTCCGCCGGGCCAGCGCAAGATCGTGCTTTCGACGGCCGTCGCCGAGACATCGATCACGATCGACGGCGTGCGCATCGTGATCGACGGCGGCCTGTCGCGCCAGCCGGTCCATGAGCCGGCAACGGGCATCACCCGGCTGGAGACGGTGCGCGTCTCCCGCGCCTCTGCCGAACAGCGCGCCGGGCGCGCCGGGCGGACCGAGCCCGGGATCGCCGTCCGTCTCTGGCGCCAGGAGCAGACGGCGGCGCTGCCGGCCTTCTCGCCGCCCGAGATCCTCTCCGGCGACCTGACCGGACTGGTGCTCGATTGCGCCGCCTGGGGCGTCTCCGACCCCGCCGCGCTTGCCTTCATCGATCCACCGCCCGCCGCCGCGCTTGCCGAGGCGCGGACGCTCCTTGCCGCCCTCGGTGCCCTCGACGCCGGCGGCCGGCTCACCGAGCGCGGCCGGCTGATGCGCAGCCTCGCGCTTCCGGCGCGTCTCGCCGCGGTGGTCGTCTCCGCAGCCGAGCGCGGCGACGATGTCGCCGCCGCCGCGCGTCTCGCGGTGCTTGTCGGCGAGCCCGGCCTCGGCGGCGCCTCCCTCGACCTCGATGATCGCCTGCGCCGCTTTGCCGCAGAGCCCGGCGAACGCGCCAAGGCCGCCCGCGCCCTCGCCGCCCGGACCGCGCGCCGCGCCGGCGGCGGGACGGAAGGCCGCCAGCCTGGAGCCGCCGGCGAACTTCTGCTGGAGGGCTTCTCGGACCGCATCGCGATGCAGCGCGGCGGGCGCGGACGCTTCGTCCTCGCGAACGGGCGCGGCGCCGTCCTCGAGGAGACGGAGCGACTGGCTGGCGCTCCCTTCCTCGTCGTCGTCGACCTCACCGGCCGCGCCGCCGCGCAGCGCGTGCTCGCCGCCGCCGAGATCGACCGGGCGACGCTCGAAGAGCGCCTCGCCGGCCGCATCGAGACCATCGAGGAGACGAGCTTCGACACGGCGAGCCGCTCGGTCCGCGCCCGCCGCCGCCGGCGCTTCGGCGCCCTCGTGCTGGAGGAGACGGCGCTGCCGACACCCTCCGGCGAGGCCGCAGCCGCCGGCTTGGCGGACGGCATCCGCGCCCTCGGCCTCGAAGCGCTGCCCTGGAGCAGGCAGGCCGCGCAGCTGCGCGACCGCCTCGCCTTCCTGCATCGTACGCTCGGCGGCGACTGGCCATCGGTAACGGATGCAAGCCTTCTGGCCGGCCTCGAAACCTGGTTCACGCCGTTCCAGTCCGGCGTCACGCGCCTCGACGCCGTCTCTTCCGGGAGCCTGGTGCAGGGGCTGACGAGCCTTGTCCCCCATGCGCTCCAGCGCGATCTCGACCGGCTCGCGCCGACGCATTTCGAGGTGCCGACCGGCTCGCGGATCGCGCTCCGCTACGACGAAGCCGACCCCGTGCTCTCCGTCCGCGTGCAGGAGCTCTTCGGCCTCCCGGCGCATCCGGCGATCGCCGGCGGCCGGTTCCCGCTCGTCGTCGAGTTGCTCTCGCCGGCCCACCGCCCGATCCAGACGACGCGCGACCTCCCCGGCTTCTGGACGGGAAGCTGGCGCGAGGTGCGCAGCGAGATGCGCGGGCGCTACCCGAAGCACGTCTGGCCGGAGGACCCGCTGAGTGCCAGCCCGACGGTGCGCGCCAAGCCGCGCGGCACGTGACGATGCCGCCGCTGGACAAGCGCCGGCGGACGCGGCAAATGGGCGGAAGAAGGAGCCGGCCGATGCGGCTTTCCATGCACCTTTTCGACGACCGGATCTCGCGCTACCGCCTGCGCCTGCAGACGCTCACGCGCCTGCGCTGGCTCGCCGTCTCCGGCCAGTGCGCGGCCGTCGTCGTCATCGCCTTCGGCTTCGGCTTCGACTTCCCGGCGATCCTCTGCTTCGCGCTGATCGCCTGCTCGGCCTGGCTCAACATCTTCCTGACGGTCCGCTATCCGGCGACGCACCGCCTCGAGCCGCCGGCCGCCCTCGGCGTGCTCGGCTTCGACATCCTGCAGCTGACGGGCCTGCTCTTCATGACCGGCGGCCTCGCCAACCCCTTCTCGTTCCTCGTCTGCGTGCCGGTCATCATCTCCTCGGCCGCGCAGCCGGTGCGCTACACGCTGATGCTCGCCGGGCTTGCGATCTTCTGCGTCTCGGTGCTCGCCTTCTTCTCGCTGCCGTTGCCCTGGTACGACCACGATTCCTTCCACATGCCGCTGCTCCTCCACGGCGGCATCTGGATCTCGATCATCGCCACCACGGCCTTTGCCGCTTTCTACACCTACCGCGTCTCCTCCGAGGCGAACCTTCTCGCCGATGCGCTCGCCGCGACCGAGCTGACGCTCCAGCGCGAGCAGCATCTCTCCGCGCTCGACGGCCTCGCCGCCGCCGCCGCCCACGAGCTCGGCACGCCGCTTGCGACGATCTCCGTCGTCGCCCGCGAGATGGAGCGGGCACTCGGCTCCGACGAACGTTTCGGCGAGGACCTGCAGCTCCTGCGCAGCCAGAGCGAGCGGTGCCGCGACATCCTGCGCCGGATCACGACGCTCTCGACCGACGACGAGGCGCAGATGCGCCTCCTGCCGCTTTCCTCGCTGGTCGAGGAGGTGATCGCGCCGCATCGCGAGTTCGGTGTCGATCTTCGCGTCTCGATCAGGGGCGACGGCGGCGCCGAGCCGATCGGCCGGCGCAATCCGGGCATCCTCTATGGCCTCGGCAATCTCGTCGAGAACGCCGTCGACTTTGCCGAGCACGCCGTCGAGGTCGTCGCGACCTATGATTCCGACAGGGTGGAGCTGACGATCTCCGACGATGGTCCGGGCTTCCCGGCCGACGTCATCGGCCAGATCGGTGAACCCTTCCTGACCCGCCGCACGCGCTCCGAGCAGGCCGGCGCCGGTGGCCTCGGCCTCGGGCTCTTCATCGCCAAGACGCTGCTCGAGCGCTCCGGCGCGAGCCTGGTTTTCGCCAATCGTGACGGCGCCGCCGCCGGCGCCTTCGTCAGCGTGCGCTGGCCGCGCCGGGCGATGGACGCCGTCGGCGAAGATCAGGCTTTACCCCTCCCGGCGAAAGGATGATAAGCATCTGGGAATGCGGAGAGGGTACGATAAAAAGACGGAGATCATGGACATGACGATCGACGAAACCCGGCGAACCGCAAGCGAGGAAACCGAGAAGGAGGGGCTTGGCCCGGACGCGACCTTGCTTCTCGTCGACGACGACGGCCCCTTCGTCCGCCGCCTCGCCCGCGCCATGGAAGCGCGCGGCTTCATCGTCGACGTCGCCGAATCCGTCGCGGAAGGCCTCGCCAAGGCGAAGTCCGCGCCGCCGAAATATGCCGTGGTCGACATGCGACTCGGCGACGGCAACGGCCTCGACGTCATCCGCACGATCCGCCAGCGCCGCGACGAGACCCGCATGATCGTGCTGACGGGCTATGGCAACATCGCGACGGCCGTCAACGCCGTGAAGCTCGGCGCGATCGACTACCTTGCCAAGCCTGCCGATGCCGACGAGATCCTGGCGGCCCTGACGCGCCGGCCGGGCGACAAGGTCGAGCCGCCCGAGAACCCGATGTCGGCCGACCGTGTCCGCTGGGAGCATATCCAGCGCGTCTACGAGATGTGCGACCGCAATGTCTCCGAAACGGCGCGCCGGCTCAACATGCACCGGCGCACGCTGCAACGCATCCTCGCCAAGCGCGCACCGCGCTGATCCCACGCCTGGAATCATTCCCGCGTTCCGCTGAATAGCGAAAACGGCCTATGTCCTTGTTTGGTCGCGTTTCCGAACGGAAGACCGGTTTCCACTTTTCGTGGAAACGCTCTAAGTTTCCTGGTCGTATCCATGTGCGACGAACTCCGCCGCCGTCAGGCGGTCGGCGGCCATGCGCGCGATCTGCAGCGTCAGCGCCTTGCGGCGCGGCGCCGGCAGCGGATGCTCCGGTGCCTCGCGCAGGATGTCGGCGCCGTAGCCGTCGGAGACGATGAGGCCGCACTCTTCCGGGAAGATCGCCGCCGGTACGCCGCCATGGGTCGCGAAGAACAGGCGGTCGCAGAAGGCGCGGTAGGCCGGCCACTTGCGATCGACGCGGAAGTCCTCGATCGACGACTTGATCTCCACGATCCAGATCCCGCCCTTTGGCGTCAGCGCGACGAGATCGGCGCGGCGGCCGTCGGCGAGCGGCAGTTCGGGGATCGCCGAGAGGCGCAGCTCGCCGAAGAGACGCTGCACGCCGCGGCGCACCAGCATGGCGCGTTCCGACTGGCGCCCGTCGATGAGCGGACTGGCCTTATGCGGCGAGACAAGGGGCATGGACCGAGATTCGCACGGATAGGGCAGCCCGCGCAATCGCGGCGATGCGGTCCGGCTCAGTCCGGTGGCGTCCCGTTGTCGGAAAGCACATCGCCGGCGAGATAGAGCGATCCGCCGATCAGGATGCGCGGACTGCCGACCTGGCCCCAGTGCCGCCTGATCAGGTCGAGCGCCTCCCCGGCGCCGCCGCAGGCTTCCGCCGAAAGCCCTGCTTCAGCCGCATCCTCGGCGAGTGCCACGGGATCGATGCCGGCATCGGAATGGCGGATCGGCACCGTGAAGACGTGCCGCGCGATCCCGGCGAAAGCCTCGAAGTAGCCGACCGGGTCCTTCGTGTTGATCATGCCGGTGATGAGGAAGAGAGGCCGGGGATGGCGTTCCTCCAGCTCGGCGAGCGCCTCGGCGATCACCTTGCCGGCGCCCGGATTGTGGCCGCCGTCGAGCCAGACCTCGGCGCCGTCCGGTGCGCGTTCGACGAGGCGGCCGGACGTGAGGCGCTGCATTCGGCCCGGCCATTCGACGTCGAGCAGCCCGCCCTCGATCGCCCGTTCCGAAAGCGGGAAACCCGCCGCCTTGAGCGCCCGGATCGATGCCGCGGCATTGGCGACCTGGTGGCGCCCCGGGAGTCGCGGCAGCGGCAGGTCGAGGAGCCCGTCGTCGTCCTGGTAGATCATCCGCCCATGCTCTTCATAGGCGAAGTAATCCTGGCCGTAGACGCTCGCCGGCGCCTGGCTTCGCCCTGCGACCGCGACAAGGACCTCCAGCGCCGCCTCATAGTCCTGCTGACCGATGACGACAGGCACGCCGCGCTTGATGATGCCGGCCTTCTCGGCCGCGATCAGCTCGACCCGGTCGCCGAGATAGGCCTGGTGGTCGATCGAGACGGGCATGATCAGCGACACGGCCGGCTCCGCGATCACGTTCGTCGCGTCGAAGCGCCCGCCGAGCCCGACCTCGATCACCGCCGCGTCCGCCGGGTGTTCGGAGAAGAGGACGAAGGTGACGGCCGTCAGGATCTCGAAGACGGTGATCGCCTGCCCGCCATTGGCTTCCGCGACGCGCCGCACGGCGTCCGCGAGCGTCGCGTCGTCGACGAGTGCGCCGCGGCCGCCGGCGCGGCCCATGCGGTAGCGCTCATGCCAGTTGACGAGGTGCGGAGAGGTGTGGACGTGGACGCTGAGCCCCGCCGCCTCGAGGATCGCCCGGCAGAAGGCCGTGGCCGATCCCTTGCCGTTCGTGCCGGCGACGTGGATGACCGGCGGCAGCCGCCGTTCCGGATTGCCGAGCGCGTCGAGCAGCCGCCGGATGCGGTCGAGCGACAGGTCGAAGCCCTTCGGATGAAGCGCAAGCAGCGCCTCGATCTCTCGTGTCGCGGCCTCGGTGCGGGGAATCGTCATCGGATGACCTTCGAAGGCGATGGATGGCGCATCTTTTCAGCCGGCCGGACGTCATGATCGTGCCGGCCGATGAACGTCACCGCCGAGGATTTGGCGCCGGACGCAGCGCGGGCGATCCGAGCCGACGTGGCCGCTCTAGTGGATGCTGGCAGGGGCCGCGCGCTCGTCCTCGCCATTTCCTTCGCTCGCGCCGACCTCTTCGCCTGCCCCGGCCTTCTGCGCCGGCTGCTTCGCGTGCGTCAAGGCCTTGCGCGACCCCTTGCCGTTGTCGCCGTTCGCCTCGTCGAAATCCGTCGGCCGGTTCTGGAGAAACTTGAGCAGGCGGGCGATCGTCTCCGGCAGGTCGTGGCGCCGCACGACCATATCGATCATGCCGTGCTGCAGCAGGTACTCCGACGTCTGAAACCCCTCGGGAAGCTGCTCGCGGATTGTCTGCTCTATCACTCGCTTGCCCGCAAAGCCGATCTCGGCCCCCGGTTCGGCGAGATGGATGTCGCCGAGCATCGCATAGGAGGCCGAGACGCCGCCGGTCGTCGGATTGGTCATCACGACGATATAGGGCAGGCCCGCTTCCTTCCGCATCTCGACGGCGACCGTGGTCCGCGGCAGCTGCATCAGCGACAGGATGCCCTCCTGCATGCGCGCGCCGCCGGACGCGGGGAACATGACCAGCGGGCATTTCTCGGCGATCGCGCGCTCGAAGGCGGCGACGATCGCCTCGCCCGCCGCGATCCCGAGCGAGCCGCCGGCGAAGCCGAACTCGTGGACGCAGGCGACGAGCTTGACGCCCTTCACCTTGCCGACCCCGGCGAGGATCGTGTCCTCCTGTCCGGTCTTCGTGCGGTATTCCTTGAGCTTGTCGCTATAGCGCTTCGTGTCGCGGAACTTGAGCGGGTCCTGCGCCACCAGCGGCTGCGGCAGGATCTCGTAGGCGCCGTCGTCGAAGAAGTGGTTGAGCCGCTCGCGCGCGGCGATCTTCATGTGATGGCCCGAGGCGGGGATGACCCAGAGATTGTCCTCGAGATCCTTGTGGAAGACCATCTCGCCGGTCTCCGGGCATTTGATCCAGAGGTTTTCCGGCACCTCGCGGCGGCCGAACATGGAGTTGATCTTCGGGCGGACGTAGCTCGTGATCCAGTTCAAGGCGCTAGCTCCTCAAGCATTCGCTGAACCCTCATCTGGGCTCTCTATTCGGCGGCGGCAAGGCGGGCGGCCCGCACGCCGGTCGAAAGCGTGCGCACCATCCGCTCGACGCGCGCGATCGTATCCGCTCCGGCACGGTTCTCCGCGTCGAGAGAGGCGGCCACTTCGGCGACGATCGCCGTGCCGACGACGACGCCGTCGGCCGATGCGCCGATCGCGCGCGCGTGCTCGGCTGTCTTTATCCCGAAGCCGACGCAGACGGGAAGGTCCGTATGCCCCTTGATCCGCCGGACGGCCGTCGCGACCTTTTCCGTATCGGCAAGCGCCGAGCCGGTGATGCCGGTCATCGAGACGTAGTAGACGAAGCCGGACGTGTTCTTCAGTACGGCGGGAAGCCGGCAGTCGTCCGTCGTCGGCGTCGCCAGCCGGATGAAGTTGATGCCCTTCTTCAGGGCCGGAATGCAGAGTTCGTCGTCCATCTCCGGCGGCAGGTCGACGATGATCAGCCCGTCGATGCCGGCGGCAAGCGCGTCGTCGAGGAAGCGGTCGACGCCGTAGATATAGATCGGGTTGTAATAGCCCATCATGACGATCGGCGTCTCGTCGTCGCCTTCGCGGAAGGCGCGGGCCATCGCGAGCGTCTTCTTCAGCGTCTGCCCGCCCTTGAGCGCCCGCTGTCCGGCAAGCTGGATCGCCGGCCCGTCCGCCATCGGATCGGAAAACGGCATCCCGAGTTCGATCACGTCGGCGCCGGCGCCCGGCAGCGCCTTCATGATGGCGAGCGACGTGTCATAGTCCGGATCGCCGCCCATGAAATAGGTGACGAGCGCCGGCCGGTTCTCGGTCTTCAGCTTGGCAAAGCGTTTGTCCATCCGCGCGGTCATTGCTCTCGCTTTCTCACCTATCGGCCTTCGTCGCAGGAGGCGTATATTCCGGCGGACGCTCGGCGACAACATTTCCGCCCGCATCGCGGATAAATTCCGGAAGTAGGCAGTCCTCGATTTGCTTCCT
>JBQCEN010000075.1:0-5780 GCA_051960215.1 Pararhizobium sp.
CGACAAAGCCGCCTCAACTCGCGGCGTCTTTCAAACCATCCCGAAATAGCCGAAAACATCCCAATGACCCCACGCGCGTTCTTGCCGTTCATCTTTGCCGCTTTGTCGTTTGTTGCAAGTCCGGCAGTATCGGTGCATGGCGCCGAAAACGTGCAGCCTCTGGTTGGTCGTGCGTCGGTCATCGACGGCGACACAATCGAGATCGCCGGCGAACGCGTCCGGATCAACGGCATCGACGCGCCGGAATCATCGCAACTCTGCCAAGACCAGCATCAGCGATCATACCGCTGCGGAGCCATTGCGGCAGGCGCACTCGACAGACTGCTGGCTCAATCCCGACCTCTCCGCTGCGAGTTCGTGGAGCGCGACCAGTACGGTAGGTTTGTGGGCGACTGCTTCCGGGCTGACGGAGTGAACGTGGCAGCTGCGCTAGTGCGGGCGGGAATGGCCCTGGACTGGCCGCGCTACAGCGGTGGCGCCTACGCGAATGAGCAGTCTGCGGCCGCCGCTGCGGAAGCAGGGATTTGGCAGGGCGAATTTCAGCCACCATGGGAATGGCGGGCTGAGCAGCGTAGTCTTCCAGCCAGCGCCCCTTTGGCCACGGCGCCTGCATCTATTGGTTGTTTGATCAAGGGCAACATCAGCAGGAGCGGCAATCGGATCTATCATGTTCCGGGCATGCACGATTACGAGCGGACACGGATCCAGGAGCGCGACGGGGAGCGCTGGTTCTGCAGCGAGGCGGAAGCGCAAAGCGCCGGCTGGCGGCGGGCGCAACGATGAGGACCAGCCGCGGCGCCGCGCGTGGCAGAAACTGCCTTAGAACCCCGCCGAGGCTCGGTGGATGATGAGGGCAGCCTCACTCGGCAACTGAGCTGGGGTTTGCGGCGAGCGTAACTTCCGGCCGTGCAGTTCGCCATACTCGCTGTCGTTAAGCCGGGGAGACACCAGAATCGTTCTCGAGACGGCGTCGATGGCGATCAGGCCGCAATCGAACAGAGTGTGCAAGTCGGCCCGCAAGAGAAGCCCATTTGACACGGCATTGGTCGCCGCTCCTCGATATGGATAAATGTGCGCCGCCTCGAGGACGTCTGCGATAGCGCAACCGGTCATCGCACAACGCCCCCCATAGGCGCTCATCAGTGCGTCGCGAAACGCACGTTGGCCGCGGCGCTGTGCAATCGAGCGCAGCACTCGTTGCCTTGCATCATCCACGCTGGAAGGATCGAACGCTTCATCATCGGCCTCCTCGGGTCTGATGACAGCGATTTCCTGACTTTGCCGCCTGAGGACGAAGCTTGTCGGAGAGCTGCCCGAATGGCTGACATAGGCGAATGGGCCAAGATAGCGGAAGCCGGCCCCTGGGTGTTCGTATTTGCGCTTGCGAAAGAAGACCAGCAATTCAAGATCGCGGGGCTGATGCTCGATGATAAGTGCATCGGTTCGGCCTGATGTTTGTCCCTGCCAGTACAGTGTCTCTCCTTCGAGGCGGTCGCGGTACTGCGTGCGATCCGATGTCTTCTCCTCGGTGATGAAGAGCCAGACGGAGGACGTATCCTTTGGTCGGAAAACGCCCGTGTTGAGCGTCGCGTCTGTGATGCTGAAAATGCCTCTCAGATCATCGCGCGTGTAGATCTGCTCCAGCGACAACTGCTGCGATGTGTATTCAGACAAATGCGCTTCCCCCATCAAATCTCTCGGCCGAACCACCTGATCCGTCCGATGATCTTGATCTCCTCTGCCGTCCGCTCATAGGGGCTGTAGAACGTATTGTCGGAGATGATGCGGACCTGTGGCGGGTCGGAGTTTGGAATATGTTCCAGTCGCTTGGCGACCAGGCCCATTCCATCGAACAGCACAAAGATGCCGGGTGGTGTCGGGAGAGCGCGACCGAGATCGACCAGGACGACATCTCCGTCGTGAAGGGTCGGCATCATGCTGTCGCCTTCGACGTGCATGATCCTCAAGTTCGCGGGATTGGCGCGCAGGCTATGGGTGATCCAGGAGCTCTTGAAGTGATAGGGCTCACCGGTTTCCACCTCGTCGGCGACGAGCTTGCCGCCGCCCATCGAGGCAGTGACCTCGACCGAGGGGATGGCAACGAACCCGTCCGCTTCCTCGCCCATCACGGGCTCTTCGCCTTCGACCTCACCCCTGCCGTGCAGCAGCCAGTTGCGGTCGACCTTCAGAACCCTGGCGATCTTGTCCAGCTTCTCCAGGTTCGGATGCTCTGAGCGTCCGCGCATAATGTCGTAGACGAACGACCGGTTGACCCGGGCCTTCTCCGCAACTTCGCGCGCGTTCATCGCCATCTGCTGAGCGCGTGCCCTGAGCCGTTCGGCGAGCTTCATCTGCATTGGGTCCATCCAGTATGTGGATAATGTGGACATAGACGGATTGATTCGTCCGCGTCAAGGAAATAGAACAAAGGCAGAACGAATGGTAGTGGGCGAGTCCGTGGCATGGCAGGCATCGAGAAGGAGTACTTCGCGCTCGAAGAGCTGGAGGAGCGGTGGGACCTGCCTCACCGCGATCTGGTTTACCTTGCCGAAAACGGACTCCTGAAAGTCTCGGTGCGCCTCTATGGCGTTCGCCTGGAACAGGGCTGCTACGAGGAGGTGGACAAAGGCCAGTGGTGCAGCGTCCCCGAAGATCAGAGTCTATTTCACGGGCTTCAGGATCTTAGGGCGCACGACGCCTATCGTCTGTTCCACGAGGGTGCGCTGCGCGTGGAGCGCTTCGATGCTCCCTCTGGCCGCTACTGCGTGGTGTTGCAGCCGGAGAACGGTATCCTGATTAAGCAGGATGAACTAGTTGTCCGGCGAGATGAGCGGGATCTGGCTGAGGCCAAGCACGGACTGGCGGGCACGGGGCGCGGCTCGGAGATCGTCTTCGAGCAAAGGGATGATTTCAGCGAGGTCACCCTCGGAGAGCGAACCTACATGCTCGGGCAGTTCCAGGCTCGCGTCGTGAAGATCCTCCATGATGCGGCCATGAGCGGGTGCCCATGGCAGCACGGCAAGGCGGTGCTGGCGGATGCCGGCTCCTCCTGCACCCGTCTGTCTGATCTCTTCAAGACGCAGCCCGAATGGCGCAAGCTCATCCAGTCCGATCGGCGGGGCCGATATCGGCTCAACATCAAGTTCTCCTGATCCCCCACCACGAAGCCCGGTTTAGCCGGGCTTTTTGCTTTCAACGGCCTGGCTCGTCTGATCCGTATCCCGCAGCCATCCCCCTGGGCTTGGGAAAATCATCCTATTTCATCCCCTCACGATCCACTTTCCGTCCCGACGACGCAGTTCTGATCCTTCGCCATCCTCTCCGCAGGTTTTCGACTGGAACCGAAGGACAGACAGATGGCTACGAAACACCTCAACCAAATTGATCTGGCTGCGCGCTGGAACATCTCGCACCGCACGCTCGAGCGGTGGCGGTGGACGGGCGAAGGCCCGCGCTTCGTCAAGCTGGGCGGCCGGGTCGTGTACCGGCTGGAGGACATCGAGGAGTACGAGCGCGAGCAGATCCGCGCGAGCACTGCCCGCACCTTCACCACTCCAGCGGCGTGAGAGGTGCGGCGATGAGAGATTCCAACCGCGTTTCACTTGACGATCTCGGGCTCATGCCGCTCGGCGACATCGCCGCTATGCCGGCCGAGCAACTGGCGCTTCTGCAGGAGGAAGCCGGCGAACGGTTGCGCAGCGTCGAGGCGATCAGCGAGTGGCTCAACGGGGCCATTGCGCTCAAATACACCGACCGCGCCGCCATGGCGCGCCTGGAGGCCGCAAAGGACACCGGCACCGTACGCCTTGCGGACGAGGACGGCGTCGTCGTTGCCGTGACAACGCCCAAGAGGGTCGACTGGGATCAGCATATCCTTGCTGCACTCGTCGAAAAGATCAGAGCCGCTGGCGAAGACCCTGCCGAATACGTCAGGACGAAATTCGACATTACCGAGCGCGCTTACGCAGCCTGGCCCTCTCACATCCGCAAGATCTTCGAACCGGCTCGTACGGTTCGCACTGGCAAGATGACCTTCAGGCTCATCCGGGCCGGGGAGGAATGAAATGACCCTCCCCATCATCTCGGCCGATCAGCGGCTCGCCGAACCGCGTGGCATCAAGGGCGCGATTTTCGGCAAGTCCGGCATCGGCAAGACCAGTCTGCTGTGGACGCTCGATCCCGCCACCACGCTCTTCATCGATCTGGAGGCGGGCGACCTCGCCATCGAAGGTTGGTCCGGTGACAGCGTCCGACCGCGTACATGGGCCGAATGCCGCGACTACGCCGTCTTCATCGGCGGGCCCAATCCGGCCCTCCGGGACGATCAGGTCTACAGCGACGCCCACCACGCTGCGGTGTGCGATCGCTTCGGCGATCCATCAGGGCTCGACCGCTACCAGACCATATTCATCGACTCGATCACCGTTGCGGCCAGGCTCTGCTTCCAATGGTGCAAGGGTCAGCCGGAAGCCTTTTCAGAAAAGACCGGCAAGCCCGACATCCGCGGCGCATACGGATTGCACGGCCGCGAGATGATCGCGTGGCTTACCCATCTGCAGCACACGCGAACCAAGAACGTCTGGTTCGTCGGGATCCTCGACGAGAAGCTCGACGACTTCAACCGACGCGTCTTCTCGGCGCAGATCGACGGGTCCAAGACCGGCCTCGAGCTCCCCGGCATCGTCGATGAAGTCCTGACGATGGCCGAGATCAAGGACGAGGCCGGCACGCCGTACCGCGCCTTTGTCTGCCAGACCATTAATCCCTGGAACTTCCCCGCGAAGGACCGTTCCGGCCGGCTCTTGTCGGTGGAGGAGCCGCATCTCGGCCGCCTCATGGCGAAGATCCGCGGGCCGATTAAACCCGCTTCCGAGCGGCTCGACTACCGCAGCCCATCACCGGCCGCCACCGCCCCAGGCACTGACACCCCCACCCAATCCGAAAACGCCTGAACGAGGAGAGCCCAGCCATGTCTGGATCCTGGAACGACTTCAACGACGCCAAGCAGAACACCAACATCATCCCCAAGGGCACGCTGGCCAAGGTCCGCCTGACGATCCGCCCAGGCGGTTTCGACGACCCGGCGCAAGGCTGGACCGGTGGATACGCCACGCGGGGAACGACCGGTTCGGTCTACCTCTCGGGTGAGTTCACGGTGCTCGAAGGACCCTATGCCCGACGGAAGATCTTCACCCTGATCGGGCTTTACAGCCCTAAGGGTCCGGATTGGGCAAACATGGGCCGCAGCCTGATCCGCGGCATGCTGAATTCTGCGCGCGGCATCTCGGACAAGGACCTTTCTGCACAGGCGCAGTCCGCCCGCCGCATCAGCAGCTTCGCCGATCTCGACGGGCTCGAGTTCGTGGCCAAGATCGACATCGGCACGGACACCAATGGCGACGAGAAGAACGAGGTTCGTGCGGCGGTGACGCCGGACCACAAGGAATACGCCGCCATCATGGGCGCGGCCGGCACGGTGGCGCCGCCGCAGCCCCCAGCTTTTGCTCCCCAGTCCTCGATGCCGCAGCCGGGCGTGCGCCCCTCCTGGGCACAGTGAGGAGCACGCCATGCTGCTGCGGCCCCGCCAGAAGCAGTTCGTCGAGCGCAGCGTCCGCGCGCTCGGCGAGCATGGAAACACCCTCGGCGTCGCCCCGACCGGAGCGGGCAAGACGATCATGCTTTCTGCGGTCGCGGGGCGCATGGTGGCCGAGACCGAAACCAAGGCGTGCGTGCTTGCCCACCGCGACGAGTTGACAGCTCAGATCCGCAGCAAGTTTGGT
>JBQCEN010000076.1:0-3297 GCA_051960215.1 Pararhizobium sp.
GTCGAGAAGACCGATCCGAAGCGGCCGGGAGAATACCGTACACCGGAAGGCTGGGCGCGCTTTGGTGAGAAGGCTGAGACGATCCATGTGCGCGGCGGCGAGGACGTCGCCTTCACGCGGCGCTGGACGCGCCACGGCCCGCTCCTGCCGCCCTCCTACGGTCGGCTCGGCCCGCTTCTCGCGCCGGACGAGGTCGCGGCGCTGTCGTGGACGGCGCTTGCCCATGACGACACGACCGCGATGGCCGGATTCGACATGTGGACCTTCCGCACGGTCGCCGACTTCGAGAAGGGCATGGCCTCCTTCGTCACGCCGATGCAGTCGATGGTGGTCGCCGACACGGCCGGCTCGATCGGCATGATCGCGGCCGGCCGTGTTCCGATGCGCGATCCCTCGAATGCCGTGATGGGCCGCGCACCGGTGCCCGGATGGGATGCCCGCTACGACTGGAAGGGGACGATCCCCTTCGCCGAACTGCCGCGCGTGACGAACCCGCCGAACGGCGCGATCGGCACGGCGAACACGAAGATCGTCGGGCCGGACTATCCGCACTTCCTCACCTTCGACTGGGAGGAGCCTTACCGGCAGCGGCGCATCGACGCCCTCATTGTCGATGCGAAGGGCAAGCAGACCCCTGAGACGTCGCGCGACGCGCAGGCCGACGTCTATTCCGGCGCATTCGCCGAGCTGAAGCCGATCATGCTGAAGCTCCTATCCGGTCGCGACGACGTCGACGTCTCGGTGATCGGTGGCCTGCGGACGTGGAACGGCGAAATGACGATGGACAGCGCTGAGCCGCTGATCTTCCTCGCCTGGGTGCGCCAGGCGATGATCGACATCTATGCCGATGACCTCGGAGATGCCTTCAAGCCGTGGTTCCGGATCCGCGTCCAGGCGCTGGAGCGTGCGCTTTCGGACAAGGCGGCGCGCGACTGGTGCGACGACCGGGCGACGGATGCGAAGGAGGATTGCGGTGCCGAGCTTTCGCGGGCGCTGAAGACGGCGCTCGCCGACCTCGGTCGGCGCTATGGCGCGGACCGCAGCCGCTGGACCTGGGGCAGGGCGCATGTGGCCCGCGGCCGCCACCGGCCGTTCAGCGAAGTGCCGGTACTCGACCGCATCTTCGACGTGGAACTGCCGAGCCCGGGTGGCCCGTTCACGCTCGACCGCGGCGTCAGCCAGGTGGCGGACGAAAAGGACCCGTTCGGCAACACGAATGCGGCGAGCTATCGCGGCATCTTCGATCTCTCCGATCTCGACCGCTCGACCTTCATCCAGTCGACCGGCCAGTCCGGCGATGTGTTCTCGCGCCACTACAGCGATTTCGCCGAGCCATGGGTCAAGGTCGAGGCGATTACGATCCCGACCGATCCGGCGCGCTACGCTGGCAGCCACGCCGTCTGGCGCCTGGAGCCGGCACCAGTGAAATGAAGGGGCCTATCGCCGGCGCGCGATGACCAGATGCCCGGCGATCGGCTCGCCGTTCTCGTAGCGCACGGTGATCAGCGTCGACTCGACCCACTCGAGGCCGGCGGCATCGAGCGTGGATCGGAGATAGCCTTCGGCGTGCGCGAAGCGCTGGTGCGGCCCGACCATGTAAGGCCGCCCCGCCAGGGCGGCCTCCGGCAACGTTTCGCTCGAAAAGGCGAAGAGGCTGCCGGCCCCGGTGCATCGCGCCACGCCGGCAAGGAGAGGCTCGAGTTCGCCGAGATAGGGCAGCACGTCCGTCGCCGTCACGAGATCCCATGGCGTCTCATCGTCCTCGGCCACGAAGTCGACGATGTCGCCGACATAGAGGTCGTCGTAGACCTCGCGATCGTCCGCCATCGCGACCATCTCCTCGGAGAGGTCGACGCCGGTGATATGTCCCGCCATGTCGCGGAGTGCGCCGCCGGTGAGCCCGGTGCCGCAGCCGAGGTCGAGGAGCCGATGGAACGGCCCGAGGCCCAGCGCCTGCAGCCGCTGCCGCAGGAGGAGCGGCACGCAATAGCCGAGGTCCTCGACGAGGACGGTGTCGAACACCTCCGCATGCTGGTCGAAAAGCGTCGTCACATAGGCCTGCGGGGCGCGCGGCGGCGTGTCGCCGCGGCCCATGCTGGCAAGCCGCACCGCTGCGCCGCCGTGATCTTCCGGATCGAGCGCGAGCACCTCGGCATAGGCTGCGGCAGCCGCATCGAGATCGCCGGCCTTCTCGAGCGAGAGCGCACGATTATAGGCCTCCGCGAGCGCGTCTTCATCGATTGGGGAGGAGGCTGCCATGCCGTTTATCCACTTGGGTCGGGAAGGCAGCCTCTTAGAGCAAACGCACCCGTGATCCAAGCCGGCCGGTCTTCCCGTCCGTGGGAGCCGTCAGTGCAGCGCGATCTCGCCGCTGACCGAGCGCCATTCGGAGGCGGCGATGAGCCGGCGATGGGTGTAGCGCACCGAGTGGAGCGCGCCCTCCAGCGTCTCCTCCCAGAAGCGCAGGAAGCCGTACATCTCCGGGAAGTCGGGAGCCAGGTCGTAATGCTGCCAGACGAACGTCTGCAACAGCGCCGGGTGGTCGGGAAGGCGATAGAGAATCTGCGCCGTCGTCAGCCCGTATCCCCTCAATTGCAGTTCCATATCCCTGTTCGATCTGATGGTGCTCATGCGATGAACCCCAATGAAGGACCTCTAAATTATGCCGGCAAAATCCTGTCCTGTCCATCAGGTGTAGGATTCAGCTAGCGAATACAACGCGTTGGCAGCATAGCCCAAACTCTGCTACCAGGGTCACTGCACGAGGACCGGCCTGCCGCAGTCGACGCCCGTGACGCGGATGTCGGCTTCGCCGATCCTGATGCCGAGGGCGAGGAGGACGTTCGAGAGCGCGGCGTCGAGCGGCTGCGTCGCGCCGGCGAGCGTCGTCGCAAGCGCCCGCTCGACGAGCGCCGGCGTGGCGAGCGGCAGGCCGAGCACGTCCGCCTTGAGGTCGAGGTCGCCGACCAGCGAGGAAAGCAGCGTCGAGATCGTCTGGCGCGTCGACACGGTCTTGACGCCGCCTTCGCGAATATCGTCTCCCGAGAAGCGCAGGGCCGTGGCCTCGGAGTTCGTTGCGTTGGCATGAGCATAGCCGTCGACGCGGACGAGGCGTGCATCGACGAGGCGAGCGGGCTTGAATAGCGTGCGCGAGGTAACCTGTGCGAGATCGGCCGGCCCGGCACCGATCCATGCCTCTGCGACGCCCGGCCGCGCGTCGATATCGACCGTCGCACTGTCGACCGGCCCGCCGGCGCACCGGATATCCTCGAGGGTCGCTTCGCCATAGGCGACCTG
>JBQCEN010000077.1:0-10476 GCA_051960215.1 Pararhizobium sp.
AAAGGCGAGTGCGAATGATCGACGATGTCTATAACGCCCGCATCCTGGAATTCGCCGGGAACATCCCTCGGATTGGGACGATGGAGGATGCCGACGCGACGGCCTCGGCCTATTCCAAGCTCTGCGGGTCGAAGGTGCGCATCTGGCTCAAGATGGATGGCGATACCGTGACCGACTTCGCACACGACGTGAAGGCGTGCGCGCTCGGCCAGGCTTCGTCCTCCATCATGGCGCGCAATATCGTGGGTGCGCGAACGGAGGAGCTAAGAGCCGTCCGCGAGACGATGCTGAAGATGCTGAAGGAGAACGGTCCGCCGCCGGAGGGCCGCTTCGCCGACCTCAAGTTCCTCGAGCCGGTCCGCGACTACAAGGCGCGTCACGCCTCGACGATGCTGACCTTCGACGCCGTGGTCGACGCGATCGACCAGATCGAGCGGCAGCGCGCGGCGGCCTAGAAGCGGGAACGGCGATGCGTCCATCAGAAGCGCTTGCGAGGCACCGGGATGCGATCCTCGGCATCCTCGACCGGTATCCGGTTGCAAATCCGCGGATATTCGGGTCGGTGGCACGGGGAGAGGACACCGACGAAAGCGACCTGGATATTTTAGTGAAGCGGAAAGAGCACCTTACCTATTTCCATTTGGCGCGCTTGGAAGACGAGTTGAAGGCGGCCATCGGTGTTCGGGTCGATGTGCGCACTGAAGGTGAATTCTCGCCGCGGGTTTTCGGACGCATCAGCCGCGATTTCCGCGCATTATGATCCGGGATCTGCCTGAAGCGCTGATCGACGTGTTGGTCGCCCTTCGTGAGGCATGTCGGCGGACCTCTCGGGTGACCTCCGCTATCTCGCATGAGGACGTACGAACAGATGAGATTGCGCAACTGGCGCTGACGAAGGCGGTCGAGCAAGTCGGAGAGATCTGCAATCGCCTCATCGTCAAGTTTCTCGAGTTCGCGGCGATTAATGAACATCTCGAGTTGAAAGAGGCAGCCGCCACGCGCCATCGCCTCGTGCACGGATACGAGACCGTTCAATTCGAGACGCTATGGGATACCGCGACGATCTCGGTGAGCGAGATGCTCCGAAAGGTCGAGATCATCCTCGATGAAGCAGGCGAAGACCATGCGTAACTTCTCCGGCCCTTGGCCGCATACGCCCGGCCGGCTCTTCGGGACGGGCTTCGTCCGCCTCTACCAGTTGACGCTTTCCGGCCTCGTCGGCAGCCATTGCCGGCATATGCCAACCTGTTCCGAATACGCCTATGAGGCGGTGGCGCGGCATGGGTTGTGGCGCGGCGGGTGGATGGCGCTCTTTCGCGTCATGCGCTGCGGTCCCGGAGGGACGCACGGCATCGACAACGTGCCGGAGCGCCTGGAGACACGCTGTTGCTGGTGGGCGCCGTGGCGCCTCTGGCATGTCCGCGGCGGCTGACCAGCCGCTTTCAGCCTTCGGGCTCGCCCTTTACGCCGCCGCGCTCTGCCGCTAAACCGCCGGCGCGTCCCGAACGCCCGTGTCACCACCCGCATTCGTTGGCGGGACTGGATAGGAGAAAGCCCGATGGCCGACGCCGTCTCTCTCACATTTCCCGACAATTCCGTCCGGCAGTTCGCCCCCGGCACGACCGGCCGCGATGTCGCCGAATCCATCTCGAAGTCTCTGGCGAAGAAGGCCGTGGCGATTGCTCTCGATGGCCGGTTGCAGGACCTCGCCGATCCGGTCTCGGCCGGGCGGATCGAGATCGTCACGCGGGAGGACCCCCGCGCGCTGGAACTGATCCGGCACGACGCGGCGCATGTCATGGCGGAGGCGGTCCAGGAGCTCTATCCGGGGACGCAGGTGACGATCGGGCCGGTGATCGAGAACGGCTTCTACTACGACTTCGCGCGCAACGAGCCGTTCACGCCGGACGACCTGCCGAAGATCGAGAAGAAGATGCGCGACATCATCGCGCGCAATGCGCCGTTCACCAAGGAGGTCTGGTCGCGCGAGAAGGCGAAGCAGACCTTCGCCGACATGGGCGAGGGCTACAAGGTCGAGCTCGTCGACGCGATCCCCGAAGACCAGGACGTGAAGATCTACCGGCAGGGGGACTGGTTCGACCTTTGCCGTGGTCCGCACATGGCGTCGACCGGGCAGATCGGAACGGCCTTCAAGCTGATGAAGGTCGCCGGCGCCTACTGGCGGGGCGATTCAAACAACCCGATGCGGACCCGCATCTACGGGACGGCGTGGCACGACCAGGCGGAGCTTGAAGCTTATCTCCACATGCTGGAGGAGGCGGAGAAGCGCGATCATCGGCGGCTCGGCCGCGAGATGGACCTCTTCCACTTCCAGGAAGAGGGACCGGGTGTCGTCTTCTGGCACTCCAAGGGCTGGCGGATGTTCCAGACCCTCGTCAGCTACATGCGCCGTCGCCTTTCCGCTGATTACGAGGAGGTGAACGCGCCGCAGGTGCTCGACTCGTCCCTGTGGCAGACGTCGGGGCACTGGGGCTGGTACAAGGAGAACATGTTCGCGGTTCAATCGGCCGACGAGGAAGCCGAGGACAAGCGCATCTTCGCGCTGAAGCCGATGAACTGCCCAGGCCATGTCCAGATCTTCAAGCATGGCCTCAAATCCTATCGCGAACTCCCCGTCCGGCTTGCCGAATTCGGCGTCGTGCATCGTTACGAGCCGTCCGGGGCGCTGCATGGGCTGATGCGGGTGCGCGGCTTCACGCAAGACGATGCGCACATCTTCTGCACCGACGAGCAGCTTGCCGACGAATGCCTGAAGATCAACGACCTGATCCTCTCGACCTATGCCGACTTCGGCTTCGACGAGATCACCGTGAAACTTTCGACCCGCCCCGACAAGCGGGTCGGCAGCGACGCGCTCTGGGATCGGGCCGAGGCGGTGATGGGCGAGGTGCTGGAGACGATCCGGGTCCGGTCAGGCAATCGGATCAAGACCGACATTCTGCCGGGCGAGGGCGCATTCTACGGCCCGAAGTTCGAATACACGCTGAAGGACGCCATCGGCCGCGAATGGCAATGCGGCACGACGCAGGTCGACTTCAACCTGCCGGAGCGCTTCGGCGCCTTCTATATCGATCGGGACTCCGAGAAGCGGCAGCCGGTGATGATCCATCGCGCCATCTGCGGCTCGATGGAGCGTTTCCTCGGCATCCTGCTGGAGAACTTCGCCGGCCACCTGCCGCTCTGGTTCGCGCCGGTGCAGGTGGTGGTCGCGACCATCACGTCGGACGCCGATACCTATGCCCAGGAGGTTGCCTCTGTGCTCAAGGCGGCCGGCCTGCAGGTGCAGACCGACCTTCGGAACGAGAAGATCAACTACAAGGTCCGCGAGCATTCGGTGACGAAGGTGCCGGTCATCCTCGTCTGCGGCAAGCGCGAGGCGGAGGAGCGTTCCGTCAACATCCGCCGGCTTGGCAGCCGCGACCAGCAGCCGATGTCGCTCGAAGCGGCGACGGCGATGCTCGTGGACGAAGCGACGCCGCCGGACATCAAGCGCGCGCGCCTCCTGGGCTGAGCCGCGAAGTCATGAAGGCGGCGCGGTCGGCGCCGCCGTTCACGCGAGGGAGGATGCCGTCGGAAGCTAAGGCTTCAGGAGGACTTCGACATCGTGATTGCGGCCCGACTTCACGTCGAAGTCGCGCTGGTAGATGTGGCCCTTGTTTCGCGCCACCGCCGTGTACCGGCCTTCCGCCAGCACCAGCGACGGGAAGGCCCCGACGCTCTCGCTGACGATGTCCCCGGCTGACGTGAGGATCGACCACGCGGTATCGGCGATCGCTTCGCCGCCGGCAGCCGAGACGAGCTTCAGCGTGATCTGCGCGGCGTGGTGCTGGATCGTCGCTTCCGTCAGCTTGCCGGGCTCGACGCGGATGTCGGCGCCGATGACGGCGTTCACCTTCCCGTAGTCCGAGACGACATGATAGGTGCCGGCATTCAGCCGGATGATCGTGTTCGGCTTGATCTTCGCGGCGACGAGACCGCCCTTCTGGCCGGGCTTGCTGTCGCTCGTGTAGATCGAGAAGGTCAGCTTGTTCGACGGGATGCTGACGTCGTTGCCGGCAATGGCGTTGAGCCGCAGCCCGCCGGCGTTGAGCACGAGCGATTCCTGCGGCACGGGGCCGGTGCGCGGCACCACGACCTTTCGCGTGACACTGGCGCGGCCGAAAGCGACGTTGACGAGATACTCGCCGGGCTGGAAGGCGAAGGTCGCACTGCCGCCGTGGGCTGTTGCCACCAGCGGAAGCTTGCCGTCTGTCGCCGGCACCGGGTTGAAGACGCGCCAGACGAGTCCGCGGTCGATCGTCTTGCCGCCTTTCGTAAGGCGGGCGTCCATCTTCAGGGAGCGCAGCGTCGCGGTCTTCGACGAATCACGGCCGGCGGGTGCGTATTCGGTCAGGCCGGGCAGGTTGATCCGCGGCCCTTCATTGGTGAAGTCCTTGAATGGCGGGTCGGCCCGGGAGATCGCCGGCTGCAGCACCATCGCGGCCATCGCGAATGCCGTCAGCAGCGATTTCTCAGAAAAGAACATTGGATGCCAAAGCGTTGACTTTCCCCGGACGACGCGCCACTTGAACCCAAAACCGATGGCCTTTTCAAGGCCAAATCTCCCGAAGCAACAGAACGAAAGGCCGGGCGCCCATGTCCGTCGATGCCCATTTGAAGTCCTTCATGGAGACGCGGCGCTCCATCCCGGTGCTGCAACTCGGTGAACCGGGACCGGACAGGGCAGCGATCGAGGAGATGCTGCGGATTGCGGCGCGCGTGCCCGACCATGGCAAGCTCGCGCCCTGGCGTTTCGTCGTGTTCCGGGGCGACGAGCGCTTGAGGATCGGCGAAAAGCTCCTGGCACTTGCGGAAAGGAAGACGCCGGAGCTCACCGAATCGGCCCGCGAGATCGAGCGGATGCGGCTGGCGCGCGCGCCGGTCGTCGTCATGATCGTCAGTCGCGCCGCGCCGCATCCGAAGATCCCCGAGTGGGAACAGGTTCTCTCGGCGGGCGCTGCCGGCATGAACCTGCTGATCGCGGCGAGCGCCCTCGGCTTCTCGGCCGCATGGATCACCGAGTGGATTGCCTACGACGCCGAAGCCAAGGCGATCCTCGGCGTCAAGGCGGACGAGAAGATCGCGGGATTCGTGAACATCGGAACGCCGCAGCAACCGCCGTTCGAGCGCGCGCGGCCGGAGCTTGCAGAGGTGGTGAGCTGGGTCGGCGGGGACGACTGAGGATGTTCTACCGCACCAGCAAGAACGATCACGGCCTGCCGCACGACCCGTTCAAGGCGATCGTGGCGCCGCGACCGATCGGCTGGATCGGCACGAAGGGCAGGGACGGGTCACTCAACCTCGCGCCCTATTCGTTCTTCAATGCGATTTCCGACAAGCCGAAGCTCGTCATGTTCTCCTCGGCCGGCCGCAAGCACAGCGCGCAGAATTCCGGGGAAACCGGCGTCTTCACGGCGAGCCTGGCGAGCCGGGACCTTGCCGAACGGATGAACGCCTCATCGATCAACGCGCCCTACGGCATCAACGAGTTCGAGCTGAGCGGGCTGACGGCTGCGCCCGGCGTGGTTGTCGACGCGCCATACGTCAAGGAGGCCTATGCGGCGCTCGAATGCCGGGTGACGGAGATCATGGTGCCGAAAGGGCTCGACGGCGGACCCTCGGAGAATATTGTCGTCTTCGGCGAAGTCGTCGGCATCCACATCGATGCGAGCGTCATCGTCGATGGGCGGATCGACATGACCAAGGCCGCACCGCTCGCGCGCCTCGGCTATTTCGATTTTGCCGACGGTTCACGAACGTTCGAGATGCTGCGGCCGAAGTGGAACGACTGAACGCATCTCAGCCCTTCCTGATCGCGGCCGCGCGGGCGAGGAGCCGCTCCGCCTGACGCAGATGCGGGCGGTCGAGCATCCTGCCGTCGAGGCCGAGGACGCCCGCCTCCGGTCCTGCCTCCGCGAACAGCGCCACGATCCGCCGCGCGCGCTCGACCTCGGATTCACCCGGCGTAAACACGCGGTTGATCGTCGCGAGCTGCGCGGGGTGGATCGCGAGCTTGCCTGAAAAGCCATCCCGAAGGGCCGCGCGGCATTCGTGCTCGAGTCCCGCCTCATCGCGAAAATCGGTGAAGACGGTATCGATCGCCTCGATGCCGGCATCGGCGGCGGCGAGCAACGTCATGCTTCGGGAAAGCCTGAAGACGTCGCCGTAGGAGCCATCCTTCCGGCGGTTTTCCGATGCGCCGACGTCGGCGGCGAGATCTTCCGCTCCCCAGGACAAAGCCTTCAGCCGCGGTGTGCGGCCGGCAAAGGAGGCGGCGCTCAGGACGCCCGTCGCGGTCTCGCCGGCAAGAGCGGTAATTGCCGTGCTCTCCTGCGCAAGGCCGAGGCGCGCCTCGTGAACGGAGAGCAGGGCGGCGAGATGCTGGACGTCCGCTCCGCTCCGCGGGTTCGGCAGGAGGATGGCGGCGGGTGCCCCTTCCATGACGCCTTCGAAGTCGTCCTCGACCATTGCGGTGTTCAAGGCATTCACGCGGACCATCAGGGCAGGGCGCGGCCGCTCCGGGCGTGCTGCGAGGAGAACATCGCGCGCCATGGCGCGCGCGACCGCCTTGCGTCCGGCTGCGACGGAATCCTCGAGGTCGAGGATGATGCAATCGGCCTCGCTGTCGAGCGCCTTGCCGATCTTGCGCTCCTGATCGGCGGGAACGAAAAGATAGGAGCGCATCAGGCGGCCGGCCGCTTGCGCATCATGGCCTGGCGATTGCAGCGGGCGACGAGAACATCGTTCTGATTGAAGGCGCGATGCTGGAACTCGACGATGCCCCGGTCGGGCTTCGACCGCGATTCGCGGGCGGAGATCACTTCGGTTTCGACGTGCAGCGTGTCGCCGTGGAAGAGCGGGTGAGGGAACACGACCTCCGTCATCCCGAGATTTGCGATTGTCGTGCCGAGCGTCGTGTCATTGACCGAGATGCCGATCATCAGGCCGAGGGTGAAGAGCGAGTTGACCAGCGGCTGGCCCCACTCCGTCCCTGCGGCGAAGGCAAAGTCGATATGGAGTGGCTGCGGGTTCAAAGTCATGTTGGAGAACAGCATGTTGTCCGCTTCCGTTATCGTGCGTCGCAAGCTGTGCCGGAAGACCTGGCCGGGTTCGAACTCTTCGAGATATTGGCCGCGCATCGCCGCCTCCCTTGATGCTGCTCCTTCTTCTTATAGGGGCGGGAACTGCGGCAAATCCAGCGTGCAGCCGGCGCCGGCCCGTTAAGAAAGATGGTAAAGAGGACGTAAACCTTTTGCCGCTAGCCTCGAAGCTCAAGTCTTCGATTGCGTGGCCGGGGGTTCTCATGATCGTTCAAGCCTTCCTGCGATGGGCGGGCACCGCCGCGACCGGACAACGCGTGCGGGCGGCGGAAGCGTTGGCCGAGGCCTATGTCGCGGGAAGTCTCTCGGGCGACGACCGACACGCGGCCGAGGCGGCGATGATGTTCCTGCTCGACGATCCGTCGCCTAGGGTCCGACTTGCGATGGCGCACGTGCTGGCGCCTTTCCCTGATGCCCCGAGGGCGCTGATGTGCGCGCTCGCGCAGGACCAGGTCGAGGTCGCGACGCTCGTTCTCTCCTGCTCCCGCGTCCTCGTCGATGCCGACCTGATCGATCTCGTCGCGGACGACCGGCCTGCTATGCAGCGCGCCATCGCGTCACGGCTCGGGCTTTCGCGCGCGGTCAGCGCGGCGCTGGCGGAGGTCGGGTGCCGCGAGGCGGTGGGCGAACTCCTGGACAACGCCCATGCGGCGATCGCGGCCGTGTCGCTTCGCCGTATCCTCGAACGCTTCGGCATGGTCGCCGAGATTCGCGCCCAGCTCCTCGACCGGCACGACCTGCCGGGCGACCTCCGTCACGAACTGATGGAGAGCATCAGCGATGCCTTGTCTTCGAACGGTCTCGTTACGGCAACGATCGGGGCGGAAAGGCTTCGGCGGGTTACGAGCGATGCCTGCCGCAGCGCGACGTTGCGCCTTGCGGCTGATACGATGGCAGC
Source organism: Pararhizobium sp. (assembly GCA_051960215.1). Classification (GTDB taxonomy): domain Bacteria; phylum Pseudomonadota; class Alphaproteobacteria; order Rhizobiales; family Rhizobiaceae; genus Pararhizobium_B. The sequence continues at coordinate 8,059 of JBQCEN010000077.1, forward strand.
AGACCTCCCGGCGCTGGCCGAGCATCTGAGGATCCGGGGCCGCCTGACGCCGTCGTTCCTCATGGACGCGCTCTGCCGCGGGCATGTCGACTTCTTCGTCGCCGCCATCGTCAGCCTGAGCGGGAGCGACGAGCGCCGCGTTCGGGCGATCCTCGTCGACGGCGGCGCCGGAAGCATGCGCGCGCTTTTCAGGAAGGCGACGATCCCAACGGATCTGAACGCGGTCTTCGTGGACGCGGTCACGCTTTGGCGGGCAGCCGAGCGTGAATCGGGCCAGGAGGCGTCAATCGCAATCCCGCAGCGCCTGATCGCCCGTCATGCCGAGGCGGCGCGGCGCTCGCCGCTCGTCGCCGACCTTCTGGTGCTCGTCGAGCGCTTCGGCCGCGCGGCGCTCCGGGACGATGTACGGAGGCACGCGGACGCGGCGATCGGCTACGCCGCCTGACGGCTATGAGGGGTCGTCGTCACGACCCCAGGGCACACGGCTCGAGAAGGCCTTCCAGACGCGCTCTCCCTGGGTGCCGATGAAGGTCCGCACTTCCGCCGTGCCGGGGATGTGGTGCCAGGCGCTCGCTGCCGCCGATTCCGTCCAGGCGACGACGGTCGCCGCGCCTGCGCGGATCGAGAGATCCGGAGGCCCGGCGTCGGGCTCGGTCGCTTCCGGGGATGGTGGTTCGCCCGGCGCGGCATCCGCCGTCGCGATGCCGAGCTGGTCCGACGTCTCGCACCGGGCGACGACGACCGGATAGTCGACGCCCGAGAACTTCATGATCTCCTGCGTGGAGGCATCGGTACAGGTCGCGACGCTCCGGTAACCGCCGTCGACGGTCTTCAGGTGGCGGCACAGCGTCTCGCTGTCGTCGCACCCGAGGATGATCATCAGAACAAGAACCGACTTCATGGCAGGTCCAGCCGTGACGTTCGGCACGCTCTAGAGACAGAGTGCGGCAATGCCATGATGCTGCGGATGCCTCAGATGTCGAGGTTCTCGGCGAAAGCGGCGCGTTCCTGGATGAACCGGAAGCGCGCCTCCGGCTTCGTGCCCATCAGGCTGTCGACCGCGCCGCGGGTCCCCTCGATATCTTCCATGTCGATCGCGACCTTGAGCAGCGTCCGCCGCGCCGGGTCCATCGTCGTCTCCTTCAACTGCGCCGGCAGCATCTCGCCGAGGCCCTTGAAGCGGCCGATCTCGATCTTGCCCTTGCCGTTGAACTCGCTGGCGATCAATTCGGCCCGATGTGCGTCGTCGCGGGCATAAAGCGTCTTCCCGCCCTGCGTGATGCGGTAGAGCGGAGGGACGGCGAGGTAGAGGTGGCCGCCGCGGATGAGCTCCGGCATCTCCTGGTAGAAGAAGGTGATGAGCAGCGAAGCGATATGCGCGCCGTCGACGTCGGCATCCGTCATGATGATGATGCGGTCGTAGCGCAAGTCCTCCTCGCGATACTTCGAGCGCGTGCCGCAGCCGAGCGCCTGGATCAGGTCGGCGATCTGCTGGTTGGCGCCGAGCTTCTCGCGGCCGGCGCTGGCGACGTTGAGGATCTTGCCGCGCAACGGGAGGATCGCCTGGTTCGTGCGGTTGCGCGCCTGCTTGGCCGAGCCACCGGCCGAATCGCCCTCGACGATGAAGAGCTCGGCGCCCTCGGCCACCGATTGCGAGCAGTCGGCAAGTTTGCCCGGGAGCCTCAGCTTGCGCACGGCCGTCTTGCGCGAGACGTCGCGCTCCTTGCGGCGGCGGACGCGCTCCTCGGCGCGCTCGATGACCCATTCGAGGAGCTTGTCCGCCTCGGCGGGCGCGTCGGCAAGGAAGTGGTCGAAGGGATCGCGGATCGCGTTCTCGACGATCCGCTGGGCTTCCGCCGTCGCCAGCTTGTCCTTCGTCTGGCCGACGAATTCCGGCTCGCGGATGAAGACGGAGAGCATCCCGGCGGCCGAGATCATCACGTCGTCCGTCGTGATCAGCGAAGCCCGCTTGTTGCCGGTCAGCTCCGCATAGGCCTTGAGGCCGCGCGTCAGGGCGATGCGGAAGCCAGCCTCGTGGGTGCCGCCTTCGCCGGTCGGGATCGTGTTGCAGTAGGAATGGATAAAGGCATCGCCGCCATACCAGGTGACGGCCCATTCAAGGCTGCCGTGGCCCCCGGCACGCTCGGAACGGCCCGCGAAGATCTCGCGGGTGACCTGGAATTCCTTGCCGAGCGAGGCCTTGAGATAGTCCTTGAGCCCGCCCGGGAAGTGGAACGTGGCGCTGTCGGGGATTTCGTCGCCCTCGGCGAGCAGTGACGGCGCGCAGCGCAAGCGGATCTCGACGCCGCCGAAGAGTTTGGCCTTCGAGCGGGCCATGCGGAAGAGGCGGGCCGGATCGAATTTCGCACCGCGGCCGAAGATGTCGGCGTCCGGGTGGAAGCGCACGCGCGTGCCGCG